>NZ_CP017917.1:317592-635185 GCF_002119525.1 Vibrio syngnathi | reverse complement strand
GCTGGCATTGCCATCACCATGACACTGTTGATCTACTTGTGTTACATCCGATTAATGCGTCTGAAATTCCAACCTTCGATTGCTGCCGTCACCTTCCCATCCGTGATCAGCGCCATTGCTATGCACCGCCTAACCACGTTTTTCGGCGCGGAATACCCACAATGGTATTGGCTGCATAAATTCGGCTTCTTTGAATTAACCATCGCGACTATCTTGGTGATTTGGGTTGCGGGCGGCTATGTGAAAATGTACTGGCCTGAGTTTTTTGATACAGATTATATGTCTAAGAAGATCAAACGGTCTTAAACCTAAGGTAGAAGATCTCACCTTGGTTCCCACCCCTACTCCAATAACCAATTACCTCTCGCTGGATAAACCAAGCGAAAAAAGACCTCACAATATGAGGTCTTTGTATAGGCAAGGTGTAACAGTTCAGGCGAGTGTCAATTGAACTGTCGAGAGCTATTAGAAGTTAGCGTGAGGGCCAAAGACTTCGTAATGGACGCGAGAACGGTCAACTTTAAGTGCATCTAGCTGTTCTACGATGTTCTTCATAAAACCAACAGGGCCACAAATATAGAAATCACTCTCTTCAAAGCCGTTAGTGTCAGAGATAGATGCTAGATCCATTTGACCTTGATGTGTGTTCTCACATACAGAGTCGCCTTTGTTCATGTACCACGTTTTCGCTTCCCAACCTTTATCGGCAACAATGTCTTTAACACGAGTCGTGAAAGAGTGCTGACCTACGTTTTCACAAGCGTGAAGGTACAGCACAGGTTCGTTTTTCTGCTGGTTGTTTAAGAACTCAAGCATTGATTGCATTGGTGTAACACCCACACCTGCTGAGATAAGCGTTACCGGTTTACTGCGCTCTTGGTACATAAAATCACCCGCTGGCGCGTATAGGCTAACTTCATCGCCGATAGCAACAGTATCGTGCATGTGATTCGATACTACTCCTTGAGTTTCTTGACCTTGGCCTTCACGTTTCACAGAAATTCGGTACTGCTTGCCGTTTGGTTTGTCAGATAGTGAGTATTGACGGATCTCGCTGTACTGAGCGCCTTCAGGTTTCACTTCGATACCAATGTACTGTCCTGGTGTGTAATCCAGAACCTCACCGCCATCTTTTGGTTGAAGGATGAAACTTGTTACTAATGCTGATTCTTCAATTTTGTCCGCAATTACAAATGCGCGTGCAGCTTCCCACCCACCAACAGCTTGCTTGCGCTGTAGGTAAAGTTCCGCTTCACGGTCGATAAATACTTGAGCTAAGAATAGGTAAGCTGCTGTCCATGCTTCTTCTACTTCTGGTGTGAATGCATCAGCAGCTAATTCACGCAGTGTTTCAATTAGGTGAAGGCCAACGATTTGGTAATGCTCAGGCTGAATGTTAAAGCTTGTATGTTTCTGTGCAATACGCTCAACCGCTGAGGTTAACGCTGCTAGGTTTTCAATGTTTTTAGCATAAGCCGCGATAGCTTCAAACAGTGCCACGCCTTGGCGACCGGTTCTTTGGTGAGTCATATTGAAGATATCTTTCAATTCAGGGTTATGCATGAACATACGTTGATAGAAGTGTTGAGTTAAAGCAGGGCCTGCGCTTTCTAAAAGAGGAATCGTCGATTTGATGATGTTGATATGTAGATTGTTTAGCATTGATTTACTCCGAACACTTAGCCTTTTGACCTTTCGTGTCAAATTGACTAATTTTATTTAAAGATGACTTTATATTAATTCTTTCTCAATGAGCTCTGTGGCTACTATTTTTATGAGAATTACGTGGGCTGATAAATTCGCATTCATTGATTCAAATCAATGATGGGTCAGATATTCAGTCATATAGACAACACGCAATGGACACATTGCACAAACGGTGCCAACATGCGAAAGCTTGTTGTGCCTAGCATCCCTTCAAAAACCCTCTTCAAACTTTAGTCAAAAAGACCTTTTTTTTATGTCATAAAGACTCTACCATGTATAAAAATACAAACAGTATGAGCCCTTTATGCAAGATATCTCAGCATCCACTCTCATGGAAATGACCATTGGTTTAGCCAGCGGTGTGAACGATCAAGACCGTTTCAATCGCTTAATCGATGCCATTCGTAAAACCATAACGTGTGATTGTGTCGCACTTTTAAGCCTTCAAGGCGACACGCTAGTACCCATCGCAATGCAAGGGCTCAGTCGAGATACATTCGGTCGCCGCTTTATTATTTCAGAACATCCACGTTTTGATGCGATTTGTGCATCGCGTTCTCCAGTTCGTTTTGATGCGGATAGCTCATTGCCTGATCCTTTCGATGGCTTACTGATCGACCACGACGGCGATTTGCCCATGCATGCCTGTATGGGTTTGCCTCTTCTTTTTGGTGACAAATTGTTAGGGGTACTAACCCTCGACAGCCTAAAACCTGATGTCTTCGCGAATATTCCTGCTCGGAACCTAGAAGTTCTCGCTGCTATTGCTGCCTCTACGATGCAAATGGCGATGACTTTCTCGCAACTTGAACATCAAGCAAAACAGTCAAAGCAATTACTGGAAGAGCTGAATGTTGAAGCGTGGGAACGTGACGGCGGCGAATTGATTGGTAATAGTGACACCATGGTCGCGCTTAAAAACGATATCGCGGTTGTCGCACCCTCTGAATTTAATATTCTGATTCATGGTGATACTGGTGTTGGTAAAGAGTTAGTGGCTCGTACTCTGCATCATCAATCACAGCGTAAGCGTAACCCGCTTGTGTATGTTAACTGTGCGGCGATTCCTGAAAACTTGGTAGAGAGTGAACTATTTGGTCACGTTCGTGGCGCATTTACTGGCGCAGACAAAAACCGCTTAGGTAAGTTTGCTCTAGCCGACGGCGGCACACTGTTCTTAGATGAAATTGGTGAATTGCCTTTGGCAGCACAAAGTAAGTTACTGCGTGCGCTGCAAAACAACGAAATCCAACCGGTAGGCCAAGACAACATTCAAACCATTGATGTTCGTGTTTTGGCAGCAACCAACCGAGACTTAAAGCAAGAAGTTGAAGACGGTCGATTCAGAGCCGATTTATACCACCGACTGAGTGTATACCCTATCGCAGTACCCGCTCTGAAAGACCGTGGTGACGACATTAGCTTGCTAGCAGGCTTCTTTCTAGAACAGGCACGTCGTAAACTTGGTATCAACCAAGTTAAATTCCGCTCTGATGTACTGGTATTTCTAAACCGTTACGGTTGGCCAGGTAACGTGCGTGAGCTTGAACACGTTATCAGCCGTTCAGCACTAAAAGCATTAGCTCGTAGCACCAACAAAAACCTCGTGACAATCACTAAAGAAGATTGTGGCCCACTCGACCAAGATCAGCCGATAGCGACGACACAGGTAAAAAACACACCGTTATCAACACCAACGATCGACCTTTCTGCAGGTTTGCGTGGTGCTACCGATGATTTTCAGCGCAGTATCATTACTGAAGTATTGGAAGACGCCAACTTTAACTGGGCGCAAGCAGGACGAATTCTGAAAACAGACAGAGCCAATTTGACTCGACTGTCTAAACGTTTAGGGCTAAATGTGGCGAAGTCTCACACGATCGAACGGACAAAATAGATATTAGCGGTTTGTTGCGAGCATCTAGCAAAACTTGTGTATATAATGCTGCAAATTGTAACGCTAATTTTAAATATGTAGAGAGAGTTATGAAGTTTATTCGTTGGTTTTTAGGTCGCGTCATCTTGTTATTGAATTTTGTTTTCAGCCCACGCGGTGTCAAGCGTTCTCAAGAAGAACAAAGCAAAGTGAACGAACAGGCAAAAACGCACACGTTATACCAATTCGAAGCGTGCCCATTTTGTGTGAAAGTGCGCCGCGCGATGAAACGTCAGTCGGTTCAATTTGAACTTCGTGATGCAAAAAACAACGAGCAACACCGTGCAGAGCTTGAAGCTGGCGGCGGTCGTGTGAAAGTGCCTTGTCTACGTATCGAAAAAGACGGCAAAACTGAGTGGATGTACGAATCTTCGGATATCGTATCTTACTTAGAGAAACAATTCGCATAAGCGAAAAAGCAATACAACCCAAATACAAAAAATCCCTCTTCATGAGGGATTTTTTATGTCTGTTATCAATACGCTCTTTCGATTCAATGAATCAAGCTTCTCGTCTCTATTTCGCCACAATCAGCATCAACTCTACACGGCGGTTACAAGCTTTACCTTGCGGCGAAGCGTTAGTACACGCGGGAACGTACTCGCCAAAACCGCGGGTGTAAATAGCACGACTCGAAACATAGTTACTTTCTAATCGAGCTTTCACTTCTTTTGCGCGCTGCTCAGAAAGCGGATCATTAACACGATCACTGCCCGAATTATCCGTGTGCCCTTCAATGACGACATCAATGTCTTGGCGTCGAGAAAGATAGCTGCCTAACGTGTCCAACCAATGGTTGTAAGCGGGTTCTGGAGATGTCGAACCTGTTTTAAAGTTCACATGCTGTACAAGCTTTACCATCACATGGTTGCCAGGTAAAACTTCAAAATCGATACGGTTTTGTCTTAAAAAGACTTCCAGTGGATCATTGGTCGAAACACCACGTCCGTAGTTAGTGGTAATAGTTCCTTGCTGATGAGTGGTTTGAACCACCCCCCATTCAGGGTACATAATGTCATAATCAGTTTTCGGTGCAGTTTGTAACATATTCTCACCGAATAACCCTGTTGGTAACGTAGTTTCGCACCCAGCCAAAGCTATGCTTAACATTATCGCTAAATATCTCATTACTTCACCAACCACTTATGCAGATAAACCATTCACTAATGTCTATATCGGCACTGAGAGAAAAACTTTAGATAAAAACTTTATACGAAAAGAAAGCACATCCAAAAAAAGTGCTTTTGATCACAGTTAACCGTCAACTCGCCTGTCATCGCCCGCGAGTTCCAACTGTTTGCATTTATTTACCTTATAATTGTTTTCCAATTCGTACTAAATAGTTAGAATCTCACGATATCTCAACGCTAGAGCAAACATTATGTTTAAACCATTTACTAAATTCATCACAGCACTCGCTGCCGTACTAATTATCGCAGGTTGTAGTGAAACCAACGAGCCACAGAAAGGCGTTCAATACGAAGCGCTACCTACTGCTCTAACTGAATTTAACCTGTCTCCGATCACTGAAATCTTCTCTCTAAACTGTGGTCACTGTCGTCAAATGGAAAGTGCAATTCCAGAAATTGAGTCGCTAACTAGCCAAACTATTGGCAAAATGCACGTTACGTTCAATGAAAGTGCTCAAATCAGCGCAATGATCTACTACACAGCAGTGATGCAACTTGACGCGACACCTGACCACGCGTTCATGGACGACCTATTTGGTGCGGTTCAAATGGGTGCAGATGCGACTCCGGAACAACGTCAACAAGCTCTAGAGTCTGCGTTCACTTCTCGTGGTCTGGTTAGCCCATACCAACTGAACAAAGAACAGCAAGTTGCTCTATTTGACTACGTTAAGAAAGCAGAAGAGATCTCAGTAAAAGGTCAAATCAACTCAGTACCAACCTTTATCATCAACGGTAAATACCAAGTACTCACTGCAGGTCACCAAGACGTTGCTGGCATCGCAAAAACGATCAACTACCTTTTGACTCAGCCGTAACGGCTTTTCTCTATAAAGAATCAACAATAAATAGGTTTTACTATGTCTAAATTTATCATCCCGGTCATTGTCTTTATTTTGGCTGGCTTCATGATCTACCGCACTTGGATGAACCATAAATCTGGCGAAGAAAATATCGAACAAGGCCAACAATTCCTTATCGAAAACGGCACTAAAGAAGGGGTTGTTACGACTGAAAGTGGTCTTCAATACCTAGTTCTTGAAGAAGGTATTGGTACAGAGCACCCAACTAAGAACAGCAAAATAACGGTTCATTACCACGGTACACTTATCGACGGCACTGTTTTCGACAGCTCTGTTGATCGTGGTGAGCCAATCTCATTTGCTCTTAAACAAGTGATCAAAGGCTGGCAAGAAGGTTTGACTTACATGGTTGAAGGCCAAAAAGTTCGCCTGTTTATCCCAAGCCAATTGGCTTACGGTAAAGGTGGTTCAGGCCCTATCCCACCATCAGCTACTTTAATTTTTGATGTTGAGTTAATCTCTATCAAATAATCGAAGAGACTGATTTAAGCCTCAACATACGAGCTATGTTGGGGCTTTTTTATATCTAAACGGTTAAACGGGGAAACGGTTAAATCCCATTTAGCACGCCAAGATTTTACTTTCTAAATTAACCACTAGACGACTGGTCTAATTTTATTTATAGTGCTGCCCATGAACGATAAAACGAATGACACACGCCTGCATGTTTTAGATGTTGGCTACCAATTAATAGTGAACAACGGCTTTACGGGCGTTGGCTTATCGCAATTGCTTAAAGAAGCGGATGTTCCAAAAGGATCGTTTTACCACTACTTTAAATCGAAAGAGCAATTTGGCGAGGCTCTGATCCAGCACTATTTTGAGACCTACATCAGCAGAGTTGAAACTCTTTTGATTCATGGTGAAGGCAACCATTACCAAAGAATTATCAGTTATTTCACTCGATGGTCACAGATTGAAAACGGTACCTGTAACGCTCATAAATGCTTAGTGGTTAAGCTTAGCGCTGAAGTTTCTGATCTTTCGGATCCTATGCGCCAAGCGCTATTAAAAGGTGCACAGAAAGTGACGAACACCATCGAGCAGTGCATTGTCGGTGGTGTTGAAGATAGCTCGATAAAGGTTGAAGACAGCCAAGAAGCAGCTCAGAACCTTTACTCAATGTGGTTGGGTGCAAGCTTATTAAGCAAACTAAGCCAGAGTTCACACAGCTTAGAATCAGCTTTAAACCTAACCCAACAGATTTTAAAAGGTAAAAACTAACCACGTACTGTGTTTAGTCTTTATTAACAACAGATAACCCGCCCTCTTATATTTAGATGACGGCGGGATTTTTAGACAGCAAGACTAGACGACTGGTCTAATTCTAAATATATAAACATTAAATTAAGGATATCCAATGACTCAACAAGACAATCGCCGCATCGTATTGGCTTCTCGCCCAGTTGGCGCACCGACTCAAAACAACTTCCGTTTAGAAACAGTAGCCGCACCTACAATTAAAGACGGCGAGATGTTACTTCGTTCAGTTTACCTTTCTCTAGACCCATACATGCGTGGCCGTATGAGCGATGCTAAATCTTACGCAGACCCTGTTACGGTTGATGAAGTGATGGTTGGTGCAACCGTATGTCAGGTTGAAGAGTCAAACAACAGCGATTTTGAAGTTGGCGAATGGGTACTGGCTTACACTGGTTGGCAAGATCTTGGTGTGTCTAACGGTGAAGGCCTAATCAAACTAGGTAAAGAGCCAACACACCCTTCTTACGCACTGGGCATCATGGGTATGCCTGGCTTTACGGCTTACATGGGTTTGCTTGATATCGGCCAACCTAAACAAGGCGACACTCTAGTCGTTGCGGCGGCAACAGGTGCAGTAGGCGCAACCGTTGGACAAATCGGCAAACTAAAAGGCTGTCGTGTTATCGGCGTTGCTGGTGGTCAAGAGAAGTGTCAGTACGCGAAAGACGTGCTTGGTTTTGATGAATGTATCGACCACAAAGCCGACGACTTCGCGGAGCAATTGGCTAAAGCATGTAGCAACGGCATCGACATTTATTTCGAAAACGTTGGCGGCAAGGTGTTCGACGCGGTAATGCCATTGCTTAACACAGGTGCTCGTATTCCTGTGTGTGGCCTAATTTCACAATACAACGCGACATCACTTCCAGAAGGCCCAGATCGCATGTCTAGCCTTGTTGGTACCCTATTGGTTAAGCGTATTAAGATGCAAGGCTTCATTATCTTTGATGACTACGCGCACCGTTATAACGAGTTTGCTGTTCAAATGACGGAATGGTTGTCTCAAGGCAAGATGCACTATCGTGAGCACCTAATTGAAGGTCTAGACGAAGCGCCACAAGCATTCATGGGTCTATTGGAAGGCCAAAACTTCGGTAAGCTTGTTATCAAAACAAACGAAGCTAAATAAATTCAAAAAACTGAACCCGTTAACTAGGTAGAATCATGATTACTTTACATCACCTGAATAAGTCACGTTCAAAACGCATCATCTGGCTGTTAGAAGAGCTTGGTGTTGATTACCAAGTCAAACCATATCAACGAGACAGTGTAACGTTTTTAGCGCCACCAGAATTGAAGTCCGTTCACCCTCTTGGTAAGTCTCCGGTCATTGAAGACGATGGAATGGTGATCACTGAATCTGGCGCTATCACGGAATACCTAATCGACAAATACGGTCAAGGTAAGTTCGCACCAACACGCGGTACATCTGACTACGTAGAATATTCACAGTGGCTACATTTTGCTGAGAGCTCAGGCATTTTACCAATGCTACTTAAGATCTTTGTAATGAAAGACGGTTGTGAGACTAACTTCCTAGGCGGTTATGCTGACGATGAAAACCAAAAGATCTTAACTTACGTGAATAATGCACTTGAAGGTAAAACCTACTTGGTCGCAGACACACTAACGGGTGCCGATTTCATGATGTCGTTCATCGTAGAAATCGTGGGTAACTTCGGTGCAACTGCGCTCTACCCGAACATCGCTAAATACGGTGAGCTTTTAACCAGCCACCCTGCTTACCAAAAAGCCGAGCAAGTAGAGCTAGAACACTCGAACTGATCGAGTTTTACTCAAGCTCGTGCGTTCTTAGAATAAGTACAAGCAACTAAATGAAGCCAAAGCCGATTTATCTTTCGCTTTGGCTTCTCATTTGCCTTCATTTCGACAACAATACCGAACTCTAACTGAACAGCCATAGAGTTTGATCTTCATGTCAGCAAACCTTGCTCAATACACGCCACTGCACCTAAAAAACGACAATACGAATGTAGACTTACCGCTACCGACTCGTTTTACGTTTCCGTACTACTACACACCACATCCAACGTGTGAGTTTGCCATGCAGCAACTTCAGCAGTCATTACTCGACTGCGGTGTGAATGAAACATCGCAAGGCAACCTCTATGCCGTACTTCTTGTTCAGGATCCAACAACTCAAGAGCTAGGCTACCTTTCTGCATTTTCAGGTTTGCAGTTATATCCGTCTTTGGCCTCTCAGTTAAACAACATTAACTTTGTTCCATCAGCCTTCGATTCAGAACAGTTTCAATCTCACAACAGTGCAAACCTTGCTCGCCAATCGCAACTAGCGGATGACATTGAAAAACTACAACAGTCGCACAACCTAGACGCATTATTGGCTGAATTTGAAGAGTTAAAAATCGAATCAGCACAATCTATCGAAGCCTTTCAATTAGCCATGGCAGCAAACAAATCTCAGCGTAACGAACTCAGAGAACAAGCCAATCAAGAAAAGGCATTGGGGAATCTTGATTCAGCCGCTGACCTGCTTAAACAATTAGGCAATCTAAGCAGCCAAGAGAAGCGCGACCTAAAAGCGCTCCGTATCCAGTGGAAACAAAAGATCGCAGAACGCCAGTCGCAAGTTGATGCAATCGAAAGCGAACTCAAAAGCCGCAAGCAAGAATACCAAGCGATTTCCGGCGAATTAGAAGCGCAACGTTTGTCTCATTATCGCTTTATCAACCAAGCACTCGAATCAAAGAACCTGCTTGAATTGTTAGATGGCAAAGACGCTCTTGAAGGCTCTGGCGACTGCTGCCTACCTAAGTTACTTAACTTTGCGTTTGAACACGGATTTAAACCATTAGCTTTGTCTGAGTTTTGGTGGGGATTGCCTCCAACGGCTGTCATTCGCCAGCACTCAAATCTGTACCCGGTTTGCCAAAGTAAAAGCTTCGAGATCCTCGACCACCAGCTAAACGGCATCGAATTAGAAGATAACCCGCTTATCGTGAATCCTGCGGTTGGTAAGTCGTTTGATATTGTTTATGAAGACGACGAGATCGTGGTGGTGAATAAACCCGAGGAGTTCTTGTCGGTTCCTGGTAAGTTTATCGAAGACTCGGTTTATACCCGCATTAAAGCGCGTTATCCGAATGCAACAGGGCCTTTGATAATCCATAGATTAGATATGTCGACGTCTGGATTATTGATTTTGGCGCTGACCGCAGAGTCTAATAAACACATCCAAAAGCAATTCATCGACAGAACCGTCGAGAAGCGCTACACCGCTCTGCTTGATGGTGAAATAACGGGCGAATCTGGCGATATCAGCCTTCCCTTGCGCGGCGACATTACTGATAGACCAAGACAACTGGTTTGCCATGATCACGGACGAAACGCAGAGACCCATTGGCAGACTGTTAGCACTCATAATGGTAAAACCAAGGTTCACTTGTATCCTAAAACAGGACGCACACATCAGCTGCGTGTGCATTGTGCTCATCCATTAGGGCTTGGTGTACCGATTCGTGGTGATGATCTCTATGGTTACAAACGCGAACGTCTGCACCTTCATGCGGGCTACCTAAAACTGATTCACCCAACAACAGGCAAGTGGATCGAGTTTGAAGTGCCTTCTGAGTTTTAAGCTGTTCTTATCCTGCTAAAACTATTACCGCACTAAAATTTTTGTCCCATAAAAGTTCTTGTCTCGTTAAACGCATCAGGGTTCTAAATCTGCTTGAGATATAGAACCCTGAAATTTAATTTTTTAATGTCCTTATCACAGCTCGGTAGCGTACTTTCGTTACTAACGTCAATGTTGCAAACACTTAACCCATTACATCCTTTCGCTGATCAACACATTCAAAAGAGGCCATTTCGAATTCACGACAGATCCAAGGTCGGTTTTCGTAAATAGTACACATCAGTGTTTCTCTATCTACAGCAGAACACCAACCGTCGTCGAGTCGCAACATCGTTTCGCCGCCCCATTCGTCATAAGCAATATGCTCTTCAGGTACGCCCGTATCTGTGATGATCATAACTTCTAAACGGCAACAGCACGCCTGGCAATTGGCACATGTTACTTCGGGTTCGGTTACGTTCTTTATATCAATCGTCATAAGTAACTACGCTACTAAATTTTGCGTATAGTAATCGAAACCGACCGCTACGGCTAATAAAGATAGTGCGGCACGGTGTTTTGATTGATGTAGAAATAAAAATAGGCGCTGTGATTAACTCACAACGCCCATAGTGTTTAGGTTTTCCATCGTGACTTGTCGCCACTATCTCTATTTAAAACAAACTAGCAAAAAATAGCTTTACGTAGTCCATCAAGCGTTTGAACAAGCCAGCCTGCTCTACCGCTTCCAACGCGATCAAAGGTTGAGTTTGAACATCTTCACCATCAACGGTGTAATGAACAACGCCTAAGGTTTGGCCTTCTGAAATCGGGGCTTTCAGTTCAGAAATCAGTTCAATCGATGCCGTTAACTTTTTACTGTCTGACTTAGGCAGCGTAATAAACGTATCTTCTGCAACGCCTAGCTTCAACGTATCTTGGGCACCAAACCACACCTTCTCTTCAGCGACTTGGTCACCGCCTTGGTGAGGATTTAGCGTATCGAAGAAACGAAAACCATAGCTCAACAATTGTTTGCTGTCTGACTCACGGCTCTTAACGCTTGATGCGCCCATCACAACCGCGATAAGTCTCATCTCACCTTGCGTCGCCGAACTCGCTAAACTGTAGCCTGCACCAGAGGTGTAGCCTGTTTTCATGCCATCGACCGTTAAGCTTCTATCACGTAATAAGCCATTGCGGTTGTGTTGGGTTATCTTGTTGTAGCTAAACGAGCGTTCGCTGTATAAACCATACACATCCGGTAAATCGCGAATAATTGCACGGCCTAATAGAGCGATATCATAAGGCGTTGAATAGAGATCGTCCGCATCTAAGCCATGTGCATTCGCAAAATGGGTATTTTCCAGTTTTAGCGAAGCCGCCCAAGAGTTCATCAAGTCAACAAATGCATCTTGTGAACCCGCAACATGTTCTGCAATCGCAACACTCGCATCGTTCCCTGATTGAATAATCAAGCCGCGGTAAAGATCCATCATCGCGACATCAGTGTTCACTTCGATGAACATTTTTGAAGAATCAGGGAAGTTTTTCGCCCATGCGTTTTCGCTAATTCGCACCTGATCATCCGCAGAGATGTTACCTCGTTTCATCTCTTGTCCAGCCACATAACTGGTCATAAGCTTGGTTAGACTCGCTGGGTTCAACTTAGTGTGTGCGTTTTTTTCTACCAGCACATCACCAGAGTTAAAATCAATTAACACATACCCTTTTGCGCCTAGGCTAGGTGGGCTTGGTACTATAGAAGGTGCCGCGACAGCAGTATTTGCTACCATCGCTGCGTTACTTACAATGAACATACTTAATAGAGGGAGAGAGTATTTTGAGAACCGTTTCATTGAATTAAACCTAAGTTAACGTTTTGTTCAGTATAGACAAATGCTAGCAAAAGAAGCGCGAACTTTACGTTGCTTTACGTATTTGTACGGTTCGTTACAAATAAAAAAGTATAATCTGCGACCTGTCCATTTTTCACACAAGAACGATTGACTCAATGAATACATTCAACACTTCGCTTTACCTCTCAGGCATACGTCTAAATAACATTTCAACAAAGCCCATAACCCGTTGTTTGCTTTCGCTCGGCTCTATATCAGGTTGGATACCAGACTGCGCCAGTGCTTGCCAATGTATAACTTCCGAATTAGGAACAAAAAAAGCAATATACAAAGAGCCTTTCTCGCTTACCTTTCCATCATCACTATAAAATGGCACACCTGTAGATAGCTGAATCGCATCAAAGATCGATTCATCGTTCAGTTCAGATTCTTCAGCTAATCCAAAACCCACTACGACGTCACCAGCCCCGGATTTCAACTGATAACCTTTCAATGAAAGTTGTTCTTTAATCGCTTCGCGTACAAGATCAGTGACGACCGTCTTGTCATATTTTTCAGAAAGGTACACTTGCTCTGATTCGGGATGCCATGAGTACGTGACTACCCCATGTTTCATGAAATCAAAGTCACCACTGGTCACCACGCCATAATTGTGAGTTAGAGTTGTTTCATTGGTTGTACACGCTGTCAGTCCAATCGCTATCAAAGCCAACAATACGACTTTATTTACGCCTTTTGTTGCACATATGAATCGTTTTATCATTCGCGGCTTCCTTAGGGCGTGTTGACCTTTCGTAGTTAAATTTTGTTCGAGATAAAAGCGTTTTAATCGCGGCGAGGGAGAAGTAGCCTAGTCATTCTAAGCAAATCTCCCTCAACAAAGAGTAAAATGGTTTTAGCCGAACCCTTCGGGCAGCGTTTGCTGGCCATTTCTACTACGTTATCGGCTTCTCATGTAGGCTAGCTACACATCGGTGCCTCTGCCTTGTACAAATACCCAGCAACTCGCTGCAAAAATCAGCTCGAAAGATCAACACGCCCTAGCTATACAAGAATAATTATCAATTTGACCTTCAACATAAACAGTAATTATATTAATAGAAAGATCATTAAACGTTTGCGTAATCGCTAACCTTCACTTCTACTCATTTTGGGGGTTTAACCACAGAAATAGACTCGGTATAGTAAACTTAGTTAAACATAACCAAACCATTCGGGGCACGGAGCTTCCTCAATCATCTCATGAAGAGAAGAATTGGTACCGATAAAGCATCGGCAAATTTAAGAGGGTCACACAATGGAATTCAATATGGTTGAAATTTTAGGTTACGCGGCATCTATTATGGTCGCAATTTCATTAACAATGAAAGATATCGTGCGTCTGCGTGTCCTTAACTTTGTTGGCTGTACTCTATTCACAGCATACGGCGTTATGATTGATGCATGGCCAGTGGTTGCAACCAACGGTTTCATCGCTTGTGTGAACATCTACTTCCTTGCAAAAATGCAAAAGGAAAAAAAAAATGAAGCGATGAAAGCAGCAAAAGCTTAGATTAACGGCTAGCACTTTCAAACAATTCTAAAAAAGCCCAAATAGAACGTTCTATTTGGGCTTTTTCATGCTTATTAGTTTTAGAAAACTTCAATGACAGACAATACGATATTGACTCTCTCTGTATACCTGTGTGTTATTGCGTCCATTCTTTTTCGCTTGATAAAGTGCTTTGTCAGCTTGGTCTATCGTGCCTTCTATGTGGAACAGTGCATTTGCATAGCGACACCCAACACTGACCGTTACAGGTAACACTAACCCCTCAATTTTTTCGACGCTACGCCTCAACTCTTCCGACAACTCGTACAATTGATATTCATTGCAATCAAAAGTCACAAAGATAAATTCCTCACCGCCATAGCGAGCAATTAGACGATTTTTATTTGCAAATTGCTTCAATACTTTTGCAACGGCACAGATCACTCTATCGCCTTCATTATGCCCGTGTAGATCGTTTACCGATTTAAAATGGTCAATATCTAGAAGAATGATACCAACACCTTTTAACGGATAAGGCGAACACTCTAAAATTCTCATCTTAACCTGAGAAATAAAGTCCCGCCGATTACTCAACCCCGTAAGATAATCTAAGCTAGCTACATCTAAGATCTTTAAATGACGGTGCCGCAGGTAAAGCACCAAAACGGCGATGATGCTAAGCAAACTTATAACCAAGGTCATCAAACTAACTAGCAATAAACTGTGGTTCTTATTGAGCTCTTGCTCCAAAACTCCAGCAGAAATGATCCAATTTAGATATGGGTAGAACTTATAGAAAATGTTTTTGTTTGTCGTACCGTTGTCATCTGAAATTGAGTAACTAAAATGCCCTTCAGGCTCAGCAACGACCTTATCGATGAGCAACTCTGATGAATAACCAATTAAGGCTTTCAAGTGTTCGTGTTCAAAATTGGGTCGGAGGACTAGCTCGCCTTGCAAATCAACGATATATACATAACCACTATCGCCATATGAATACTTTCTTAGTTTATCTTTAAGCGCTTCGAGATCGACCAAGTACATGAGTTCATCTTTATAAGTGGTCGCCACCAATGTATTACCACTCGGTAGCCTCACTGAATACGCGACCTTCGCACGCTTGCCGACTTCATGTGGATTAGCATGAGAATACTGAGTCATTCCAGACTTTGAGGTCAGTTGCGTTTGAATATGGGTTAAATGCGCGCGATTTCGCCCTTGTAAAAACGGATGATACAGGTGGACACCTTGTGGTGACATCAAATAGATATAACCTGACTCTCCAATCACTAATTCGTTAGCAATTCGGATGACTTCTTTAACTTCTTGTTCTGGAGTGACACCTAGTGTGTGAGAAGCGACAGTATCAGTCACACCTTTGAGATAGGTTTTAATAGCTTCGTTAACGGTAGTATCTACGATGTCGTAGCTTGCGTTTACAATAGTACGGAAGAAGAATTGATTAGACTCTAAAAGTGATTCTTTGGTTCGGTTAAATTGAATAGCAGAGAGGACCAAAGATACGAGGGCCAACACGATGGAAAAGTTGAGGATATACTTACGTCTTACTTTCAAAATTACCTCATAGCTTTTAAATTTTAGGTAACGCTATTGTTTTTATAAGTAGATTGTTTTTATAAGCAGATTGTTTTATATCACATTTATCTATTTTACTGAACGATAGTCGATATTAATGGCGCTCTTCATGTGCAATCTGTGACTTATAGCAAAAACGCCGAACTGGATTCAGTTCGGCGTTTTGATTTTACGTTTAAATTGATAACTTAATTTATACTAAAGTCCTGATAAATCGACTTAAAAGCATTCGCATTTATTACCTATTACTACGCTCTATTGTCTATAAATACATTGCTTAGCATTAAATTAAGAGCACACTTTGCTCCAACTGCCGTCACTTCCCGGCTCGGCACTTGTCCACCAGTTTGCTTGGTAAACACTACCGTTATGAACCACTTGGTCGCCCGTGATTGCGTGGCTTGGGTTACCCGCCCAATCTTTCTGAGGTAAGTCGGGATATACAGCTAAACCCGCAGTATCGCATGTACCTGGGTTGGTACCGCCATCACCAGGATTACCGCCACCAGTACTGATATCACCCAGTGGTAGATCCGGCTGCTCAAAGCTAAATGCATAATCGACACTATTCACATTCACTGTATAGTTTGCAGGGCCAGAAATTGGCAAGTAATAAACCATATCGAGTTCATATACACCACCAGCAGGAAGCTCTTTCCATGCAGGTAAAGTAAACGCTACTCTGTGCATCGGACCATCTAGACCACCAATATTATTGGCACGAGTGTGACCAGAAGCAATCACAGACAAACCACCGCCCGATTGATCTTTTGCGTTATCAGGTGCAGACACTGGGATATCGAACTGGAACTCAGTACCACCAGGAAGCGCTTGACCTGTATTGTTTGTAAACGTGATCTTAGGGTTAATTGGATAGTTTTGATCACCGACTTTGAAGCCACCTACAGAGACAGTAATATCTAATGCTTCCGTTGGGATAGCCCCCGTTGCAACCTTGTTTCCATATGGAGTAGCTGACTTAAACTTATCGTAGATAGCCTTCGTCATAGTGTTACCCATGTGGAATTCACCGTTTCCGCTATTACAAGCCTGTTCGGTTGTATCGATTGAAGTTCGGTTACCGTTCGCATCGAGTACGTAACAGTTGTAATCCCCTGCTAGTTCCCAGAACATGATGCCACCGATTTCTTTGTCGATAACGTAATCGGCTTTCACATCGATAGAATCTTTATCTTCCGTTGAAAGGAATACGCCCTTCTCTGCGTTCCACAACCAAGGAGCAACAGCCACGCTGTCATAGTTACGCGTGTAAGTCCCCGTTAGAACATCTGAAGGATCGTTAACAGGATCAAGCTTGTAAGCTGCTGCATAAGAACCCCAAATGCCTTTCTCTAAGTTCTTCGCATGCCACATTGGGTTTGAACCTGCACCCATTTCGTTGCCTTTCGGATCAGTATCGTGCCACATGTTATCGATACCAATTGCGCCATGGCCACAGTTGTTCTTCTCGCCTTCACCAGTACCTGCTGAGCATTCAGCTTGGTTTGGCAGTGCAGCTCGGCCCCAAAGACCATTCTCACCACCAGTTACACCTTGCCAACCACGTGTGTAGTAAGGCACACCGATGTTAATACGACCTGCTGGCATAGAACCACGGAAGTAGTGGTAGGCCCAATCCGTATTCAGGTAACCGATACCGCCGTAAGCCGCTGTGCCGTATACGTTCCACTGTGCTAACTCTGAATCTTTACCTGTATCAAACAACGCTGCGTTATGGCCTACGTGATCGTTCCACGCACCGTGAAGGTCATAAGACATGATGTTTACGTAATCGAGATATTTGGTTACATCGAATGTTTCCATACCGCGCAGTAGGTAACCCGAAGAAGGCGCCGCGATCGTTAACATGTAGTGATTGCCATCTTGCGCAGAGGCTGCATCAAGCTTCTCACGCAACACTTTCATCAACACTTGGTAAGAAGCCCATAGGTATTGACGACGTGGTTCCATAAAGTCTTTATCGTACGGATTACCTGCGCCCGCCATTGACGTCGGGTATTCGTAATCGATATCTAGACCATCGAACTGGTATTTACGAAGCATTTCAACCGCTGAAGTTGCGAATGTTTCGATACCTTGATGGTTAATAGAACCGTCAGCATTGGTCGTCATGGTATAGAAACCACCATCAGCCACTCGGCTACCATCAGTGGCAAAGTGGCCACCGGTCTCCGCCCAACCACCGATTGAGATTAAAGTCTTAACATCGTGTTTTTTCTTCGCTGTCGCTAATGCACCGAAGTGACCTTTGAAGCCTAATGCTGGGTCAACTTCCACGCCCGGCCACTCTTTACCAACCGCTGCGTTGTTCGGATCGTTCACATCACCCACGTTTACTTTGCCATCAGAGCCGATGCTCACGAAAGCGTAGTTAATGTGTGTGAGTTGTTCCCAAGGAATGTCATTTACTAGGTAAGCAGCTTGTGGGTCATCTCCTGCACGCCAGCTGGTGAAGTAACCAATGACACGACGTGGGTGATCCGCGCCCATTTTCTCACGGCCTTCATCATCGTAAATCGTACAATAAGGAACATCGACACCTTGAGTTTGATACAAGCCATCAGGTCGACAAGTGCTCACCGTTGGTACGCCATTCACCCTCAAAGAAGCCAGCGCTGAATCTGTCGTTGCGCCTTGATTGTCAGTCGCTTTTGCGTAAACCGCTAAAGAACCCGCTTGAGTGGTTGTGTAGTTAAGCGTGTATGGGCTTGTCGCAGCCGTTCCGACTAAAGAACCTGCCACATAAAAATCGACCTTATCAACCGTACCATCGCTGTCTGTTGCTGTTGCGGTAAGCGTTACCACACCACCAACATCAACCGAAGATGCAGAAAGCGCAACCGAAACCGTCGGCGCTTCATTTCCAGGTGTAACTGAATCGACAGAAATAGAGACCGCGCTTGCTAAGCTAGCCGCGCCTTCATTGTCTGTAGCAACAACCGAAACCTGATGGCTACCAGACGTTGCAGCCCAAACCGCTTCGAAAGGTGCTGCTGTAACAACCGCGACTGAAGTTCCATCAATGAAGAATTCAACCGAAGTAACACTGCCGTCGGAATCTAGCGCCGTTGCACTCAACACCACGTTATCGCCTTCAGTGAACATGTCAGAGGCAGATGGAGTCGTTAACGAAGCCGTTGGTGCTTCATTTGGTATACCTCCACCTCCATTGCCGCTACACACATCTAGCTTTTTCCACTGTGCGTAGTCACCTTCAAATTGACTTGGGTTGTTGTTCTGATTCCAGTAATTTGCTGAGTACGCGCTGCTGTCATGTGAAACTTGATCGCCGCCTGTGTAAACCGTGGCAGGATCCCACGCTTCTAACGTTGAGCAATCCACAGCCGCATAGCTATTGAAAGCCATTAAGCATGACGCAGTGAGAGTACTGAGTGTAAAAACCTTTTTGGCCACTCTTCCTTGATTTAGGTGCATGTTAGCAGTCCCTTAAGTTGTTGTTTTAAGATATTTAAAGTAAATGACACTTTTTTTGCCACTTAAATTCCTTCGAAAAACAACTGTAGGTAACAGTGCCAATTAAACACCTAAAATATTTACTATTTATAAAATGACTCGCATTAATTTGTTTATAGCATGCAATGATTCGACACTTATTTTGCACCAACAACTAATATTAATTTATTTCGGAAAGCTAAAAAAATAATGTCTCAAAAGTCAGAAATGTGATTTGAGTTTGAGAAAAATTCGTATCAAAACTAACCAAAAAATAGGGATTTATTGGCGATTTGGGATTATTTTATGAAATCGCCCACTTTTTGATTACAAATATGTTAGTATCAGCGGCTTTTTTGACGAGCCTCACATTTTTATCCAAATGTGGGAGAAATACATAGGCTTGAAAGAGCCAAATATAGCGAAGAAATAATGTCCAACTTGACGCAAGTCGCCAACGAAAACATCAACGCAGAATCTACTTCTATCGATTTCAATAGAGCTCAATCTTTGGGTGAAAAACTGGAACTCGGAAACCCAGTCTTTTGGCTGAGTGGCAGTTTCCTGACCCTCTTTGTCATCCTTGCTTTCACCAACACCTCCGTATTGTCCGAACTTGTCAACATCGGCTTTAGTTACTCAACTAAATGGTTCGGTGCTTTCTGGCAACTCCTACTACTACTCAATTTCATTATCGGTTTAGTGCTTGCACTGAGTCGCACAGGCCACGTTCGTTTAGGGAAGCTTGCCCTACCAGAAATGACCACGTTTAAATGGATGTCTATCGTCCTATGTACACTCCTTGCGGGTGGTGGCGTGTTCTGGGCAGCTGCAGAGCCAATTGCTCACTTTGTTTCAGCTCCACCACTGTATGGCAACGCAGACCCTCAAGCGATGGCATTCAATGCACTATCACAATCTTTCATGCACTGGGGTTTCCTTGCATGGGCTATCTTAGGTGGTCTCTCTTCGATTGTGCTTATGTACTTGCACTACGAAAAAGGCCTTCCTCTTAAGCCTCGCACCCTGCTTTACCCAGTACTGGGCGACAAGGCAATCAACAGCTGGATTGGTAACGTCGTTGATGCGTGCAGCATTGTGGCAGTAGCCGCAGGTACAATCGGCCCTATCGGCTTCCTTGGCCTACAGATCAGCTACGCACTGAGCGAACTATTTGGAATTTCTGACAGCTTTGCTACCCAAAGCGTCGTTATTCTATTCGCTATTGCAATGTATACGCTGTCGGCATTAAGTGGTCTAAGTAAAGGCATCCAACTGGTAAGCCGTTACAACATCATCTTATCGGTGTGCCTAATCGTTTACATTCTCCTTGTGGGCCCAACCAGCTTTATCATTGATGGTTACCTACAAGGCATCGGTGAAATGGTCGACAACTTCATTCCAATGGCACTGTACCGCCAAGATACTGCGTGGCTAGGCGGCTGGACAGTATTCTTCTGGGGTTGGTTCTTAGGTTACGGCCCAATGATGGCGATCTTCATTGCTCGCATCTCACGTGGCCGAACTATTCGCCAAATGATCGTTTCTATCAGCATCGTTGCACCGCTTGTGACTTGTTTTTGGTTCAGCATTGTTGGTGGTAGTGGCTTAGCGTTTGAATTAGAGAACCCAGGCGTAATATCTAGCGCATTCGAAGGTTTCAACCTTCCTGCTGTACTACTGGCTATTACTTCGCAACTACCGTTCCCGACTCTGATTGCAATCCTGTTCCTTATCCTGACGACCACGTTCATCGTGACCACAGGTGACTCAATGACCTACACCATCAGTGTAGTAATGACTGGTACAACAGAACCTAACTCAGCAGTTAGAACATTCTGGGGCGTCATTATGGGGGCAGTGGCTATCGCGCTTATCTCAATGGGCTCTGGCGGCATCTCAGCTCTGCAGTCGTTCATTGTGATCACTGCCGTTCCTGTTTCGTTTATCTTGCTGCCATGTCTATGGCATGCTCCGAAGATCGCGAAGCAGATGGCAAGAGATCAAGGCCTCGCTTAATACCTAATCCGATTTAGTTTCGGATAGCGTAGAACACTAAAAAGCCACTCAAGTGATTCACCTGAGTGGCTTTGTTTTATCTGTTCGCTGTCGACTCTATTAATAGTTCTGTCTACTAACGCTTGTATCTACCGATATTTCGGCTTATTGAAACTTTTCACCAGCAGCAACCATGAATGACATCTCAACCAATAGTTCAGGGTTAGCGAGTTCTGCTTTCACGCACGCACGGCTTGGCGCGCAGCCTTCAGGGAACCACGCTTCCCACACTTCATTGAGTGCATCAAAGTTAGCGAAATCCGTTAGGTAAATAGTCACTGACAATACACGAGATTTATCGCTGTCTACCAAACTCATCATTTCTTCAGCTTGTTCGAAGATTTGCTGAACCTGACTCTTAATTCCTGCCGTTGTATCCGTCTCTGGTACTTCAACAAAGCTTGCAATACCGTTAAACACAGTCACATCAGACCAACGTTTGGTCGGGTTAATTCTATGGATTTTCACTGGTTATACTCTTCTTATAATTAGGGTGCACATCAGCGTAATCTAATCCAAATTCCTAACATTGAAAACAAAAATTAGAAAGCTCGTAGTACCAGCTAAACAGCACTATCGCTATTAGCGTAATCGAACGTAACAAACCTCAGAAGTCACTGTAAATTTTGAAATAGCCGTAAACCTAAAGATCTTCTTTAAGCAACATAAAACTATAAGCTGGCTAGAAGGACGCTGCCAGCTTCTAATGAATAAGGCACTGATACTCACCTACTCAGGCTAGCACCTTACGATAATGATTAGCGTCTTGATTTTGCCCTTTGAATAACGCGTAATTCTCTACACGCTCAACTAAGCCAAAACCGGCCTTAGATAAAATTTTGTTGGAGCCAACATTACCCACTAACGCATAGGCATCCACATATTTAAGGGAAGAGTGCTCCGCCAAATAGATAAGTAACTTCCTGACCGCGTTAGACGCAATGCCTTTAGAACTAAAGGAGTGACTCACTCGATAGCCTAGCTCTCCTCGCTCTCCGTTTTCGTCAATGTCACGTACATTAATCCTACCGCAGATAATCCCTTGTTCATCTTTTATCAACATAGGAATCATCTCATCACTTTCATATTCCGATAAAAAACTAGCAATCTGCTTCTCTACACCTGAAAGTGAATAAAAACTGTCTTCCCGTGGTGGTACAGACACCTCGAACCAATCTCTATTGTCTACTTCAAATTCCAACAGCGCCCTAGCATCACTTGTTTGAAGTAAATGCAAAAATACATCCATAACGAATACTCCCAATGGTTATTTCGAAAGCCTTGCCTACGATTGAAATTCGAGTACCCAAATCTCTGAGTAAACGGTACGTCACTACTTATTTCAGAGTTAGCAGCTGAAAGTGAGGTTCTAGTGGGCATAGGAAGATATTTTTTAATAGAAGTGAATGGGGCGTGACATTTAAGCAACCCACCCCATCAATTATATACATACTTAACGACTACGGTTTACTCGATACTACCCAATTAGTTCCGTCAGTACTTTTTTCGTATACAGAAGTTTGATCTGACGATGTTATTCTTCGTGAATATGTCGTCGGAGATGCACGAAAGAGTGTTTTCCAATAGGCAATTTCTTTACTCTGATCATTAACTATCTTTGACCGTATGACCTTAGATGCGTCACCTAATTCATTACTAGAGTAATCTTTATATCTACCCATAATGTTTGTTTTGATATTTTCAGTATCTAAACTATTTAAATGACTTTTAACATTAACGACTGTCGATAATCCAAAGTCATCGCCTTTTCCAAAAGTATGCTCATTCCAGTCGACATAAGTACGATTTAATTGTTCTTTGATACTCTTGTTATATTTCCAAGTTGAAGTAGTTCTAGAGACTATTTTAGTTGTTAGATCCAGAGATTGACAATTTACTAAGTTATGTATATTACCATCGTAGGCAATGTTAGATAGTACATTGTCAAATTTACCATCTTTAATAATGATTTTCTCTGTGAATGTACAGCCCGGACGGATGCTGCTATTAAAATTGTTAATACTGGCAATATCAAAAGTATTGTTGTAAACACCCCACTGAGTTGAAAGGTTAACCGATGTGGACTCAGACAACACTTCCACCTCTGTTAACAAATCATCGCTCATTTTTGTGGTTGTTTGCTTTGCTGATTGATTAGTACCTAGAGAAGAAATATAAACCTTTTTATACCAATCCTAGCGCCGTTTTCATCTTTGAAGTAGTAATGAACTTGCACATAGCTATTGGGGTTGGTTTGTTGTAAATCTTTTGTATCTGTGAACGATTTCTTTAGACCTGTTACGATATTTTGGGCCTTTAAAGCAAGGTCACTATCTTCAGATGCAATAAAGTCACCATAAATTTTACCCTCAGAAATATTATATGTGCGAATTGTTTCTGTAAGAGCATGCTCTAACGCTTGAGCCTGTTTAGTTTGTTTTTCTATATCGCTCATTAGGTCCTGACACGTATAGTTACTTTTACCATTACTGGTTTCTACTGTCGCCCATAAAGATGAAGTTAAAGGGGTGATAAAACGGTTTTTGAAATCGATCTGTTCTTTAAATTCAGGGGTAATACCATACGATAAGCATTTTTCACAGGCCCCAAATCTTCATCAATAGCGCCAACAGGAACATCTACTATCGTTGGCGCATAACCAAGGCATTTATCCTGGGTTTCATTTAGGTCAAGCTCATAACTACCACCTTTTGTAGTTAAAGCTCTAGGTTCAGTGTTTGCGTTATACTTACCATCATTATTTATATCTAGAAAAACGGTAGCGCCAACAATATAACCATCGATTACTTTTCCAGTAGCTTTTTTGTGGATTTGGCCCACTATCACCGCCACCACAAGCTGCTAGGGCCAGAACGCCCAAAATTGGTATCAACATTTTCATTTTCATTTTCATTTAAATGGCTCTCTATTATTTGTTGAGATTTAAAAATATTAAAATAGTAATACTCTTAAATTAGTTAACGAATACGATGTTATTTACAGCCCTTCACATATTATTACCCATACACATATCAACCTGTTTTTACATTGCTAATTAACCTTCTTGGTTTGGAAAAATGAAAGCCTTGGAATAATATGTTAGATTTCTTTGGAAGTAGTCGTAGGTGTTGAGGATTTTCAACGCCTTCGACAATCAAGGTTACATCAATACGCTCAGATAGCTTAACCATAAACTTAAGTGTCTCATTGGCCACAATATCTTCCTGACATTTTTGTAGTAACGACTTATCTAGCTTAATAAAATCAAAATATTTTTCTGATAAAAGGTTAAAATTGGAGTAACCACATCCAAAATCATCAATAGCAAATCGAAAACCTGCCCCTTTAAGAGCAATTATATTTTCTTTAGCATAACTATGTAAAAGACCCTCACTATATTCAACTGTTTCAAATATTATCTTACTTCTTAACTCTGGAACTAATTTGGTTAATTCCATTACATCATCATAAAAGTCAACGATACTTAAATCTGCATGACTAATGTTAACACTGATATTAGGAAGTGTATCTTGAGTGTTTTTTGCGTATTCAATTATTTTTTTAAAAATTATAATGGTTAATGAATAATGTAGGTGCGGCTCCGTTGCCAATAATGGCATAAATACACCAGGACCTCCGAACTCTGTGCGTTTCCACCTAAGCAATATTTCCCAAAGGTACTCTTTAGAAGTATTCATACTATAAACGACGGGTTGATAAAAAAGCTCGAACTGAGTCCCTCCCTTTTTTATATCGTGATGTAAAGCTTGGATTACCGAACGGGTTCTAACGTTTTTTTCATAGTCATTAATGTTATATATGTAGACACCATCAATAGATTGAAGTGACTTTTTAACACTATAAGCCATTCTTCTAAACAACTGATTTTTATCTTGGGGTTTATCAAAATTAGATAGGATCATGCTAGCAAGAGAATAATCAAAAGTTAGGGTTTTATCGCCTACTTTCTTTTCATGAGGCAAAGAGAATTGAATTTTTTGTTGCTGCTCAAGGATTTTTTTTTCTTCCCAGGGGGTATCGCTTTCAAATACAAGAACAATGTATTTGTCTTCAAACAAACCGATAACCCTTGGTGAAAGTGTCTCACTTAGGTAGTGATGTAATTCTGTTTTAACTATTCGACTAGTTTTTGAATCGAAAAACTTATAGAAATCTGCAGATCTCCCAACACAGATTACATGCATGATCTTGTAGGTACTTCTGTTTGTTCTTAATAATTTTTCTTGAATATAGTTGATGTTAGGTAAATCTGTTTCTTCACAGAAAAAACGTTTGAGCCTTTGTTTATTTTGTTCTCGTTCAAGTCTTTGCTGAACAAAAGATAGCTTTTTTTTACCTTCCGACGACTTCAGATGAAATGATGTGCATATTATTAGTAATGTAATAAAGAACAGACAAAGTAAATTAACAGTAGACAACACGGCACCCCGAATAAAGTGATATGCATCGCATTTTGCGATGCAACGGAATGATTGTATTCTTACTTATGAGATTCGCACAAATAAAAACAAATCTGACCACTTAACAGTCATCTACTTGAATTGAGTGTAATTGTGCACATTTATAAATATCATGCACGAAAACACCACTAACCGCATATTGTACATCCCGTAATATCCCGACAACTTCATAACATAATAGCCACCAAATTACGCCACAGTGCCATTTCAGGGGGGTAATGATTGCATCGCTTTTTTTAGTATTTATTTACGCTATAAAAAACTGACAGTGATCGCGAGATTTAATGGGGAGGGATTGAAATCAGCAACTTTATCTGGGTTACATCACTACATACCCTTGATGAAACCAATCTGTTTGGAAGTGAAACAAACCATAAATTTAATCAAATGCACGCTAGAGGGTAAGTTAAGTCCTAACGCAAACACCTAATCCTAACCTCAACTATCTGAATAGATGGGAAATCTCAATTGAAAGGAGAACAGGACATTTTGATGGATAGAACTAAATAAAAGAGGGAGTCGTTCTGTATAATTAACTGAACAATAATTGATGATGGGGAAACTAACGAAGAGCCATAGTTCATAGCGACGTAAAGTCGTCAACAGCTAACGTTGTTGTAGGTATTAGCAGAATCATCCAGTACGAATCAGCACTGAGGTAGTAAAGCTACATAAAGGCTGGTCAAGGCAATCTGCAATGAATAGTTTAGTGTAATTACACTAAGTTACTGTCGAATGGGTAGTCGCTGGATATATTTGGCCAGTATTACTGTGAGTTTGCCAAATCATCGGTAGAAGATAACGCAATTAAGGTTACTATGTTTATCTCGGTACCTCTGATTATTTTAGCTTTCACAACAATTTGGCTATTAGTATCCTGTAATAAGTTATCTCAATGGCCTGTACGCTTTCAAGTCAAAAAAACAACCCAACCAACACGACTGACAACAGTACGCCGCCGATAAAACTCGGGCCGTGGAATGGTCTAACTTTAGATTTAACGTACTCTTTCTGAAGTTCTTCTTGGTAAGTTTTAACGGCGAGTTCTTTTACGTAGTCATTTTGCATAATAAGCTCCTTCTTATTGGGTAAGAGAAGCTTAAGACTTGAAGTTAGGTTGAGGTAAAGAAAAATTTCACATTAATTGATTACTTCGGGATTGTTACTCTAGAATGACTCTGAACACATCATTGTTCACACCGCCAACATCCACTAATTCTCCCGGCTTCATAAGAAGTAAGGTGTTTAATTGGCGCTTTGAACGTGGTGCTCTATTTTCTCTGATCACTAACATATCAACTAAGTAACCTGAGTTTTGCTTTGATAGTGAGCCCGAGAGAGTAACACTCTCTCTTCTATCGGCTAGAACCGAATTAAATGTTTTATCTTCTAACACACCCGCCGAGATCGACGTCTCACCATAAAAAAGCGTGATAGTTGTCGGATCAGGTGTTAGCTCTTGATTAGATGAACACCCCACTATCGCTAGGCACAACAATAAAATAACTCGAAATTGCATAAACTGGTTTTCTTTCTTACGTTAAGCATCTGTTTTTCATATTAAGACACTTCGACTCAATAAGCACCATATGTCGAGTATAAGCTTAATTATATCGCTTCGAATAAGTTATGTAGCGAGGCTTGGAATTGGCAGTATCTGTGGGGAGTTAGCAGATCAGACCGCCGGCTTATGTTTCGACTCAATGTTTAAGAGCTAAAGCCGAGATCTGATCGCTATTATTGAGAAGGGTGCAATTAATTTAAGCAACGACGTCTTGTGGTGGTGTACCTTCGCAGTTGGAAACGACTGCATCAATTTGAATTAGAGCATTCATAGAAATCTCTGAAACCCCAACTACCGTTCTTGCCGGTAAATCAGCATTAAAGAACGTTGTGTAAATCTCGTTCACCGCATCAATATCTGAAATATCCTTAAGTTGAATATTAATTTTCACAGTATCGTCCATGCTGTGGTCAACACTTTCAATGATCGCCTTAATATTGCTCAAACATTGTTGAGCTTGCTCTTTTACACCACCAGCAACCACTTGATTTGTTTTCGGGTCTAAAGGTAATTGACCTGAAATATGATTGTAGTGAGAAAAAGCAACAGTATGCGAATAAGGCATGAATGGTGCAGCAACAGTATTATTAGCTTCAATAACCAGTAAGCGAGTGTCTTCTGGTAATTGCGGCGGTGTACCGTCACCATGTGAAACGGATGTATCAATTTGAATTAAAGCGCCCATTGGTAGTTCAGCGGCGTTAACAACGGTACGAGCAGGAACGTAGCTTGGGAAGAATTTAGCACATACTTCATTTACCACTTCCGCATCTGCGATATTTTTCACGTAGATAGTCGTTTTAACCACATCATTCATGACATGACCGATACTTTCTAGAATAGCTTTAATGTTTGATAGACATTGTGACGTTTGCGCTTCGATACCACCATCAACCAACTCACCTGTGGTTACATCGATAGGCAATTGAGCTGAAAGATTATTGTAGTGAGAAAAAGCCGCGGTCTGAGTGGACACAGCACTTTGAGGCGCGTTATCTGTATTTCTTGATACCTTAACTAGCGCGCAAGGTGCTTGTGGTTTAGTGCCTTCGCCGTTTGAAATAAGCGCATCCATTTGAACTAAAGCGTCACTGTTCGGTAGCGCAGCTACGCCCACGACTGTGCGTGTAGGGAGGCTGTTTTGGAAGAAGCTTTTGTAAACTTCATCAATAGCATCGATATCAGAAATATTCTTAACGAAAACATTAATCTTCACAACATCATCCATAACATGGTCGATGCTTTCAACAATGGCCTTAATATTATTTAAGCATTGTACGGCTTGGTCTTTAATATTACCGATTACGACTTCACCTGTTTTAGGGTCAACAGGTAATTGAGCTGAAAAGTTATTATAATGAGAAAAAGCGACCGTTTGTGTAGATACAGAATTAATTGGTGCGTTTTCAGTATTTCTTGAAATTTTAATGATATCGCTACTCATCGGTATTATCCTTTTAATAAAATAGGTATACGTATTTATATTTAACAATCGTATTGGAAAGAATGATTAAAGTAGCGCCATGTTAAGTGAATTATTTGAGGGTAAACGTGATATCCATCAGACTCTCAGTTGACTATAAATCAGCAAGTTACAGGATAATTAGTCATCAAACGACTAATTATCCGTCACACTAGGCTTTATCAACTGCTAAATTCTCTTTAATTTTAAGTCTATTCAATAATCCTGAATACTCTCTCAGATAATTCGATGGGTAATTTTAAAAATTTAGATGATATTTGATAGGTTGTTCACACTAAAACTCCGTTACTTGCTAAGTTAGTGAATTTATCCCTTATACCCGTGCATAAACTCTTAGGCTATTTAATTAATTATTTTAGAGAGCTTATTTTATATAAGTACGTTAATAATATATTCGAGAATCAAATACCTACAATCTGACAATACCTATAATTAGATACATTTACTCATATAATTCAACAAATATGAGACTTATTGCTGACGACATGAGAAAGATGGTTGCTCAGCCAAGAAATAGGACTTGCAGGGAGCATGATGGCGTCAACGATGAACGAGACGCCATAGCTTTTGGCACCATAGCTATGAACACATAATTTCGTTGAAAGAAGAACTAAATCGCTCTTGGGGTTGTGTTGAAGTGGCGCTTAAATTCGCGGCTGAATTGGGATGGGCTCGAGTAACCGACTCGGCGAGCAGCATCGCTGATGCGAAGGCCTTCTAGCTGAATAAGTTCTTTGGCTTTGTTGAGCCTGACCTTTTTCAAGTATTGCAGCGGAGATTCAAAAGTGACATTACGGAATGCATTGTGAAAGGCTGACACACTCATGTTGGCTTCGTTGGCAAGCGATTGAACAGTGATGGTTTGGTCGTATTCTTCATGCACTTTAGACAGCGCTTTAGCAACACGTGCGTAGTGACCGTCATGATGGGCTAGATCAAACAGCACACGCCCTTCTGAACCAGTTAGTGCACGGTAGACAATCTCGCTGACCATGGCATCGCCCAATATGTTGGCTTCGATGTCGCAATGCAGCATTTTGACCAATCGAGTAAAGCTCTCTAGCATTTGCTCTTCCATTGGCGTCGATTCTAAGCCGCTCGAATTCTGTTTGTGCTTATTGCAGTAGCTCTCAAGAAAGCCTTGGTCTTCTAACTTTTTTACCAAGCTGTGCAAACGTTGAGAGTCAATATTAATAGACAAACCAAGCAATGGTTCGCCATCAACCGGTAAAGCTTCACACTCCAATGGCATTGGCACACCTACCACAAGGTAATCACCTGCAGCGTAAGTAACGGGTCTGTCGCCAATGTAGATGTTCTTTTTGCCCTGCCCGAGCATGATAATACCCGACTGGTAAGTGAATGGTTGACGCTGATTCCCGCCACGGCTTCTATACAACCACACTCCGCCAATTTCAGTTTCTCTGATCCCTTCGAGATCATCCCAACCTTTGTGTTCTACATAAGACTGTAACAACTGCGCGAGTGTTTTCATAAGTGGCGACTTTCCATTCCAAGTGCTAAGAGTAAGTAAGCTAAAGCAGAGAAAGAATATCAATTTTGTAGAAATAGGCAATTTATTTGGAGAAACAGCTCTTCATCACCCTAGATTACTGTACTAATATGCAAATATAGAAATTGAGCAACACATCAGAATAAAAAATCTAGCTTTACACAAGGAACCTACAATGCAATTTACTTATGTTAACCCTACAGTAATCCATTTCGGCCAAGGCCAAATCAATGCTATCAGCCAAGCAGTTGATACTTCAAAGAAAGTACTTGTCATCTACGGTGGCGGTTCAATCAAAAGCAACGGTGTTTACGACCAAGTTGTCGCTTCTCTAAAGGATCACGCTTGGATTGAGTTCGCTGGTGTTGAAGCTAACCCAACGAAAGAGACGCTAGATAAAGCCGTCGCTCTTGTTAAAGAAGAAAACGTAGAATTCATTATCGCTGTTGGCGGTGGTTCGGTAATCGACGGTTCTAAGTACGTTGCTGCAGCGGCTAAATACGACGGCGACGGTTGGGATATCCTAGCGGGCAAACATCAAGTAACAGAAGCCACTCCTATTGGTGCTGTACTGACCCTTCCTGCGACAGGTTCTGAATCTAACATGGGTGCGGTAATCACTCGTAAAGAGACTCAGGAGAAACTGGCATTCATGAACCCTGCGGTTCAGCCTAAATTTGCGGTTATGGACCCAGACGTAATGAAGTCTCTGCCAGAGCGCCAACTGATCAACGGTCTGGTGGATGCATGGGTTCACGTATGTGAGCAATACATCACAATGCCAACAGACGCGATGGTTCAAGACGGTTACGCAGAAACACTGCTTAAGAACCTACTTGTACTGGGTAAGCAATACGACGAGCGTGACAACGACGCATGGCGTGCAAACCTAATGTGGACTGCAAACCAAGCGCTTAACGGCCTGATTGGTACTGGCGTTCCTCAAGATTGGGCAACACACATGATTGGCCATGAGTTCACAGCACTATGGCACGTAGACCACGCGCGTTCTCTGGCGATTGTTCAACCTTCACTACTTCGTAACCAAATCGAAGCGAAGCGTGGCAAGCTAGAGCAAATGGGTCGTAACGTATTTGGCCTAGAAGCGGGTGCTGATTTAGCCGAGCGTACAATCGCGGCAATCGAAGCCTTCTACCACAGCCTAGACGTTCCAACGATGTTCGACGGTTACGAAGCAACTAAAGCAGCAGCAATCGACAACGTTGTTGCTCAACTTGAATCACACGGTTACCTGCAACTTGGCGAAAACCAAGCAATCACGCCAGAGAAAACGCGTGAGATTTTAGAGTCTGCGATTTACTAAGAATTGCTAAAGTGGAGAGAAAGCAAAGACAATAGTCACACAAAGATGATTTTTTACATCTGACTGAACCCGTTACTTATTTCTTTCGTATAAACAAAGCAGCGTTCATTTTGGGCGCTGCTTTTTAATTTGCCCTACAAGATGCTATTAAATTCTCATAAGTCCTTAATTTTATGTGCATTCAGATTTCTATATTGGTAAGGTAAACCTGTCTCTTTACTAGGTATGAACAACGATTTGAACAATCTCAAGGAAATGGTTAAGTTTAAGTCACTTAACAAGTGGTATGGTGATTTTCATGCCCTAAAGGATATCGATTTAAATATTGAACAAGGAGAGATAGTGGTGATTTGCGGACCATCAGGTTCGGGTAAATCAACCTTAATCCGTTGTATCAATCAGCTAGAACCTTTCGAAAGCGGCGAGCTTTGCGTGTTAGAACAAGTGCTTCCGAGTAAATTCAACACACCTGGCCAAGTCGGAATGGTGTTTCAGCATTTTCATTTATTCCCCCATCTTACCGTGCTCGAAAACCTAACTCTGTCGCCTATTCGTACGCTTAAAAAAAGCAAACGAGAAGCCGAGAAGCTTGCAATGCACTATCTCGAGCGCGTACACATCGCTGAACAAGCCAACAAATACCCAGTGCAACTTTCTGGCGGTCAACAACAACGTGTAGCTATCGCCCGTTCGCTGTGCATGAAGCCTGAATTACTGCTTTTTGATGAACCGACTTCAGCGCTTGATCCGGAGATGATCAACGAAGTGCTCGACGTGATGGTTGAACTGGCGAGCGAAGGTATCACCATGGTGTGCGTGACCCACGAAATGGGCTTTGCGAAACAAGTGGCCGACCGCGTTATCTTCATGGATGAAGGACAAATTGTGGAATCGAATACGCCACAAGCACTCTTTGAAAACCCTCAACATGAACGTACTCAAGCGTTCCTAAATCAGATCCTGACTTATTAATGTTGATTCGAATTATTAAACCCGCCCTATCTGCTTTGGTACAGATTGTTGTACTGGTGGCTGCTGTTGTTTGGATTCTCGACTCTGGTGCACAAACCATGGGATACAGCTGGCAATGGGAGCGTGTGCCGGACTATATTGCTTTCTATGAAGATGGTGAATGGTGGCCTGCAGAATTAGTTGAAGGGCTACTGGTTACCATCAATATCTCTTTGATTTCTTTGGTTGCCACACTGATCATTGGTTTAACGACAGCACTATTGAGAAAGTCAAATTCTGTGGTTGGACGCACCTTAGCCACCAGCTATGTTGAGTTGATTCGTAACACGCCGTTGTTGGTACAAATTTATTTGCTCTATTTTGTATTTGGCCCCGTATTAGGGCTCGATCGCTTTAGTACTGCCGTTTTAGCCTTAGCACTTTTCCAAGGCGCTTACACCGCCGAGATATTTCGTGCCGGTTTAAATGGTATTGCGAGAGGACAATTTGAAGCAGCTCAATCCTTGGGCTTATCAAAGACCTATACTTACTGGGATGTGATTCTTCCTCAGGTGGTGCAACGTACCTTGCCACCTTTGACCAATGAAGTGATCTCTCTTATTAAAAACTCTTCAATTGTAAGTGTCATGGCTATTTTTGACCTGACGACTGAAGCCAGAAACATCGTTTCTGAAACCGCGATGCCATTCGAGATTTGGTTCTCGGTGGCGATCATTTATCTTGCTCTTACACTTTCACTTTCTGCCGTTGCTGCTTGGCTTGAGCATAAGCTCGGGGCTAACTGGCGAACACAATAAGGATTTATCAGCATGAAGCTATTTAAAACCGCGATTACAGCCCTACTTGCGCTTGCCGTAAGTTTGCCTGCACTTGCTTCTGAAACGCCTAACCTCGATAAAATCAACGAACGTGGCTCACTGCGCGTTGGTATGTCGACATTTGTTCCTTGGGCGATGCGTAACAAACAAGGCGATCTCGTTGGCTTTGAAATCGACGTGGCGAAACGCCTTGCCGAAGATTCTGGTTGGAAAGTCGAATTTGTACCGACAGCATGGGACGGTATTATCCCTTCTCTATTATCGAAAAAATTTGATGTAATCATCGGCGGTATGTCTATCACTGAAGCGCGAGCTAAAAGCGTACTGTTCACTGAACCTTACTCGCACTCTGGCGTTCAACTGGCGGCTAATAAAGAGCTAGCGGAAGGTTTTACTCAAATCTCTGATTTTGATTCTCGTCGCGTAAAAATTGCTGCACGCCGTGGCGCTTTCACTGTTCAAGTGGCTCGTGAAACCTTCCCGAAAGCAAAAGTACTTCAGTTCGATGACGATGCTCAAGCATTCCAAGAAGTGTTGAACGGCAACGCACACGCGGTTATTGCGTCTAGCCCGAAACCAGAACACGAAACGATCAAAAACGCAGACACGCTATTTATTCCATTTGAAGAGCGTCTATCAAAAGGTAACGAAGCATTTGCAGTTCGCCTAGGTGAAACTGACAAGGCAGAATTCTTCAACGAATGGATCAAAGCACGTACTGAAGACGGTTGGTTGAAAGAGCGTTACGAGTACTGGTTCTCTACTCTAGATTGGCAAGACCAGATTGCTCAAGGTCAGTAATCAGAACTGTTGCTAGTGAATCGAGGCAGTGCATTGTCTGCACTGCCTTCTCATCAACAACTTGATTCGCTTTATTGATGATCTAAAACTCAACAAAACAGCCTACTAATTATTATTGTTTAAACAGGAATGACGTGAGTAGTACTAGCGCATTGACAACACCTAAGCCCAACGTTCATATGAAGCCTTGGTATCAACGCCTTAACCTTTTGGATGGCGTGTTACTCGCTGTGATGTGTGTGTTTGCAGGCTGGCTTTATTATCGCTCTGCTGTTGGTATTAACTACCAATGGCGATGGGAAGATGCGTTTACACTAATTTTTATTCCGCCTTCTCAAGGCAGTATTCCCTATTTTTTCCAAGGCTTGATCGCAACGCTGCGCTTAAGTTTATGGAGTATGGTGTTAGCACTCTCTTTTGGCACACTGTTAGGTGTGGCAAGACACTCAAAGATCGCTTTTTTCAAAACACCGGCACTGATTTTCATTCAGTTGGTTCGTAATATTCCGCCGCTGGTGTTTGTCTTCATCTTTTACTTCTTTGTTTCTAACCAACTGATCCCATTACTTGGCTTAGAAAGTATCTTGCGTGAACACAGTGGCGAGATTAACGCTGTTCAAGATTTCCTTTTCGGCCCGGCTAACCTTTGGGAAAACTTGGCGTCTGGTGTTATCTGTATTGGCTTGCTCTCTTCTGCTTATATTGCTGAAGTGATTAGAGCTGGCTTAGAAGGTATTCCAAAAGGCCAATGGGAAGCGGCCGATTCACTCGGTCTGTCTGCATTGTCTAAGTATCGATTTGTTGTCGGCCCGCAAGTATTAACGGCTATCACACCGCCATTGGCTGGCCAAGCAATCTCCTTGGTTAAAGACACGTCGATTGTGTCTCTGATTTCTATCCAAGAGATGACGTTTGTTGGTACTGAGATGGCAAACTCTTCAGGTTTGATCTTTGAGATCTGGCTCATTGTTGGCTTCGTATATTTTGCTTTGTGCTTTGCGCTTTCACGTCTTTTCAAAGTGATTGAGCAACGTTCTAGTGCTTACCTTAACCATCAGTAACGTCATTAATTAATAGTACCGACTCGCCCGACCATTCCTTTCCCTTATCAAGTTCACCTGATTGGTTTAAGCTATTGACCAATCGGGATTTATCCCTTCATATTTCTTCTTAGAAACACAGCGAAATACTCGTCTAATCACTATACTTAACGTATCGAACTACGTTGATTCTTCTCAAGGACATCACTCAACATGGACAATCATAAAGAACGAGCTTTTTACGCCGTTGTCGGCGCATTGGTTGGAGACGCCGCTTCCATGGGGTTGCACTGGCTGTATGACCAAGAGAGGATCTTACACGTAGCTGGTTTCGAGCCAGAATTTCGCTCACCGAATCAGTTCGATTATCAAGACAAGGGCTACTTTGCGCACCAAGGAAAAACCGCTGGCGATCAATCGCAATACGGAGCTCAGTTATTGGCTATGGTCGATAGTTTAGTCGACAACCAAAAATACGATGAAGCGAGCTATATTCAACATTTCCGCAACTGGTTTGATTTTGGCGGCAGTTGGCAAGGCTACATTGATAAAGCGACGCGCATGAGCTTGCTGAATATCCATCAATTAGAACTAGAGGACGCCCCGATTACTGCCTGTGGCGCAGATGACACGCAGCTCCCCGCAGTTTCAAAGATCATTCCATTAGTAGCCTGTACTTACACGTCTCACACTTTGCCAGCCATGGTAGAGAGTGCGGTACGAGTGACCAACAATAACGACAAAGCCGTGGAATGGGCGCAAGCCATCACCCTATTGGTTCAAGCGGCAATTCAAGGCAACTCGCCACTGCAATCGGTAGAAATGGTGCGACAAACTTGTAGCAAGTTTATACACGATCAAATCGACGAAGCACTGGCTAATCCTGAGCTTTCGATTACAGATGCCGCGAAGAAGTTCGGATTGCATTGTGAACTGAGTGCCGCATTTCCCTTGCTGATTCGCATCATTTCAGGTGCTCAGAGTTATCAACAAGGCATTCGCGACAACATCTTATGTGGTGGTGACAGCTGCGGTCGAGCGATTGTAATTGGCGCGGTATTAGCGGCGTGTTTCTACGATGAAGATGACGGAATTCCAACCGAATGGCTAAAACAAGTCGAACTCAATGGCAGTGTATTGTCTTTGCCTATTGAGTGACGATTACAACACAACGGCACATTGTGCCGTTGAGGTTATAACTAACGCTTGAAATTACTGACGCCACATATAAACAAACTGATCGTTCTGCGAGGTGATTACAAACCCAAATCTCAAGTACAACTCCCCAACTCGATTACCTTGTAGGTAACAAAGTTCGACGCGTTTATTGAGGCTGTCAGCCTTAGTTAAGAAGTCTTTCAGTACTTGGCTACCAATTCCCTTTCCATGATACTCAGGCAGCAAAAAGAATCGGCAGAAATAGAAGTGGTCGCCTTTATCTTGCAACAAAACACTACCAATCGCTTTGCCGTGATATTCAATGATCTCGGGCCGTTCTTCAGCCCACTCTTCGGCATGTATATCTCGTTGAACTTGTTCATCCCAGCCAAAAACAGCCTTGATTGGCTCAAATTCAGCCGCCTTTTTTAGCTCGAACAGAAATTCATAATCTGATGACTGAGCGGGTCTTGTCGAATACTTCAAAATATCTCCAACAATAATCAATGAACTATATAGCCAACGCTCGACTACTGCTTCTTAACGTACTTCGCCGTAACAAGCATTTCACCGCCACCATCAAGCTTGCAATCTAACTGGTGATCTTTGCCTTCATTGATTCGTCTGATTACGGCTTTAGTACCGATTTTCAGTACAGAAGAACTGCCTTTAATTTTTAGATCTTTAATGAAGGTAACTTTATCGCCACTTTCCAATACAACGCCATTCACGTCCTTAACACGCGCGGCTTCTCTTTCTAAACGCTCTTCTTCTGGATTCCATTCATAGGCACACTCAGGGCAGATTAGGTTGTTTTGGTCTGGGTAGACATATTCAGATTGGCATTGCGGGCAAGGAGGTAAAGACATACGTTAAGACTTCATTTAAATAGAATTTGTCCCCATTTTAATGACTCTTGTCAGGCTTAGCGAGCATAAATCTAACAAGTTTTACACAGAGCTAATTGTCGTAAAAAAGATCAGTACCTAAAACGAACAAACACAGCCGTTAAGCTGTGTTTGTTTAAAAATTTGAGAAGCAGAACAGCTTAACGTTCGACTTTTGGTGAGTAAATCGAGTAAGCGGTGATTTGCCCAGCCACGATTGCAGAGAACATGAATAACGCCGATAAACCAATACTCGGAATAGGCAAAATCGATTGTTCAAACACCGACTGGCTGGCACTTACTAATACTCGGCTACCCGGAACCAAAATGATGATCCCTTGCACGATATAAATAGAGCCCGTTAGCTCCATCTTCTTAGCAATCCAAGTCCCGTATAAAGTAATCAAAACGGTGGTTACCCATGTACCTACCACCCAACCACTATCAAAGCCTAGATAGAACGGCCCCCACATACCCAGAACCGCCACTGGCAAGCCAAGTAAGATGTCTTTAGGACGCGCATTGAACATCACACCGATAGACACCGAGATCAAAACCAAACCAGATATGTGCATCCACATCGGTACCGCATTGGTATAGTCGATGGAGACCGCTTGTCCCCATATCGCTTCACCAATATTAAGACCCATGATAATCCCGACAAACAGCTTTATCAGGGTTAATGCGCTCTGCCCTAACAAACTGGTACCAGAGACGAGATCATTAAACGCCAAACATTCTAGTGCGTTGGCTATGGATAACCCGGGGACAAACAAGACGATCGAGGCGATACACAACGCCCACACTGGTATCGGCAACCCTGTGCTCGCCAAAAACGCTACAAAGATACCCGTTAACAATGCCGAGATGAATTCAACTGCGATAGCGCGACGTGAATGAAGGACTTGCTGACAGACCCAAACCATCAAACCCAATAACGCAGAAAAACCCACCGCTTCCAACGTACTGCCCACCAGCATCAAATACGCAGGCGGAATACCCATATTGGCAAGTGCCGTCACAAATTTAGAGTAACCGACAGGCTCTGGTACAGGCTCACTGCTTGGCTGGTTAATACGAATGATCGTATTGGCCAACAAACTCAGGTTAATTGACGCAGGCTTTAGACGCTTAAGAATAACGGCGTTGTTATCGTCTGGAAATTGATAGTTAATCGCAGTTGGCGTAGCTTGGATCATCACATCAACACCATGCTTTTTTGCATAGAATTGAGTGTATTTCTCTAGCTTGTAAGGAGCACAACCACTGCGGTGAAGAGTGTCACCAATTTCAACAATTTTGTTAATTCGGAACTGAGAAGGCATGGGTATTTTAGGGGAGACAAAATGTGCGGCAAATGTACCAAACGATAGACGGATTGACGAGACTTTTGCGTAAATTATCAACTCAACTCGTTACTTTTTTCTTCGAACGCTTAAAGGTACGTATAACTCTACTCATTTGGGATTAGTTTCCTGAATACTTCGACTGGTTGGTAAGTTAAATTTATGCATCCATATTGTTATTAATGGACGCCAAAACACGATTAAAAATCAGTTTATGTTAACACTCCAAATTCCTTAATTTGTATGGGTTTTATGACAAGCTAACACCAACAAACTGGTTTATAAATCAAACCGAATTTGTCACAGAAATAGCGGGGGATTTTCCATTGTTTCTCGCCCTCCGTTTAGCGAGAGTTTAGTCACATTTTATTCGCTCTGAAAACGCCGAACATGATTGAAAAACTAGCGGTGTGGTGGTTATGCGAGCACTTAGAATAAAAATGAAAGAAAAAGGTTTCGTTTTCAGTTAGATGTGGCATTATCACTCTCGTTAAGACGATGTGCGTACATCGTATAATGGCTATTACCTCAGCCTTCCAAGCTGATGATGCGGGTTCGATTCCCGCTGTACGCTCCAGTCTTCTTGATGCCTCAGTCTTACTCTTAAGACAGTGTGCGTGCATCGTATAATGGCTATTACCTCAGCCTTCCAAGCTGATGATGCGGGTTCGATTCCCGCTGCACGCTCCAACTTCTTCTTACGCTCCATGACGTGCTTTCTTCCAGCAATACCCTATTCAAAAACTTTCTCCGTTTGCTAAATCCATAGTCATTAAATCTATACTGATTAAACTTATTTTGTTTAAGCTTGGATTGACGAATCAACGCTGATTGACTAACCAGAGCTATTAACTCCTTAAATCGCTTCGTATTTCTGACACCTTGCCCATTACACATTACACATTACAGATCAACTTTCAATGATTTTCAAAATTGTTCCAATTTAATAATCTTGGTCAATATCCGAAAAATCAGTTGTGTTAATGTGCGCGCATTAGCAACAACCCATAAATAATAAAAAATGTTTAAAAGCAATGAGTTAACAATAAACATCGAAGCAATTAATGTCGCGCTAACAAAAGTTGAAAATGCCAATAAAATTCAGCTAGATACATTGAAAGGTTATGTGAACAGCGAGCCTGAACAGGCTGTACTGGCTTTTCGATCGCTGAATGAAGCAGAGTCAATCGATGACAAGTTTAAAAAGATCATGGCAGAGCTACCGCACCTGAGCGGCGAAGCACACCACCTGCTTGAAACTTCTATCTTGCTACAGTGATTCTAACTACAGATAAGCCTCAGCCAATACAAGTTAGTTCATGTATTCCTGAACAGGTTGAGACTTATCTTTAACTGGTCACAATGTTTAACCAATGACTTAGCGGTCACACAAAGCTGTGCTGATTGGTTGAAATGAATTGGTGATGTAACGCCCTCGCATTACTCCCAGAAGTTCCACCACTTTTTGCTGTTTTCTTCACGCTGCTGTTGGCCTTTCTCTGACCCTTTTCCTTCTTCTTTACGCTCTTGTTCCGCTTTCTTGTCTTTCTGCTTTTCTAATCCCGACTTTTCTTCGTCATTATCTATATCATCTTCAAGCTTTTCTTTCTTATCTTTAAGCTTCTCTTTACTCTCTTCGAGAGCTTCTTTCTCGTCTTCCAAATCGTCGAGTTCTTTATCTAGTTTCTGCTTATCTTTTTTGTTCTTACTTTTTTTCGCTTTCTTATTTTTCTCTTCGACCATTGAATCAAGCGGCTTCTCACGATCATCAATTTCGCCTTCAACTTTTTTAGCCTCAGCGAACGTTTTCACTTCTTCTAAATCGGGCTTACCTTTACCAGCCCACTCAGGTTTAGCAGCAATGCTGTGGGTCGACCACGTTATTAAAGCACCTGTTACTGCAAGTACTAGAACTGTCTTATTCATCCTTAAACTCCTATTCCTATAGTCTTTTAAGCTAATACCTAAATAGCACTAAAACAAGATAGCCATACCTAGCACTCATCCCTTTGAACTAGATATGGCTTGTGTATCACCTTATAGCGTTAACGACTTCACCATGCCCGCTTCAGCGTGACCAGGGATATTGCACGCGAACTCTACTTTATTATCACCATGGAAATGCCACAACAATTGCTTCGCTTTACCCGCCTTAACCGTAACTGTGCTACCCGAGTCATGAGCGTGATTACCCATGTTTTTCATCATTTCACGGTGCTCTAGCTGCTCTGAGGCAGAACCAATCGAGAATTCGTGGTCAATCTTACCCGTGTTCATCACAACAAACTGCACTACATCATTTGGCTCAATATCGACCTTATTTTTGAATGTGATTTTCATATCATCACTTAGTAGGACATGAACCACTTTATCCGGCTTTGCGCCTGTCGCAGGCATACCCACTTCAGACATACCTCCCATATTCATCATCGAATGGTCCATCTTTCCATCCTTCATCATGCTGTGATCCATTTTTGAATGATCCATCTCTCCACTCTTCATCATCGAGTGATCCATGCCTGAATGATCTTTACTTGAATGGTCAACAGCTGAATGGTCCATTTCAGCAAAAGCCGTTGCAGTAGTTAACGTCAGTGCAATCGCAATAAGTGTCTTTTTCATGATCGTTCCTTAGATAAATTCAGTTATTTATTTGTTAGTTTCACATGTTTGTGTGGTACGCCCTTACCCACTCTGTTTTGGTCAGTAAGGGCTAATAATCAATACGTTATTTGTTTGTTTCGTTTTGGCTGTGCGTGATCTCACGCTGTTTCCAGAGCTTAAAGATTGCAGGCAACACCAGTAGGGTAAGCAATAGTGCAGACGCCATTCCGCCTATCATTGGCGCAGCAATTCGCTGCATCACTTCAGAGCCCGTTCCCTCGCCATACATAATTGGAATGAGGCCAATGATCACCGTAAGTACTGTCATCATCACTGGGCGAACACGCAGTCCGGCACCCTCACGAATCGCATCCGTTAAGTATTCACTCTGAAGTGCTTGCTGGTTCTGCTCCGCATCCAATTTTTTGTAGTGCCATGCTTGGTTTAGGTAGACCAACATAATGACGCCTATCTCAACAGCTACCCCGGCAAGGGCGATAAAGCCCACACCCACCGCAATCGAGAAGTTGTAATTGAGGACATGCATCAGCCATAGGCCACCAACCATCGCGAGTGGCAATGTCAGCATAATCATCATCACCTCACCGACACGGCGGAAGCTGAGGTAGAGCAACAACATGATGATGGCGATGGTAATTGGCACAACGACACTTAAACGTTCTTTGGCGCGCTCCATGTATTCGTATTGACCAGACCATGCCAGTGAATATCCGGCAGGCAAGACGATTTGATCTGTAACGACTTTTTGCGCCTCTGCCACATAAGAACCAAGGTCGCGCCCTTCGATGTCAACGAACACCCAGCCATTAGGACGCGCGTTCTCCGTCTTAATCATTGGTGGCCCATCTTCATAGCGAATATCCGCGACATCAGACAAAGCAATTCGCGCTCCATTTGGTGTCACTAACGGCAGGTTCTGCAGCTTAACGACAGAATCACGATAGCTTTGTGGGTAACGGACATTGATTGGATAGCGCTCTAGCCCCTCAACGGTTTCGCCCACGTTCATGCCACCAACCGCAGTCGAGATAACCTGTTGCACTTCTTTAATGCTCAAGCCATATCGCGCAGCAGAGCGACGTTTAATGTCTATCGTGACGTAACGACCACCGGCTACACGTTCAGCGTAAACAGAAGCCGTGCCGCTAACACCATTTAAGATTGGCTCAAGCTCAGAACCGATACCCTCAATAACACTCAGATCTGGCCCTGCTATCTTGATTCCGATTGGCGTTTTAATACCGGTCGCTAGCATGTCGATCCGAGTCTTGATTGGCATGACCCATGCGTTAGTCAAACCCGGGAACTGAATCAGATCATCGAACTCTTTGCGTAACGACTCCGTAGTGACACCGTCACGCCATTCATCGCGAGGTTTTAGCTGAATAACCGTTTCAATCATGGTCAGTGGCGCAGGATCGGTCGCCGTTTCCGCACGTCCAATTTTGCCCCATGTGGTTTCAACTTCTGGGATGGTTTTGATGAGCTTGTTGGTCTGTTGCAACAACTCGCGAGCCTTACCTATTGAGATGCCCGGATACGTGGTTGGCATGTACATCAAATCCCCTTCGTCCAAAGGAGGGATGAACTCGCTGCCAAGCTTACTGGTTGGGTAATAAGCAGACGCCATTAAGCCAAGTGCGATAACAATCATCACCTTTGGATATTTTAGGCTGAGATTTAGAAGCGGCTTGTACATCGCCACTAGGCTGCGGTTTACTGGGTTTTTGTGTTCAGGTAGCACGTTGCCACGAATGAAGTAACCCATTAGCACAGGCACAAGCGTGATAGCCAAACCGGCTGCAGCGGCCATTGCATACGTCTTGGTAAACGCAAGTGGCGAGAACATCTTGCCCTCTTGCCCTTCTAGCGCGAACACAGGCACAAAACTCAAGGTAATGATAATCAGAGAGAAGAACAGCGGCGCGCCAACTTCTTCTGCTGCCTTACCAATCACTTGCCAACGGTTTTTGTCAGTGAGCGGAGTCCGTTCAATGTGTTTATGAACGTTCTCGATCATCACTATGGCGCCATCCACCATGGCACCAATCGCAATTGCGATACCGCCAAGAGACATGATGTTGGCGTTAATACCCTGCCAATGCATCACAATGAATGCACCCAAGATACCGACAGGCAGACTTAGCGCGATAACCAATGATGAACGAATATGGAAGAGGAACAGCGCGCACACAATCGCAACCACGATGAACTCTTCAGCCAGCTTCTTCCAAAGGTTTTCAACGGCTGAATCAATCAAAGTCGAACGGTCATAAGTCGCGACAATTTCAACGCCATCGGGTAAACCAGCTTGCAGTTCAGCGAGCTTGGATTTCACCGAGTCGATCACTTCACTGGCATTTTCACCAAAGCGCATCACGATAACGCCGCCAACCGCTTCGCCTTCACCATTGAGTTCAGAGATACCACGACGCATTTGTGGTCCAAGGTTAATATCTGCAATGTCGCCCAATAGCAAAGGAGTACCTTTGTCTGTCACTTTTAGCGGTAGTGATTGAATATCTTCAATGCTTGTCAGGTAACCCGTAGTGCGAACCATGTGCTCCGCTTCAGCAATCTCAACCACTGACGCACCGGTTTCTTGGTTGCCATCTTGGATCGCCTTATTGACTTGCTGAAGCGTTAAGTCATAAGCACGTAATTTGGCAGGATCAATCTGTACTTGATACTGCTTCACCATGCCACCGACAGTCGCGACTTCAGACACACCATCAACGGTTTGCAGCTCGTATTTCAAGAACCAGTCTTGCAGGCTACGAAGCTCTGCTAAGTCGTGCTTACCAGTTTTGTCTTGCAACACATAGCTGTAAACCCAACCCACACCGGTTGCATCTGGCCCTAATGTTGGCTTGGCACTTGATGGCAAGTTAGGTGCTACTTGGCTTAGGTATTCCAATACCCTAGAGCGCGCCCAATACATATCAGTATCATCATTGAAGATGATATAGACGTAGGAATCGCCAAAGAACGAATAACCACGAACCGTTTCGGCTCCCGGCACGGCTAACATCGCCGTTGTGAGCGGATACGTTACTTGGTCCTCAACCACTTGAGGCGCTTGACCCGGATAACTGGTTTTGATGATTACCTGAACATCTGACAAATCAGGAATGGCATCGACAGGTGTATTTTTAACGCTGTATAAGCCGCCAAATACGATGGCTACAGTAGTAACCAACACTAAGAAGCGGTTGCTAATAGACCAGCGAATGATTGCATTGATCATAGTTCGCCCTCACCCGTGCTATTCGTCGGTTCGAGAGATTTGAGCACATAATCAGAACCTTGCTTCGCCACTAGAAACCGAATGGTTTGACCCTCGGAAAACTCAGATAAATCAAGGTCATCACTGGCTTGGAAATTCATTTCACCCGCTTTCCAATTCCACTCAGGGACAGGCTGATGTTTTACGGTGATCATGCCAAAATCTGACATCAACATGGTGATGTCACCCGTTACCCAAACTTCGCCGGCGATCTTGTGTTTGTTGACCTTGTAATCAACAACCTCGTACTGCCCTGACTCTGTCTTTCTCATCTCAAAATCAATCGCCTTACCACGTTTCACGTCACTCATGTCTAAGCCTTCCGCAAAGGTGAAATTCATCACCATGCCCGGCCAATCCCATTCAGGAACAGGCTGATGGTTAATCGTCACCATGCGACTGCCTTGCATAACATCGGAAATTTCACCGTTTGCCCACACGGTTTCAGCTTGCTCTTCAACGCCATTGATTCGTGACAAATCAGCGGATTGGCTAGATTCAGAGTCCAACATGAAGTGCGCTGAAGTCACAATGTGTTCGCCTTGTTCAAGCCCTTGCAACACCTCGATTTTCTCGCCAGCTTCACGCCCGACTTCAATGCGTGCTGAACGGTATTTCCCTTCACCTTCAGACAGCACCACTCGAGTCATGCCACCTGAATGGATAACCGATGATCTTGGAATGGTGAGCACGGCATCATCACTGATTGGCTTCAAAGCAATATTGGCGAACATGTTTGGCTTGAGCTCGCCATTAGGATTCGAGAACTTCAAACGAACACGTAACGTTCGAGTTTTCGGGTCTAGGATTGGATAGACATAATCGACATTACCCAACCACTCTTTGCCGGGAATGGCATCTAGCGTCATCACCGCATTGCTGCCTGACGAGATCCAGTGCGCTTGACGCTCAAACACCTCAGCATCAACCCATACTTCGCCTAATGGGCCAGCACTGATCACCGCTTGTGCAGGTGCAAGGTAACCACCTTCTCGGATATTCAAACTTGCGATGACACCATCAGCTGGCGCTTTGACTTCAATGGTTTGTGAGGCTTTGCCTTTGCGCGTAATAGCGCGGATTTGCGTCTTATCAACACCCAAGGTAATTAAGCGTTCAGTCGAGCCTTTGATCAAACCTTTACGACCCGTTTTATAAGCACTGATCAACTCTTCTTGTGCTTTAACAAGCTCTGGAGAATAGAGTGTGAAAAGCACATCACCTTTGTTTACCTTCTCACCCACAGCGTTGATGTAGAGCTTCTCAACCCAACCAGCTGCTCTTACGTTGGTTTGCCACAATGTACTTTCATCGAACGCCACATAACCCACGGTTTCAATCCGAGGAGACAGCGCTTCGAACTTAACTTTCGCTGTTTTGACACCCAGATTATTTTCTACCGACGAATCAATGAACACGGTACCGGGCTCATCTTTAACACCACTTGAGTCATCCGCGTAAACAGGGATTAAATCCATCCCCATAGGTGACTGACCCGGCTTGTCTCGCTGATAATTTGGGTCCATCGGAGCCACCCAATACAGAGGTTCATCCTTGGCCTGTTTACTGACATCTGCGCCTGTACTCGTTGCCATTGCTGACATGTCATGTGCTGGATTAATTAGAAAATGGTTCACACCAAAACCCAATGCACCACCGACCAATAAAGCGATTGTTGCTACTTTTACTGTACTCATTGTCTATTCCCTTATTGATTGGCTGTGTGTTTAGTTGCGCTTGAGTTGAGTTGTGGTTGGTTTACTTGGTATTCAAAGCCACTGACTAACGCTGCCAGTTTGCTGTTAACGATGTTGAGATCGGTGATCAAACGTTGTTGCTCTAACTTAAGCGCCAGCTCATCGGTCGTTGCTAAAATGACATCGTTAAACTGAGCGGTATTGTTTTGATAGCCCCTCTCAACCGCGCTGATTCGGGCTGCGGTTTGAGGAAGCAAGGACGTTTGATAGCGATCTAATCGCTGGATCAGATTTGATCTGTCCACCAGCAATGCATTCACTTGCGCGTTCATTTGGGAAAGTAAGGTGTCTTTTTGAGATTTAGCCGCACCAACTTGATACTGAGCAGCCGATAAGTTTTTATCTTGTCGGTTCCCTGTAAACAGCGGGATGTCGACAGTCAGATAAGCACTTACCAGATCAGAAGCTGGTTCACCCGCCATGTTATTGGCTTGACGGTGTGCATACATCACTTCCACCCCAAACTGCGGGGTATAAGCTTGCTCGGCTAATTCAACCTGAGTTTGATTAGAGGAAATACTGACATCGGAGATCTTAACCAAAGGATGGTCAGTCAGTAGCTGGTAGTGCTTGGTTGAATCGATATTGGTCGCTAATTTGCTTTCTAACAATGACCAATCGATTTGGTTAGTTGCATTCAGTGTGCCCTGAGAATCAAGAACCTGAGAGCCTAGCCAATCAGAACCCAACCATTCAGAAAGCTGAGAGATTAGACGACGCTGAACCTGTTGGTTTGCCTGAAGTTTCTCATCAAGCTTGCTCACTTGGAGCTGAGTATTAAGCAGATCTTGCGCTTCACTTTTACCAATCGAGTAATTGGTTTGTACATAGTTTTCAAGCTCAACCAACAAGCGACGATTTTGACGTATCACCGACTCAGCTTTTTGTTGATAACCTAACTCAAGCCAAAGCTGCGTCATGCTATTCGCAACCGTCAATTCTCTTGCTTGCACCTGCAAAGCTAAAGCATCTGCCTGTTGGCCTGCCTTTTTCTGTTGGAGGTTAAGCGTATCGCCACGCTCAAACTGCTGCATCAACCCTACCGATATATTGGTCATCGGGTCTTCGTCGAATTGAAAGCTATCGACAGGCAAACCGCCAAATCCAACTTTCAATTTCGGGTCCATTAAGGTCGAGCTAGCAATGCCCGTTTCTCGCATCGCTTGAGACTGAGCAAAGTACTGCTTTCGATTGCTATCTTGGCTCAATGCTATCTCAATCAATGTATTGAGTTGCTGTGTTGAGCTCTGTTGATCAGCTTGTGTTGAAGCAGACGCAGCAGCTAAAGCACTGGTTGAAATAAAAGCAGCACTCGAAACAAAGGCAGCAGCGACCACGACACTCGCGTTTATTCCAAACACGGAGGTTGTTGGTTTTATATTCACAATGAATGTCCATATCTAGCGTTAAATAACGCATATAAAAGATTGGCGTATCAAATTTATGAGTCTGATATCGCTAGGTTTTTAGATATAGATTTATGCGGTGGGTGGGCGTAACAAAGATTGAGCGCGTGCGACTTTCTGCCCGATAACGACAGATTGAAAACGAGCTAAAGAAGAGACAAATGGATCGGCGGCTTGAACAGCCTGAATTGGGTAGGAAGCAGTAGAACAAACAGAGATACAACAGTTATGAATAGAATCCGAACCACCTAGGCAGTGCGTACCCATCATATTGTCATCGTGAGAGCTAATTGAAGAAGAATGTGCAGTTGTTACTTCATCATCGGAAACGGTCATTTCAGTATGACCCTGCTGACTGGAATGATGAGGCATAGTGGCATGTGCAGCATGCTCACCAGCTGCATCGCCAGTTACTACGCTAATGTCGCAACCCGTTGTCATGTTAGACAGATCTGATACCGCATTCGATGATGCATTAAGATGGCAATCTGACTGGGGTGAGCCCATCTGAGCCATCATTACATCGGCCATCAGAGCCGATGAACTTGAGGCATAGCTCGACACCAACATCGCGAAGATGCTGAAAACAGTAATCCAAGTTGTTCGGAGTGTGTTTGTCATAGCTAACCTTTAAATTTATGGGGCAACTATAAAGGTTCCCCTTAGGGTAAGGTCAATATAATTCTTTGTACATTTGTATGATAGACCAGAAAAGGTTCTATTACCTTTTTGCATTAAATTGAGAGAATTGTTTGATTTGAGGAAATTTTCTTTAAAAATTATCCAATTAGCTAGCGAAACCTCTATTTGTGTATTTTACTGAAGATAGTTCAACCACGATTCACGGATGATAAAAATGGCTAACAAAAAAAACGTCGAAGCAAACAAGAAAAATACAGAAACCAAAAATAAGAAAAGTAACGAGCTAGAACAAAAGAAACCAACACAAAAAAAGAAGCTCAGACTGCATTCACACTTAAAAGTTAATATCCCACTTTTTCAATCACTCATGATGATTTTGCCATCATTGGCTAAACACGCTGCTGCCGAGAGTATAGACAATTCCAGCGGTGCTGCAGATCAAGTAACCACAAATAGCGTGACCGAAAAAGACGTCACCGATGACCATACAACAGCGGACTCATCAGCGGTTGCTCTCCAAGAAGCTCAGACAAGTGACAGCGACGTAAACGCCACCTTAAGTGCAAGTCATACCCCCCATGGTTCGAGCTCTCACTTGGTTCCTTCTCATCATTTGTCGACGCTTTCTCACCCGCAAGTCCATTACATTCCTTCGGTATCGATGCCGACTATCTCCTCAGGAAGTAACGGTCAGCCGACTCATTCGAATGCGCCTACGACGCCCGCTTTACCCGTCACCTTCATGCCAGAAGTCATAAAAGGTACATACGGAGAGCTTCATGTTGATGCCAATGGTCAATACACATTCGTATTGAATCCAAATTCTCCTCAATACATCCTGTTAAATCAGCACCAACCAGGTACTGACCATTTTGCGTTACACCTATCTAATGGCTCGAGCATCATTGTTCAGATACCGGTAACAGGTAAGCAAGACACGCCAAGTATTTCTGGAGACCTAACAGGTGTCGTAACAGAAGATCACAATATTGATTCACAAGGCTTGTTACATGCCAACGGTAAAATTGATGTCATAGACCCTGACCAAAATGAAAGTTCGGTTACGCCGGAAGTTATCGCAGGAAAGTATGGTTCATTAACTATCGATGCTGATGGACATTGGCAGTATCAAGTTGATAACTCTCTTTCGAATGTTCAAGCGTTAACTGGGGCGACGTCACTACATGAAAGCTTCACAATCCACACTAAAGATGGCACGCCACAAACCATTGATATGACCATTGGGGGTAACGATGACAATGCCATCATCACAGGCGTGGATGCTGGCACTGTAACTGAAGATTTGACAATGCAAGTTCAAGGACAGCTTTCGGTAACGGACTTTGATCTTGGAGAAGAGCACTTTCAAGCCTCACAAGTGACTAGTAATTTCGGTACGCTAAGCATCACAAAAGATGGTGAATGGACATACAATTTAGATAACAATAACCCTGTAGTTCAAGGACTTAGTCAAGGTTCAACTGCGACAGACATCGTTACTGTTTACTCTGCCGATGGCACAGCACATCAAGTTACGGTCACTATTAATGGCACCAACGATGCCCCTGTACTTACCGTTCAGACACAGTCGGTAATCGAAGATGGCAGCGCACTTAAAGGACAGATGCAGGCCACTGATGTCGATGACAATACGCATCTCTCTTTTGAAATAGCAAATCCTGTGGATGGTTTGACCTTTAATGCTGATGGCAGCTATAGCTTTGACCCATCCAATGCCGCATACCAACACATAGCTGCTGGGCAAGATCAGACGATTACCATCCCTGTAACTGTCAAAGATGAAGTCAATGCAACATCGACTCAAAATTTGACGATTACAGTGCATGGCACCAATGATGCCCCAACATTGGCTGTAACAAATTTAGCAGCAAAAGAAGATGGCGCTGCAGTGAAAGGTCAGGCCTCATTTACGGATGTGGATAGCGGCGATGTGCACACGTACAGCGTGAGTTCAATGGCAGCGGGCGAAGGCACAGTCTCGATTAATCCTCAAACTGGCGAGTATACCTTTACGCCAGGTAGCGACTTCCAGTCATTAGCAGAAGGCGCAACTAAAGATGTAACCTTTGATGTGACGGTGACCGATGGTCATGGTGGCACGGCCACCCAAACAGTGACCGTGATGGTAACGGGTACCAACGACGGTCCGGTACTCAATACCATCACAGCGGCAACCGCAACTGAAGGTGATGCCACAGCGACAACGGGCACGATCACATCGACCGATACGGATATGGGCGACAGTGCAGCTTACAGTACCACTGCCACGGTTGCGGGTTTCAGCCTCAACGCGGACGGCAGTTACACCTTCGATCCAAGCAATGCCGCCTATAACGGTTTAGCAGAAGGCGACACGCAGAAAATCACGATTCCTATCACCGTCACGGATGGCTCAGGCGGCACAGACCAAAAAGACCTGGTAATTACAGTAACGGGCACGAACGACAAGCCAGTGCTCGATAGCATTACCGCACAGAGCACGACCGAAGACGGTTCGAAAGTCAGCGGAACGATCACCTCGACCGATGTTGATGCGCATGAAACGGCAGCGTATACCGCACCAACTACCGACGGATTCAGTCTGGATCCAACAACGGGTGCATACACCTTCGATCCGAGCCACGCTGCATATCAACACTTAGCAGCAGGACAGGATCAGACCGTCACGATTCCAGTGACAGTAACCGATCAAAATGGCGGAACGGACACCAAGAACTTAGTGATCACGGTTCATGGTACCGCGGATAGCGCAGTGATTGCGGGAACCAATACGGGCAGTACTACGGAAGAAACGCAGCTTCAAGCCTCGGGCACACTGACGATTACCGATAAAGACGCAGGTCAAGACCACTTCCAAAGTGGAGACATCGCAACCGCTCACGGTACGCTACACCTGAAAGCTGATGGCAGCTGGATCTACGATTTAGACAACACCAACCCGTCGGTTCAGTCTCTAGGAACAGGTAAAGCCGGTACCACCTCGAGCTTAACTGACACTATCGAAGTGAAAGGTGCCGATGGCACCACGCATCACATTACGGTGACGGTCAACGGCACCAACGATGGCCCTGTATTGAATACGATTAGCGCGGCGACCGCGACTGAAGGCGACACCACCGCAATAACGGGTACTATTACGTCGACCGATACGGATACGGGTGACAGTGCGGCTTACACCACCACGGCCACGGTAGCAGGTTTCAGCCTCAAAGCAGACGGCAGTTACACCTTCGATCCCACCGATGCTGCCTACAATGGTCTTGCCGATGGCGACACGCAGAAAATCACAATTCCGGTGACGGTAACCGACGGTTCGGGCGCCACACAAACCAAGAACTTAGAAATCACAGTCACCGGTACCAATGACAAGCCGGTACTCGGTGCGATCACGGCACAGAGCGCGACCGAAGACGGGGCAACAGTAACGGGAACCATCACGTCATCGGATGTCGATGCGCATGAAACGGCGGCGTATACCGCGCCGAATATCGACGGCTTTAGTCTGGATCCAACAACGGGTGCATACACTTTCGACCCAAGCCACAGTGCGTATCAGCATTTAGCTGCGGGACAGGATCAGACCGTCACGATTCCCGTGACAGTGACCGATAAAAGCGGAGCGACTGATACGAACAACCTGTTGATTACCGTACACGGCACCAATGATGCAGCAGTTATTGGTGGCCAAGATACAGGTAGCCTTGATGAATTCGGAAGTCATGGCTCTGCTTATGCCGATTTAACGAATAAATCTCCCGATCATCATCAAGCAAACAGCAGTAATTTATTTAATGAGGTATTGTCGGTCAGTGGTGATTTATCGATTTCAGATCCCGATAGTGGTGAAGCTGCATTTCAGAATTTAAATGGTGGAACAACACAATTTAATGGGCAATATGGACACTTAGTGATTAGTGAACAAGGTCACTGGAACTATCAAGTAAACGTTGGCAACTCATCATCAGGAAGAACCATTGATGCGTTAGGTGAAGGTCAAGAGATAACAGATACAATAGCTATTCACGCTAAAGATGGCACATCACATGATATTGTCGTTACCATTCATGGCGATAACGACAAACCTTATTGCTCTTCTGAAGTTCAACTTAGCTCGGGTAAAGAAGATACTACCCAAGTATTGACCTTAACTCAATTACTACAAAATACCGTTGATGTTGACGCTAATGACGCAGGGTTACTTACCATTGAAAATCTGCATGCTAATCATGGCACTATTGCGATAAATACAGATGGTACCTTCACTTTCACACCAGAAAAAGACTATAACGGTCAAGTACAATTTACTTACGATGTAAAAGATGCACATGGTGGGGTTACCCATACCGGTGCAACAACTAGTTTAGTGGCCGTGAATGATAATGCATTAATCACAGGAGTTGATACGGGTAATGTTACTGAAGATGGGCGGACTTATTCTGGTTTTTTAACTAATATGCTACACACAACTGGGCAATTAACGATTACTGATCCTGATGCAGGTGAAGCCGGTTTTGATTTCCGATCTTTTATCAGTTCTTCCACAAATCCAGAATGGGCACCTTATCAGAGCCAATTAGGTGGAAAATTAAGTATAAATCCAAACGGTGAGTGGGAATATGTGGTTGATAACACTAAGCCAGAAATTCAAGCGTTAGGTGATGGAGAAACGCTAAAAGACAGTGTTATTATTCATTCAAAAGATGGCACCGAACATACCATTGAAGTAACCATTCATGGCACTAATGATTCGCCAGTTGTTAGTGCTGCTACATTGCTACCAGCAGGTACTGAAGATACTGACATAACACTCACATCGGCTCAATTATTAACGAATGCAACTGATGTTGATCACAACGATATTGGTCAGCTTTCAGTTGCTAATTTAACTGCCGATCATGGTTCAATTATCACTAACCCTGACGGCACCTTCAGCTTTACGCCAGACAAAGATTACAACGGCGATGTACAATTTACTTACGATGTAAAAGACGCCCATGGTGGTGTAACACACACAGGAGCGTCAACATCGCTCAGTGCAGTGGACGATATATCTGTTATCTCAGGTGATACTTCAGCTGCAGTCAATGAAGGTAATATTGGAGAGACCGTAACGGCAACAGGTACGTTATCTATCAGCGACGTCGACAAAGCCGATAATCCTGACTTTCCTGATGTTGCGTCAACAGCAACCACTTATGGCCATATCACCATGCATAATGGTCAATGGACTTACACCTTAGATGAAAGCAAGGTGCAACAGTTAGATCCAGATGAAGCGGCAGTGGTTGATCATCACACCTTCACCGCCAGTGATGGCTCAACGCAGATTGTTGATATCATCATCAAAGGCACTAATGATAAACCGATCATTGAATCAGCTCATGCAGCCCCAGCAGGTGCATCAAGCACACTAAAATTACAAGATGTTGACATTATTGAGCACCCTACCGGTGCCAATATCGATGTTGCTACAACAAATGCCGACAATGTAGCGCGCTGGGGTAGCGACATTACAGGTGTGCCAGCAGGGGTTAAACTGGTTGGGCTTTACAAGCCTGGCTCAGGTCATAACTACATCACCTCACCGGCAACCACCTCAACCGCCCACAGTGGCGCAGGAGGATTTAGTCGTGTTGATAATCATGATTGGTGGGCTCACAATGGCATACCTGACACGGTTAATACCGGCTCAGGTGGTGCGAGTGGTCATGGTAATGCTTGGACTGGGGGTATTGTTGTCTTTGAAGATGCTTCAGGGCACCAAACTATTGGTATTGTTAACCGTGTTTGTACGGGGGGAGCCGGCGAAGTCGATTACTTGTACTACCACAGCTATCAAAATCTTCATGTCGGTAGTACGACCTACAGTGGCACTGCAACTGCCGGTGAAACTGTCAATGTCATGGACGGCACTCATCAAATTGCCAGCGTAGTGGCCGACAGCAATGGTCATTGGGAGGTTGCAGCTAGCCAGCTAGGTGATGGTCAACATACGCTACATGTTGAAAATAGTGCAGGTGAGCATTCTGCTGAAACGGTTTTCCAAGTTTCTGGTCATACCGTCGCTAATATTACCCCCGCAGGGCTTAACCCCGAATTAAAAGAGGACTCTTCACAAACAACCATTGACGGTGAGTTACGTACAACAGACGTTGATCATGGTGATACAGCGACAATCACCGCACAAACAGATCATGCCACTCGATACGGCCATTTCTCTATTGATGCAAATGGGCAATACCATTACACGGTTGATAACAGTAATCAGGATGTTAATCATCTTGGGGTAAATCAAACATTAACCGAAATTATCCCGGTGACCTCGGTTTCTACAGACGGTACGTCGGTGACCACCAATGTCACCATTACCATTCAAGGCTCCGTCGATAAACCGATATTAAATGCCACTGCACCCGATGGACAACAAGGCACATCGATGGCGTTAAACCTTGATGTAGCAGCGACTGATACCGGTGGTGACCATGAAGATCTACTAATAAAAATCAGTGGTTTACCTGATGCGGCAACACTCAATCATGGTACTCACGATACCATTGCCAAAATGTGGGTGCTGCACCAGTCAGACCTTGCAGGACTTGAGTTAAATCTTCACGATGCGCATTTCCACGGTGATTTACACTTTAATGTCACGGCAACCGCTTCAGCTGGCGGAGAGTCGAAATCTACCACCCAAGCCGTCTCGTTATTTGTCAATGCGCCACCAGAATTATCTAGCGCAGTCACCGGCAATAAAGCGGAAGACTCTGGCATGGGAGCGATTAATCTATTAGCTGGCGCGACAGATGCCGATACCGGGGATACCTTAAGTATTAATCATCTTGAGTATCAACTTGGCTCAAATGCCAAAACGTCTGCAATTCCTTCATATCTGACTCTGGGTAAAGATGGTCATACATTAGTTATCAATGCGAATGCCCCTGAATTTCAGCATCTTGGCGCAGGTGATTCGCAAACCATTACCGTCACTTATAATGTCAACGATACGCATGGTGGCACGGTACAGCAAACAGCAACGGTTACCATTGCAGGCACCAATGACAGCGCCGTGATTACAGGTCAAGCCACCGGCAGTGTGGTTGAAGACAACCCAGCGCAAGCAACAGGCACCCTAGCAGTCACTGATACCGATGATAATCAATCACACTTTACAGCGGCAACGATTACAGGTACTTACGGTAGTTTAACTATTGATAAACAAGGGACATGGCATTACAGCCTAAGTACATCGGGCACCTCTGGCGATAAAGTACAAGCGTTAGCTGATGGACAAAAAGTCACCGATACCCTACAAATACAATCGGCTGATGGCACCGTCCATAACATCAACATTGCCGTGACAGGAGCAAACGATCAACCCACCATCACGGTACAGACTTTAAACGCAACTGAAGACAGCGATTATACCTTCACTGAGGCAAATTTTGGGTTTACCGATACCGATAGTGGGGAGACTTTAGATCATATCACCATCACCGCTTTACCTGATGCCACACAAGGCGAGCTACTACTCAATGGTGTTGCCGTTGGTGCGAACCAACAAATAGACCATGCTGATATTGCGCATTTAACATTTAAGCCCGTCGCTAATTTCAATGGCGATGTACATCTTAGTTATACGGTCAATGATGGCCACACCGACTCAGCACCAGCAACGACCACACTGAGCGTTGCCAATGTTAACGACTTACCAACCGTTGTCACCACAACGCAAAACACACAAGAAGATACCGATATTATTATCAGCAAAGCGCAGCTGCTATCAGGCGCGAATGATATTGATAGCGGCGATGTGCTTGATATCAATAGTGTGGTGGTAAATGGTGGCCATGGCACGGTAACCGATAACGGCGATGGCACTTGGACTCTGCACCCTGATAGCAACTTTAAGGGGGATATTACTCTAGATTACAAAGTCAATGATGGTCATGCCGATGTTGACAACCATATGACAGTAAACGTGACTACCGTCACTGATAAAGCCAATATCAATCTCACCAGCAGTGTACAACAAGAGATCATTACCACGGGCGCAGCGGGTCGTATTCAAATTGATGACATTCAAGCTGCCGCGCCACTTACCGAGTTCACCTTAGAGATGACCGTCATCGGCAAAGCCGTTGCAGATACCGGCGCAACAACTGGGCCTGTTGTCGTTAATATGGGACATGGTAGCAGCACTAACATGCTCAGCTTGTGGAATCCGGGCAATATGAAAATTGGTGGCGCTGGCGATGTCGCAACAGGCATCAATTTGGGGGATGGCAATAGTCACCGAGTCACGCTAACCTGGGATTCGGCCTCGGGTGATTTAAAAATATTTGATAATGGTGTGTTAGCCGCAACCGCCGCTAATTTTCATAAAGGTGGATCTCTGCCTGCCGACATGTATATGGTACTCGGCAGTAAAGCCAATGGGGGTATCGCTTCACCAACGTGGAACGCTGGCGAACATTACGAAGGCAGTATTTTTAATACTGCGATCGCGTCACATGCTCTTACCCCTGCTCAAGTCGCCTTAGGACCTTTAGCTTCGCAGCTTAATGAACACACCGGGCTACTTGCCGATGTGCGCAGCGTCAGTGGCAGTATTCAAGATACCACGGGCGCTCATCACCTTGCTGAAAATGGCGTAGGCCATGAATTACATACGGTTGACACTTCTATTGGAGTGCCACCCGCTGGCAGCTTGGTTAACCTTCATCCACAAGTGAGTTCACCAGATAGCGCAGATACCGTGACAGGAATTACCCTGCATGGTTTAGTTAAAGATACAGTTTTATCCGATGGTACGCACAGTCATACGATTACTGGCATTAACGATACGGTTGATATCAAAGACTGGGATCTCGATCATATGACTGCGCAGTTGCCCCCTGCGGTGACCCGAAACATGAACATTGGCATTACTGCAACCACCGAAGGGCCTGATGGTCAAACAGCGGTTATCACGGAATACACAGGGCTTAAACTAGACCCAACTCGTCCTATTCCCAATGCCATCATTTCTGGCGATGATACCAATAGCGTCACAGAGGATAACCATGCATCAGGCGGCTATATCACCTCTGATGAGCATATTCTTAGCATTCAAGATGGCGATACCGGCGACAATCGTTTCCTAGCCAGTGGCGAAAAAGAAGGTTCTACAGCCACATCTGGCGCTTGGGTTGCTGGCGATAAGGGGCTTGGCGAATTTAAGCTTGATGCAAATGGTCACTGGTTATACCGCGTCGACAATAACGGCAGCAACATACAAGAGTTAAAAACAGGCGAGACACTCACCGAAACACTCACGGTATACAGTCATGATGGCACACCTCACGAGTTAACAGCGACAATCAACGGAACCGATGATATTCCGGTAATAACGTCACAGGCATTAACCACACAGGAAGATACTGGCCACACCTTTACTGCCGCAGAGTTTGGCTTTTCCGATGTTGATAAAGGCGATATCTTGGCATCGATTACCCTTTCAACATTACCAAGTGCCGCGCAAGGCACGTTATTACTTGACGGCCATGCGGTTACACAAAATCAGCAAATTGATGCCACTGATGTAGGGAAATTAGTATTTACTCCAGCGCAAGATTTTAATAGCAGTGCCAGCTTTACCTATACGGTTAGTGATGGTCGCAATAACTCACAAACGGGCACCGCAACCATCAATGTCTCTGCCGTGAATGACGCGGCTGTTATTGGTGGTGTTGCTACAGGTTCAGTAACTGACCAAACAGGTCTTTCAGCTACTGGCCAGTTAACCGTAACCGACGTAGATACAGGTGAATCGAATTTCCAAGCGGCTACCGGCTTAAAGGGTACACATGGCACCCTGGATATTGGAGCCGACGGCGCTTGGACCTATACACTGAATCCCGGCGACCGATTAGTCGACGCATTATCGATGACGATGAAAACCACCGATCATGTGACCGTCACAACGACGGATGGCACAACCAAAGTACTTGATATCACGATACATGGGACAAATGATGCGCCAACCGTTACTGCAGTTGCGCTTCACGGTACAGAAGATAACGACTATACCTTCACAGCGACCGACTTTGGCTTCAAAGACGTCGATTTTGGCAGTGCTCTTCACCATGTCACCATTACCAGTTTACCAAACCCATTTGAAGGCCAGTTTCTTCTTGACGGAATCGCAGTGAATTCCAATCAACAAATAGCCGCGTCAGATCTAGGAAAACTCGTTTTCACCCCAGCTGCAAACTTTAACGGCGATGTACATTTTAAATATACTGTTAATGATGGAACCGTTGATTCAACTGAAGCAACCGGCACACTTAATTTAGCTGATGTGGCAGACAAAGCTGAATTTAAAGGCGATATTTCTGCAACTCTTAATGAAGGAAATATTGGTGATAATGTGTCTGCACATGGCACGCTCAATATTGTGGATGTGGATACCGGGCAAACCCCGACAATTGCAGACTTCCATAACCTGGATGGCGCCAATGCTTATGGTCACTTTTCCATGGTCAACAATCAGTGGACCTATGAGATTGATCAAACAAAAGTTCAACACCTTAACCCTCATGAGTCCGTTCAGGATAAAATAACCGTTACCGCGAGTGATGGCACAACACAAGAGATTGTCGTTAATATAAAAGGCACAAATGATGCTCCCACAATCAGCGGCATTTTAAGTGGTGGATTGCATGATGATCAGAGTGCCATTACCGGGACGCCAAACCAAGGTAATGTTGCTATAAGCGACCCAGACCACCTTGGCAGTATTCAAAGCCTCACTGTCGCAGGTTTGGCGATACCACATGATGGTTCTAGTGTTGCGATTAGCGCACCAACCGGCTACCTCAGCTTGACTTACACCAGTGGTACGCTTCATTGGCAAATGCATGCAGGCGATGTGGCCAAAAGTGGCTTAACGGTACTGAATGCCGCAGATACTAGCGCGCATTTTGACGCTGTAGCAGTGGCGAGCGTCAATGCCTTACATAAGGGTGATAGCCCTATCAGTTTTGGTCAATTTGCAGTAGTCGCTACCGACAGCGATGGCGCAACTACCAGCAAAAGCTTAAATCTTAACTGGCAAGGCACCGACAGCTCCCCCGTGGTGCATGATATTGATCAATTTGCACCAGCGTCAACCAGCGAGTTTGTCCTCACTCCCGCTATGCTGCAAGGTCAATTTAGTGATGCAGATGGCGACACGATTGATCATCTTAACCTAGTATCTGGACATGCCAATGTCTATAAAGTAGAAAACGGTAAGTACATAACGTTTGACGGTACGCATAATGAAATTTCGATGGATGATATTAAAGCCGGCTTGATCCACATGGATAGAGGGGTAGATACCAGTTTTAGTTTTACCGCTACAGATAGCGGTGGCCAAACCAGTGCAGCGGCTAATTTCCATTTAGATATTGATCATAAACCGATTATCACCCTCAATGGTTTAAACCCTGGTGTTTCCCATGACGCGGCTCAAATAGCGCCCCAGCTACAAATGACCGAAGACCAAGGAGGGAATTACCAAACCGTTCTCAATTTAGGCATCTTTGACCCCGACGCGACATTCACAGGAAGTGCGCATCAAGACGACCGTCCAGAAATCACTAGCGTTGTTATTGGCGATGGCGCAAGCGCCGTTACCGCAACTCATGACGCCAGTGGTTGGCACGCAACCACCGCGATGGGAACCTACACATGGGACAATGATTTCAAAGGCCACTTCACCTTAAATAATTCGGCAAGTTCCGTACAACAATTAGGCGCTGGAGAATCTGCACTCGAAAAAATCACCATTGCGTCCGTCACTCATTCTAGTCTCCCTCATTCAAATGGGGTTACCTCTGAGCAAGTTTTTCATCTCGAAATTAAAGGCACAAATGATGCTCCAGTGATACATCATATTGACGATATTAATCAACATGATAGTAGTGATGGCACTTCCATTCATGTAGTACTGCCAACAAACGCTTTTACCGATGTTGATCACTCAGACACCCTGAGCTTATCAGCAACTTTGGGTGATGGCAGTGCGTTACCCTCATGGCTTAAATTTGATGCGGCCACAGGCACATTGTCTGGTAAAGCGCCACATTCAGCCGATGGCGACTTTGATATAAAAGTGACAGCAACAGACTTAGCCGGTGCACAGGCTTCTCATGATTTCCACTTAACCGTAACGGATATGACAGGCGATGTGAAAGAAGATGGCCGCGCCACGGGTGTTGATTATAGTGTTAATGGCCAGTTAGAAACCCATATGGTCAGTGGCGGCGTTAATCAATCCATTGTATGGCACGAACATCAAGATGGCACCGATGCTAGCCCTAATCATATGCAAGGGACTTACGGGTTCTTACAAATATCGACCGGCGGCACTTGGATTTATCACGTTGATCACGATGGTGATGCACATTATTCTAATTCGGCCATAAACGCTTTAAAAGGCGGTGAAGTAGTACAAGAAACCTTTAATATTTTTGGGTATGTCAATGGCCATTTAGTTAAAACAGATACCATTACGGTTAATGTTGAAGGCACAAATGACGCTGCAACTATCAATGGTGTTGTGCATTCAACATCAAGTGGCAGCCTTATCGAAGATGATGCGACATCCACTATTACGGGATCGTTAACCTTAGCGGATGCAGATCACGGTGAAAATCTATTCACAGCAGATCCGCATATAGCAGGGACTTATGGCCATGTAGCGTTAGCGGCTGACGGCTCATGGACTTATCAATTAGATAATAACCTAGCAGCCACTGATGCGTTAAATACAGGAGACCACGTTAAAGACACCATTATAATCAAGTCTCCTGATGGCACCGCAGATCATACGATTGAGGTGAATATCACAGGCCATAGTGATACAAATCCAATAGCATCTCCAGCTCCTCCACCACCTCCGCCGGTACAACATGATGAGCCAGAGCCAATCATAGAGACTGCGGATATCACAATACAAGTATCGGATGAGGGTGTTGATCCAACTACGCCAGTTTTTGGCGCGGCGGCTTACTTACACGCATTAGGTATTCAACTTCCAGATAGTTCACAAGATGTCATAACTGACCACGATGCCCTACCTAACGATATGGATATTGTGTTTGCTCAAGATGATGTGTCTACTGCTCTGGAGGCTGGTATGGATGGCGATTTGGCTGATACACTCACACATCAGAATGAAGATAACCATCATGATCAGCAACAAGATGATGATCACCACCAGCATCACCTTGATGTCGATGGGTTACCAGACATAGACCCAAATAGTTAGTATTAATATGGATAATAAAAAGCCGCGTTATTGCTAGTTAATAACGCGGCTTTTTATTTAGATTAATTTAGCAGTGGTTAGAGCGTGTTGACCTTTCGCGGTTAAATTTTGTTCAATATAAAAGCGTTTTAATCGCAGCGAGGGGGAAGTAGCCTAGTTATTCTAAGCAAATCCCTCTCAACAAAGAGTAAAACCCTTTTAGCCGAACTCTTCGGGCAGCGTTTGCTGCAAAAATCAGCTCGAAAGATCAACACGCCCCAGTATTAACGCTCACCAAAAGCAACACTCACATTGGTGTAAATCGGCTTCCATAGATACTGGAATACAGATTTCTCACCGGTGGTGATATCTACCTCGCCCGTCATACCAGGCAAGATAGAAAAACTCTCCGGATTATCACGGAAATAAGGAACATCCACCGAGACAACTACTTCATAATAGATCTCGCCACGTTCGCTTTGACTTGTGGTTGGCGAAATACTCTCTACCGCTCCTTTTAATGCCCCAAAGCGGCTGTAATCAAACGCATCAATCTTGATTCGAGTCGGCTGCCCTACACTCACAAAACCAATATCTCTTGGTGATAAACGGGCTTTAAAGTCAGCTTTCCCACCAACAGGGACGATCTCTACCACTGTCCCACCCGGCTGAATAACACCACCGTTTCGTGTGCTTGGCAGACTTTGCACCAAACCTTGTAACGGCGACACCAACATGGTGTTGGTCAATTTTGCTTGGCTTGAGCGTACTCTCGCGTTCAGGGCTGATAAGTCAGATACGGCTTTAGAACGATCATCGCTCACTTTAGCTTTTGCCTCCGCAAGAAGTTGTATGATTTTTTGATCATTACTGTCAGCTTGTCTAATCAATACCGACTTCTTGCCACGAGCTTCTTCAATTTTCTGCTCAATACTGGCCAGTTTTTGACGCATTTCAAGCACACGTAAGCGTGAAATATTGCCCGATTTATAACCCTTTTCTAGTATGTTCAACTCTTGCTTAGTCGCATTCAACTCTTTCTCATAACTCGGCAAGGCCTTTTCTACACTACGAAGCTGTTCTGCAATTTGCTCGCTCTCTTTCTCAAGCACCACTCGCTTTTGGAAGTACAGGGCTTTTTGCGCGTTCAGCTGCGCTTTTTGTTGGCTGACGATCTCTGGGTAATCGACCTCGAACTCAGCAAGGTTAGGCTCGCGTTGTTCAAGCAGAGCATTCATACGCTCCACACTGGCTAGAAGCGTCACTTGTTGAGACTTGAGCTCTTCAAGGGCGGTACGCTGGAAAGTGGCATCAAACTCAACAAGCGGCTGGCCTTTCTCAACCAACTGGCCTTCTTTAACGAGAATTTGCTTTAACTTACCGCCAATCGCGCTTTGAAGTACTTGCTTTTCGCCTTCTGGAATTACTGCGCCTTTGGCTTTGGCAATTTCATCAACTTGAGTGACGACAGACCAAGTGGCAAAAGCAATAACACATAAGGCAACCGACCATGTGGCCAGCGCCAATGTACGAGCCGTATTTTGTGATTCAACAAGTTCACCGTAGCGCTTGCCCTTCTCGATAGATTGTTTAGTCATTAGCGACTCCCTGCTTAGACTCTGATTGTTCTTGTTGGGCTGAATTTTGTTGAGCAGACGCCTCTTGAGTTGACTGCTGTAGCTCTTGAGATAGCTGTAACTCTTGAGATAACTGTTGCTCAGATAACTGCGGTTCTTGAGAAGCTTGAGGCTCTGAAGGCTGTTCCTGCTTCGAAGACTGCTCCGGTTCTAATGGACCGGCATAAACCACTGCACCTTCATTTAATACCACGACTTTATCGGCAAGCTTGATTAAATCCGGGTCGTGGGACGTGTAGATCACCGTTGCTTTTCCTTTTTTCGAAGTCAAAAACTCACCAAATATACGTTTAGCATTTGGGTGAGCATCAGGCACAGGATTATCCATTAAGAACATGGGGTATTCATAAACCAGCGCTTTCGCGTCAATGAGGATCTGCGCGACGCTGCCAGACAACATGTCAAAAAGGCTGTCCGGCTGAATACTGCTGATGGAAGTATCGAGCCCGCCTGATAATGTCTCGAACCAACGCTTTCCGCCCACCATTTCAATTGCAGAGATCATTTTCTGATCTTCAACTTTATGGCCGTCGTTTAGCCACTCTCGAATACTCAGCGTAAGCAAATCAGGATATGCGGCTCGAATGAAACACCAGTGGCGATAAAGCTGCGGATCGTATTGAACGAGGTTAACGCCTTCAAGCTCGACCATGCCGTTTTGGATAGGCTGTAAGCCAGACAGCACTTCAATTAATGTTGATTTACCGCTCCCAGAAGGGCCAGTAATCGCGACAATTTCACCCGCTTCAATATCAAAACTCACACCATTCAAGGCAGGGCGACTCTGCTTAGGGTAACGTAGAGTCACCTGCTCTAACTTCAAGCTAGGCGCTACCACAGGCAACGGGTGATGCTGGTAACTGAACTCTCGCTCGGACGGCTGAGACAAAATACGGTTCACTTGCAGCTTGGATTGATTAAAGCTATTAAAACGCATCGCGCTGTTTGCCAACACCTGAGCAGGGCCAGTCACCTTAGATATCAACATCATTGAAGCAATCAAACCACCGGGTGTCATCACTTGTTCAAAAATAAGTCCTATGCCTAGCCCCATCACAGCTATTGTAGACCCCACACCAATGAAGTAGTAAATCGAGGTGTAACGACTCTGGAGAACCGATTGATTGAACGTCACTGTAGACGCAAGAAGGTTGGCCTTTTTGAAGCGTTGAATCCAGTGCTCTGAGAATCCAGCACTGCGAATAAAGGCAAGCTTGGATGACAGCTCATTAGTCATGTTTTGACGATTCGTACCTGCCACTGTCGATTGCATTGAGCGCTTGCTGCTAGAGCGTATCGAGCGTTTTGCTAGCAAGTAATATAGGATTAAAGAGATGACTGGAACCAGTACCAACCATCCGCCTAATACACCTATCGCAAGTACAAAAATAAGAATGAATGGCAGATCAAACAGCGCATTTCCTAATGGCCCCGATAGCACACCTGAAATACGCTCTGACAGCATCACTTGGTTTTGCTGACTAGACGAGGCTGTTTGCTGATTTTGAGCATAGCTATTTCGAAGTAGACGCTGCACAAGAGATTGAGATATCTCACGACTTACTCGGTTTGAAACTGATGCAAACACTCGGCTACGCAATGTTCTTAACCAACCCATCATCACAAACAACAACGCCGCGCCAATGGCGATACCTTGCAGCTCATGCCCTGCATCACCACCAATCACATGGTCATAGATCGACATCGTGATGAAAGGAACGGCAAGCGCAAATAAGTTAGTGATAAAACTGACCAGAAGCAATTTAGGAATAATGGGGCGAAACGCATGTAGCCGTTCGCCAACCCAATCAGGAGAAGCCTTCTCTAGTGGTGGACCTTCGATAACAATGCAAAACTGTGGGATCTGGGTAATGTCTTCATTGGCATCAAAAGCAATAAACTGTTTCGATTCTATATGACCAGAGACCAACTCATGTTCACCAAGCACCAGTAATACGAGTTTGTGTTCGCCAACTTCATCTAGGTTGGCAACCAAGCGATAGGGCAATGCAAGCCTGTCGAACATGGCAAACATATCGTCGATTGATTCAATGCCATTCTCATCGACCCATTGATGTGCGAACAACTGAATATTAGCGTTAACTTCCAACTGCTTAAGAACAGAAAGGCTTTCGGTTTCTAAATGGTTCAGTACCTCTTGTCGATCACTCGTGTCTGGACGGTTGCTCGTATCTGAGCGGTCACTAGTATCTAAACGATTCATATTACGACCTCCTGCTTGATCTCGCTTTCGACCGTAATGGTTCGACTTTCCACTGTAATGATTCGATTAGCTAATTCGCGAAGTTTCGAATGGTAGCTCACCATCAGTATAGTGCGTCCTGCCGTCACTTCTTCTTCCAACACCTTAGCTAGATTCCCAAGGGCGTCTAAATCAAGTGAAGAATCCGGCCTTTCCAACATGATTATGGGTTTATCACTTGCCAATTGAGCCGCGATGTTGAGCATTTTCACGTTACCCATACTCAACAAAGAAGCACTCGTATGGCCAATTTGTGTCTCTAGTCCATCAGGTAATCGAGTAATCTCTTTGGTTAAACCCAAACGCTTAGCATAGTCATTGGCGCCTTGTGTTCTCTCGGGATCAAAGCCACATAAGTTGTCGAGAATAGTCCCCGACACCAGTTGTCCTTTCACGCCACAGTAGGCAGCAATGTTGGTTACGGATGCAATTGAAACGGCAGCGCCATTAATGAAGCACTCGCCCGCTTTCAGATCATCAATACCTGCAATCGAAGATAATAAATGACTGTTGGTATGGCGGTCTTCACTCTCTAACAAAACCAACTCACCTTTCTTCAGCATCACATCTGCATGAGCGAGTTCGCCATATCTTTCAACGGTCGCTTGTTTGATTTCCAAAGTCTCAAAGTCAGATAAATGGATCTCAGGTTGCTTAGAATCTAAAGACTCAGATAACGACAAGTCACTCAGCTTTTCTATTGCCTGATTGGCACTGTGTATTGAATTAAGCTTGATTCGAACGCCAACCAGAGCGCTTAACGGCGCAACCGCTCTGCCTGATAAGATAGAACATGCTGCCAACCCACCAGTGGTCAATTGACCATCCAATACCCACAAGCTACCCGTAATCACGAGTAAAACTGACGTCGCTAATGCTGCGAGTTGAATACACTCTTGTGCGAACGCGTTTTGTTCTTCTTCTCTCGCTTTAGACTGAGAACGAACGTTATTGAGGGATTTAAACTGATTGAAGATTCGAGACTCAACGGCCTGACGTTTGATTCCCTGAATGGTTTGGCTCAGCAAAATCAAGAACGCTTTTCGCTCCTGCTCATCTTGAGAGGCTTCTTCACTTAGGCTTTTAACACGAATAGAAGATAACCAAACGATTCCGAGAGTAATAAGCCAAACTGCCAAAGGTATCGCCACCAGCTCGCCGCCAATGTAAGCCACCAACCCCAAGAAGATCAGTGCAAAAGGTAAGTCGATAAAGCCAGCTATTACCCCACCAGAATACCAGTCTTTGACTTTTGATACGGAACCCAACCCCTCTTCCACGCCGCCAACACCAATGTGGCGAAGATGGCCTGATGAAGCCGTTGTTACTCTTTCAACCAAGGTTTGATAGGTCGCTTTCTCGGTATTGCTGGCCGCGGCTGACAAAAGCCAAGTACGCACAAACCGGATTAATGCTTCCATGGCAACAGCCAACGCTGCACCCGCCAACAACAAAGTGGCAGTACCGTAACTTTGGTTAGGTAAAATACGATCGTAAATTTGTAAAACCGTTAACGGAACGGCAAGAGAGAGAAGATTTATAAGTAAAGAAGGAAGTAGGACTTTCCCCACCACCCCTTTGTTTTTCATTGAACTTGCGGGCATACACAATCCTTATCCATGCTTATGAGATAAGATTGGTACACCATGTTGAGTATTGCAAGGTAACGGACTGATTTAACGTGTTTTTCAATATAAATATGACACAGATCTTCCTAAAAAAATCTTCCGTTCTGTTCGTGCTCTACAATCTGTTGTCATAATCCTCAATCGCCTGCTTTAACTTTGTAAAATCTGAATCACATAAGTGCTTTCTTAATGCCTCAAACTTCTCTGTTGGCCACTCGTAGATTTTCATTGAGATGAGCTCATCAATAACGGACTCATCAAAGCGGTACTTAACGACTTTTGCAGGAGAACCACCAACAATACTGTAAGCTTCGACATCTTTGGTAACAACACTGTTCGCCGCTATAACGGCTCCCTCCCCGATCGTTACTCCGGGCATTATCATGGCTCGCATACCAAGCCAAACACCATCTTCAATATGAGTGTCGCCTTTCCCAATGTAGGCGTCGTCGATGACATCCATAAATGGATACAGCGAAAACCAGTCGACTCTGTGTGTATGGTTGCCGCCCATCAAAATCACGACCTCGGCACCAATGCAGACATAATCACCGATGTAAAGCTCGTCGATTTCCCATCGAGGCACCCACTGACGGCTAACTTCGTCACCATGTAAATAGCGCACTACCGATTGTTCGAAGCCATTATCCCAGCAATCGCTGTAATAACTGTGTTGACCTTTTACATGAATATTGGGGTTGGTTACGACTTCATGCAGCAATTCGAATTTGGACCAATGCTTGTTTTGCATTTTTACCTCTGATTAATCTTTATTAGTTAAATATCAATATATTCGACAATACAGATTCAACGTGCACAACTTCGCTGACGTAGTAGCACTGGGTGCCCTAATACATCAATAGTGTAGTCACAGTTGAAATGATCGTAATGTCGCAGAAACTAAAGAGACGTCAGTGGATTCGAGGTTGCTTTAAGAGAGGAAGTAATTTCACAATATGCTCGGTTTGTTTGCGATAGTTTGTTAACAGTAGCTTGTTTACAGTGGCTCAGTTAGAAAGCTCATTGATGTATTGTATCCGTTGATAGGCACTAATTTGACAGGGGAATGTAATAAATAAGGTTTCATACATCGCTTTGTCGAATGCAAAAACAAGCCGGAACTTGTGGTATCACACAGGCTCAGGCTCGTTTATAAACTTAGGCTTACACTTGGATTTAGGATCAGCGATTACATACTAGCAAGCTGAACTTTTCTGTCTTTATTCACGACACAGAAGTTGCCACGCTTAGTTCGGCATTTTGAACATCTTTCGCACTCAACAGGGCTTCTATCCCCTTCCTTCCAACGCTTAACTAAATGGGGTTCAGAAAGCAGAGGTCTCGAAAGCGCGAAGTACTCAATGCCCGTATTGTTTGCGATGGCTTCAATGGCATCGAAATCCGTTAAGCCGCCAACCGTGATCACTGGGATATTAACGTCTTGGCTGATCGCGTGACCATACTCATGGAAGTAGCCTTCAGCTTGAATGGTAAAACCATCGTGCGACTCGCCAATCATAGTGTCTGCTTTACCATGAATATTACCTGACACGACAATGCCATCCACACCCACTTCTTCTAGCTTTTTACAGACTAAACGGGTTTCATCAAAGGTTAGACCACCCTCAAAAAACTCAGAAGCGGTGAGCTTAACCAAGATAGTAAAATCGTCGCCAACTAACTTGCGAGTCGCGGTATAGATCTCTAGCAAGAATCTCATGCGATTCTCTAGGCTACCGCCGTATTCATCTTCACGTTGGTTGTAATAAGGGCTTAAGAACTGGTTAATTAGGTAAGTGTGAGCAGCATGGATTTCAACGCCATCAAAACCTGATTTTTGTGCTCTCAAAGACGCTTGAGCAAAGGCATCAACAATGTAGTCGATCTCGTCTTTGGTCATCGCTTTGCCGAGTGTTTGAGTTCCTTTTTCTGGAACTTCACTTGGTGCGTAGATCACTCGTTCACCAAGATCATACGTGGTTTTCGTGCCGCCATAAGCCAATTGCATCACGATTTTAGAGCCGTTGTCGTGCACCAATTGAGTTAGCTTCTGATACTCTTCAATGAATGAGTCGTTATACATCCCCATCATGCCCGCGTTAGGCTTTTCTTCTTCAACGATGTTCGCATAACCCGTCACGATCAGGCCGACTTCACCTTGAGCCAATTCTTCATAGATAGCGTAAAGTTTATCTGTCATATGGCCATCTTCAGTGGCCATATTTTCCCACGTTGCACTTCTCACGAAGCGATTCTTTAGTGTCATCTTGCCAATGTGGGTTTCTGTAAACAAAGTGCTCAAGTGTTATCCTCATTAAATCTTTTATTATGTTTGCCCATTTTAAAAGACAAAAGAGAACCACTTCGTTTTCACAAAGTGACTCTCTTTTGTCCATTACTGAATGGGCGTTGATTTATGCGGATACTACAGAGAATAAGGCGAAGGAAACTTAATCTAGATTAAGAGAGCAGTACTCTCACATTAGAAAGAGATAAAAAAGATTGGGAAATAGAATAAAAGAAAGTCGCTCAGTTTTAATAAGCGACTTTGTTCAAATTAATCTGGACTAAGTCAATGGTTCTTACGAGAGGTGTCCACCTACGAATTGCTGCCTACTAACAGCTATTTGAACTCATAGGTGTAAGATGCGCCAACACTGTTATTTTCACCGAAGTCATCCTCAGCAAAGATAGTGAAGAAGTTGAATGATTGAGCATCACTCAATTTATAGCTCGCACCAACGCCAGCCCAATAGCCTGAGTAATCGTCAGAACCCATTGAACCACCACCAAATCCCATGATAGACCATTCATCGGTTATCGTTTTTAAGCCAAACGCACCAATATAGCCACCGTGTGTTGAGCTCGGCATCAATACATAGTCAGAGCCAACGTTATCATCATCGAATACGGCTACTTCACCATCGTTATAGCTGTAGCCAGCCATTGGGAAGATTTGCCAACCGAACGGCTCAATATCGAAATAGCTCAGTGGTATAAATGTGCCAATACTGTAGTTGTTCTTATAAGCATCGTTATCATATTCAGAACGGCTAAAGTTGAAATTCACGATACCCATCGGCAACAGCCATGAACCGCCTAATCGCCACTCTTCGCCGTCCGCATTGACACGAGCATTGATCATTCGCGCTTCATCTAAACCGATAGAGCCTGAGAACTGCAAATCTTCGTTATAAGCAACGCCCGCTTTGGTCACGATTTTAGTCGGATCATCAGGGTGCTTCTCTTCAGCCAAAGCACCCATCGATCCGAGCGTTGCCGTAGCAACAAGTAATAGATTACGTAATGTCATTAGAAGGTCGCACTAACGCCAACAAAGTGGATACGGCCATCGAACGAGCCATCTACCATAAATCTGTCCATATCAACCGACCCTAAATCTGCATATTCGTAGAACACGTCGATTAAAATATCATCCCAATACGTTGAAGCACCTACCGAGTAGCGATACTGTTCGCCTACAGGGAGGTCAACCCATTGCATTGACGGATCGTCTTGTGGCGATGTTTCGTAAGAGAAGCCTGCTTTCAAGCGCCAGTCTGAGTTCAGTTGGTAGTCTGCACCTACTGCAAATTTCCAAACATCATCCCAGTTACGATCGATCTGGAGCCCCCCTATTTGGGTTCCAAAATCGAGAACAGTAGTATCCCACTCACTCCAACGGTGCAACTGAATACTCGCCAACAGGTCAAGCTGTTGGTTCAACGCATAGCTCGCACTGACGTCGATGATTTCAGGTAAAGCAATATCTGTCGATAACGAATTCAAAACGTTAGCACCTAACTTACCGTTTACATCATTGTTGAATTCATGCTCGAGTTTAGAACGGTAGCTAGCACCTAACTTGAGTTTATCTGTAGGCGTGTACATTACGCCAAGGTTATAACCGTATGCCCAGTCAGTATCTTGTTTAGCAGTAAGCATTGACGTTGTTTGTTGAAACGCAGCCCAACTTAACTGGATACCGGCACCAACCGACCACTGGTCATTCAGTTGGTAGCTTAGTGATGGGTTCACTTGCATCGCAGTGAGCGTGATATCTTCTAGAAGGGCGGCGCCTGCCCATTCACTGCCGTAATCGAGGCTTGAACCACCGACAGCGCCAAGCGCAATACCAAGGTGTAATTTGTCGGTAACTTGATGTGCGTGGAAGGCACCAAATGAAGGAAGAACTGAATGCCCTTTCCCATCGCCGCTAGAATCTTGGTTGTCTTGATATTTCATCTCAAGATCGAACGCCATGGTATTGATCGTGGTTTTGCTTTCGCCCATATGAGACATAGTGGCTGGGTTGGTCCACATCGCCGCAGCCGAACGAGTATAAACACCGTCACCGGCACCAGTAGTACCGGCATTGGCGACAACAGCTTCTTGTAAAAACAAACCACTTGCGAAAGCATTTAAGCTTGTAAAAATTGCGGTGGCAGCTAGCGAGTAAGTAAAAGTTTTGTTCATCAGATTGCTCATTTAGCCTTAGACATTAAATTGATCTAAGGTTACCGCAAAGCCCTATAAACAATGGGAATACCCGTTATTACTTTACAAGCGCTATTTGAACTTTCTAGCGACGTATGGACGTGGCTTGTCTCGATGAATTTCACGTTGAGCAGCGATTGCTCTATTCTTGCCTAACCCTACCTTTATCTGATACCAGGTCTCGTAAAACACTGCCATGCCAGGGCTAGACCACCAAGTTTTATTATAGAGTTTCTTATTAGCAGCAACGACATCTGGCGAACGATTCGCGCACTCAAGTGCCAAGGAATAAGCTTCAGCGTAAGGATCTTCAGCAATTTTTGTCACCAAGCCGTACTCTTTGGCGGTTTGGCAATCAATCACCTTAGCTGTCATCGCCATTTCCAAAGTATGATCTTTACGCATCAGCTCGCGAAATGCGATGGCGCCTCCCATGTCAGGAATCAACCCCCACTTCGCTTCCAATATCGAGAAGTTCGCATCTGGGCTAGCGATTCTAAAATCGCCACCACTGGCTAATTGAAGCCCACCTCCCCAACAACGCCCGTGAATCGCAAAAATAACAGGGCAAGGGATCTCTCGCCAACCAATAGAAAAATACTGAGCCGCATTTGGCATCGTCGGCAACCATTTGAACAAAAGCTTCATCGCCCCAACTTTACTGTTCAATAATGATTTAACATCGAGCCCTGAACAAAAATCCGTACCATTACCTTTCACTATTACAGCGCGAACCTCGTTATTTTTTTTGAGTTCTCTGATCATATTATTGACGCCTTCAAACATCGCCATATCAATAGCGTTGAGCTTATCGGGTCGATTCAACACAACCGTCGCAATTTGGTTTTCATCGATAGAACAAGTGATACGATCGAGGTTTGGCATGGTGGCTACCTTATAAGTGGTCAGACCTTTAGGTTATACATTTTATTAACATATGCCAAACTTGCACATTAAGAAGCGAGACCTGTGTTGCTTAACACCGCCCCTTACACAAACGACATCAATAAAAAAGCAGTGATGGTTCGCTCCATTCACTGCTTTTCATTCGTAGCTTTGATAATTAAGGGATCTCAGTTTTGGCAGAACCTATGTTCTTCGAGATTTCAATAACAAGAAGATGAAGTAGCTGCCACCAATAATTGAAACTAACGTCCCTGCTGCAAGCTGCGCTGGGAACACCACTACTTGACCTAACCAGTCTGCAAATAGCATGAGAGCAGCACCAATTAAAAACGACAAGATGATCTGCACTCGCACCAAACGAGCCCCCATCATTGCAGCGATATGCGGAGCTAACAAGCCGACAAATGCGACTGGCCCCATGGTGGTTGTCACGACCGAGCATAAGATCGCAACAATACACAACAATGCCACGTAGGCGAGATTGATATTTAACCCTCTGGCACTCGCGAACTGTCGGCCAGTCGCAATTAAGGTCACCCAACGACTCAATAGCAAAGCAGCCCCGATAGAAGCCGTTATCACCATGGCCAAAATCATTGCTGATTCAGGTTCAACACGATAGGTAGACCCCGCTAACCAAGCCAATAAAGTGTATTTCCCCTCACCCACTCGCGTTAAAGAGAATTGCACCAAAGCTTCCAAAACTGCGGTTAATGAGATACCTGTGAGAATCAAGATCGAAGGTGCAAACTGATGCTTCTTGCCAAGGAATAGCAATAAACACAGTGCAATCGCGCTGCCTAAGAAAGCAATCCAAGGGCTCAATGAGTGAATCGAATAACCCATAAATAGGCTACTGAAAATCAACGCCAGAACAGCGCCCGCCGACACACCAAGAATGTCCGGGCTTGCAAGCGGATTGTAGACTAACCTTTGTAAAATCACGCCCGCCACCGCCAAGCCACCACCAGCGAATATCGCCGTTAATATTCTCGGCCAACGAATCGACCATTCAAATGCGTCTGGGATAACAAAATAGCCCATATCAGAAGAAGGCTGTGAGAGCGTACTCAACGCCAACAGTCCAAAAATCATTGTGCCCAACAAGAAGTAAGCCAAAGGTGAAATAAACTTTGGGCCTTTAGGCATCGAGAAAAACAGCTGATCTTGAGCCGATAATTGCTTTCTCACAATAATGATCAACGCTGGAGCGCCAATGACCGCGGTTGCCGTCCCTGTTGGAATCATATCCAAAGACCATCGCCCCAAGAAGATCGCGAAACTGTCAGTGACGCAAAGCAGTAGCGCACCTAATACACAGCTTGCGACGAGTTCAGATTTGGCCTTTAGAAAACCTAGATGCCTAGCGATGTTCGGAGCTATCAAGCCAATAAAGCTGATCACGCCCACTGAGGTAATCGACACCGACACCAACCAAACGCCAACCGCCATCAATACAAAGAATGTTGCGCCAATATTGAGCCCGCGTGCTGCTGCCCCTTCAGTGCCAATCGAAAGCAAAGTCAGGACTCTTGGCGCCAATAAGAAGATGGCAAAGATCGGAAGTAGCTTAGGCATCAGCCAAATTACTTGTTCCCAACCGTTCTGTCCTAGATCACCCGCTCCCCATACAAACAAGTTCTGGGCGTACTCGTCATTGAGCAAAATAATCGCAGTCGCAAATGCGCCTAACAGTAAGTTAACTGCCATGCCCGCCAAAACAATTGGCAAGCCGCTCATGTTTTTGATTCCGACAATCGAAACAATCAGTCCCATCGCGAGCAGTGCACCGATCAGAGCGAACCAAACTGAATACTGAGCGACCAACATCGGCGCAACCACATTCAGAATAACCAAACCAAGCCACGCCCCTGACGACGTACCTAAAGTAAGCGGCGACATCATTCGGTTCTGCGTCAGTTGTTGAAACAGGCTACCTATGGTGCCGAGTGTTCCACCAACCAAAATCGCCATGACCAAGCGAGGCAAGTTGACATAGATTAACGCCATCAACTCGAATGAATCATCAACCATTGAGTTGAATGTCACGCTGTCACTGATCAGTGAAACTTGCTGGAGCAGCTCACCGATAGGGCCAAATTCAGATTGCCCTAACCATAAATGAACAAGGGAAGCGAAAAACAGCGCTGCCCCCATCACCAAACCACTGGATTTCATTACTACTCCGCTAACGTCAACAGCGATTGCGCCATAGCTTCTGCGTTATACAAAATCGACATTGCACCACCGTAACTCCAACTTGCCGCTACTGGGCTAAATTGACCGTTACGAACAAAAGGCATGCTCTTCCAAACCGGAGATCGGTCTAACTTTTCTTGATATGGGAAAGGTTCAAAGTAAAGCGCAATACCGTTCTTCACGTTCTTAAGCTCGGTCATACGCTTTTGACTGATACCCCACTGACTCGCAGGAAGATCCATCGCATTTTCAAAACCAAGCTTTTCGAGTGCGTATTGTGGAATCGAATTATCGCCGTAGATAAACACCGATGTGATACTCGCAAAACGGAAAGAAGTAACTTTTGGCTTGTCACCCGGATACGCTTTGTCTAACTCAGCTTTTAGAACAGCGATACGTTCATCCATCACTGCCAATTTGTTGTTCGCTTGTTCTTCTTTGCCAAGCAATTTACCTATCTTCTTGAAGTTCTCGATAGCAGCCGCTGCATTGTTGTGTTGTTCACTGTACGTTTGGTAGTAAAGTACGGGTGCAATTTCCGAGAGTCGATCCTGAAGATCTTTCTGAGGCGAAGCGATAAGAATCACATCAGGGTTTAGCTTCTTCAAAGCAGAAAAATTAGGCTCAGTTCGAGTGCCAATGTCCGCCACGCCTTCTGGAATGGCAGGTTGAACAACCCAATCGGTATAACCTGCAATATCGGGCACTGCGACTGGCGTAACGCCGAGTTCAATCACTTGTTCAGCAATATCCCAGTTCAACGCAGCCACTCTAACGGGCTGAGCTTCAAGGGTTTTAACTCCCTCGCTGTCTTCAACTTGAAAATTAGCCATCGCTTGAGCTGATAACAACAAGCCCAATGAGGCAATGAACGAACTCACTTTAGGAAAACGAGAAGTAAAATAGTTGGCTTTCATATAATCACTGTCACTTTTTAAGTGTTTATTTAACGACAAAAGCAGCCTACACTGGCTGCTTAGATTTATGTATTCAAATGAATTAGAACTCGTAGTTCACGCTGAGTTCTACTGACTGCTCTGCACCGAACCAACAGTTCGATTGGTCGTAGCAGGTGTAGTACTCTTCATTAAACAGGTTGTTAACCAGCAAGTTAGCCGTTGCACCTGACAGAGTTTCACTTGCTTCCCCTAGGTCATAACCTACGGATAAATCGACAACCGTATATGATGGTACTTTTCCTTGAGTATTGGTTGCATCCATCTCCATTTCACCCATGTAACGAGCACCTGCACTGAAGCGAGTTCCAGATAAAGCACCACCATAGACATAGTAATTGCTCCATAGATTAGCGGCGTGTGTCGGTACATAGATTGGTGTAGTGCCTTCTAGATCTGGGTTCGCATCTTCAGTCACTTCCATATCAACATACGTGTAGCTTGCATTAACATCCCAGTTGTCCGTTACAAACCACCGGCCTTCAACTTCCATACCTTGAGAGCGCACTTCACCTAACTGAATCTTAGAGCGATACGTTGGATCCGATGGATCGGCAGCAATTGAGTCTTTCTTAGTAATGTAAAAGTATGATGCTGTAAGTTGCTGTGCCATATCAGCAGACAGGTATTTCACACCTAGTTCGACTTGCTCACCCAACTGAGGTTTCAACGAGTTACCGTTAATATCAGTACCAGCAGCTGGCTCAAAACTCGTCGCATAACTCACAAATGGAGAGATGCCATTATCTAACTCATACAAGGCACCTACGCGGTAAGAGAACTGATTGTGATCCGCTTTTTCTGTGCCATCGCTTGTTGGGTAAGTACTCGTTTTATCGTCACTCGCTTTGAACATGTCGTAACGTCCACCAGCAAGTAAAACCAGCGCGTCATAGCGAACTTGGTCTTGGAAATATAATCCTAACTGCTCGGTAGTAATGTCGTGGGATTCACGGTAATTCTCTTGAAGCTGACTTTTATCCAAAAGGTCGTTATTTGGATTGTATGCGTTGAAATCACCGAAACTACTGTTTGCATCAAACTCTTTGTACAAAGAGTCACCTGTTAGCTTTAGGTAATCGAGACCAAACAATAAGTTATGCTCTAGCCCAGCAACCTCGACGCGACCTGATACTTGGTTGTCGATAACAAAGCTTTGAGAGTCTTCATCTGTGCTGTACACATTTCGAATTAAACTACCAGTTGCGGCGTTAAAATTCGTACCGCGATGATAGGTGTTTTCTTGATATAGCGATGCATCGGAATAACGAGCGTTCTGAAGGAAAGTCCAATTATCGTTGATTTGATGATTGATCTTATAACCTAACATCAAGACTTCACGTTCAAAGGTACTCCAGTTTTTGTCGCCCATAGACACAGATGGGTCACTTGCCTTCAGCACTTCAAGCGGCATTGCAGAGTTAGTACCCATTGACGGATCATTCTGATAGTAAAGATTGAAGTTAATAAGTGTTCTATCAGATACCTGCCAATCTAGCGATGGAGCAATCACATAACGCTCTTCTTCAGCGTTATCAACTTGGCTGTCTTGTTTACGAGCGAGTGCAACTAAACGATATGAAAAGTCACTTTCACCTAACTGACCTGAAGTATCAATTGACGCTTCCATCAAGTTTCTTGAGCCTGTAGATACACCCACTTTTGTCGACCCGTCTTCTTGCGGTGCCTTCGCGATCATGTTGACCATACCACCCGGCGGCATCGATCCATACAACACAGACGTAGGGCCTTTAAACACTTCAACTTGCTGAATCGCAATAGGGTCGATCTGAGGTTGCAGGTTCCATCCAGTCAGAAACGGCAGAATCAAGCCATCGTAGTAACTCTGATTGTTACTAAACCCACGAATCGAGAACGTATCGTACATGGTTACTGATGCGCCCTTTTGCTCAGTCACAACACCCGGCGCGTATCTAAGCGCTTGGTTAAGAGACTTTACACCTCGTTGATCTAACTGTTCTTCATCAATGACTGTAATACCTTGAGGTGTTTCTTCTGGCTCAAGTGCCGATTTAGTTGCTGTATTACGATAGGCTTTACCCATAACAGTAATAGTTTCTACATTCGAATCTGCCGAAGTAGCGGTATCTTCCGCCAATGCTTGCGCTGAGAACGCAGTCAGCAACGCTACTGCCAATGATGAATACTTAAAACGAGTGTGAGTGGTCATAATTCCCTCGGTACCAATGCTTAATATAAATAATAATAAAACTCATTTGCATTGTATGTATCTAGAGGTGGGATAATTAACAATTTGGTGCAAATTCAAAAAGAACTTGACCTATTTTTAGTAGAAAACGGTCAATTGGTGATTAAAAACACAATTGACCCTATTGATAGGAAGGCTTTGCTAGAAGAGAGTGAGCGGGAATATGACTACGATTTAATAATAGGAACCCAGTACTCCATTTCAGCGTCAGAGGCATGTGCTTGATAGGCAAACGGGTACACTTCAAGCTCATATCCATCGACGCCACGATAACCTGAACTTGGCATCCAATTCAGCACAAACCAACTCAAGGTGTGTCGTAAATTCTCAATTGGACCACAGTGCTTCACTACAGCATAAGTTTGCTTAGGAACCGTCAGTACCTCTAACCTTTCAGAGATAATACTCGGTAATTGCGGGATTGAAATTCCTTCCTGAAGCTCTACCCCTGCCCAATAGTGAATATTCGTCCCGTCAAAGCAAGACTGAGTCAGGTCAACCACGCCAATGAACTGGAGCACGTTGTCGTCAGGGATCTCAACCTCACCTTCTAAACGTGACCATAGCTGAGGGACTTTCTGAGCGAAGTCTTGCGTGAGTGAAAACAAACCACTGATTTCTGATGTCATACCTTTCACTAGGAAAGACTCTCTTTCATCAATGCGCACTTCCACAAAGCTTAACGCCCCTTTTTCAGAAGTACTCGCTGTTTCAGATACTTGTATCGGCTTTCTTAGCCCGACTCTTTTACCTGCTTTTCTATACTGACTTGGGCTAGACCCAAACATCTGCTTAAACGAGCGGCTAAAGCTTATTTCTGAATTGAACCCGAGCCCAAAAGCAATATCTATCACGCGCTCTTTTCCATCAAGCAGGTGTTCTGCAGCTTGGCTTAACTTTAGCTCTCTCACATAATTAGCCACAGTAAGCCCTGTTTCGGCTTGAAACACTCTCTGAAGCTGCCAACGAGACCAACAGCTTTGTGTCGCAATATCTTCTAACGATAGCGAGGAGCTAAGGTTCGAATGGATATAGGTCAAAACGCGACTGATACGACCAAATGCAGGTGTGTTCATATTTAAGCTTTTATATTCTCTATAGTTGGCAGCGACACATTCGATTCACCAATACTTTTATCATTTAAAACGGCTTTTATCACTCAAAAAAAGAAGCACTCATGTGTGTTCTATAAAATGACCAAAAGACAGAGGCACCGAGTAGATGCTCCATTTTGTATGGTTATCCTCGATTATGTCCGTTATGATAACGCTACTGATTCTCATTTAATGGTTTATGATGCTTTCCCAGCTGCACAATATTATCACTCGTCGGAGAGCCCCGTCTCTACATCAGAAAATCTTCGCTCACTCAAAACAAGTGACACCTTATTTAAGTGGAAGCTTTGGTACTCTGCATAGCAAGAGCATTGCAATAACGAATGATGATAGCCATAAAGAAATCAAACGAGTTTACGATGGCCTTGCGCAGAGCCACCCTGAAGCAGGCAAAGCCTATTGGTTAACCCGAACGTGGGATCTGGTTTGCTGGCAACCAATCTACGTGACCTTTATATCTATCTACGGCCTTCACTCACTGCCTGATATTAAGAACATCGGCCAGTTTAGGTACAAAGAATTTGTCACAGGCTACCGTTTCTTTAATGGTGATCATCAACATGGTTCACCAGAAGAGCTGATTCCAGATGCTGGTGAAGCCATTCTTGCACTGACTGAGTTTTATCGAAGCCAGATCAGTGAATGGACACGTATTCGCCCAGGATTTACCAATCATTTATTGGCCGATCTATTGTTAAGCAGTTTGATAAAACTTCAGCAGCACGAACCAAGCCTGACCAACGATTACATTACTGCGCAAGCTAAGCTTTGGTTAGAAGCATGCCAGTTGCCTGAAAATCATTTAGACAGCCTTAAAATAGACGCTGATTCGGAGATGCTAAAACTGATCAGAATCAGCTGCTGCTTAGTTTATAAGTGCGACTCTAGAAAGTATTGCGACGATTGCCCAAGACACCCCGACAACAAAAAAACAGCTCAATAACACCCTCTATTTTTAAAAGCCAATAAAGCTCGTTTAATTTCACTGAAGCGCTTTATTGGTCTAGGCACAGGACTGACATGTTTCAGCTTTCAAACATCAAAATTGTTCGTGATGAACGAACGATTCTCTCAATCGAAGACCTCACGATTCCGACCAACGAACTGACCGTCGTTCTTGGCCATAATGGTTCGGGTAAATCTACACTCGTTAATTTGCTCTCAGGGCAGATGTCGCCGGATCACGGCAGCGTGGAACTAGACGGCACTTCCCTCTCTTCATTCAAAAGCAAATACTTAGCCAAGCAGATTGCTTATTTACCGCAAAAGCTCCCCGCTTCTGCTGGCTTAACAGTCGAAGAGCTGGTTCGTTTAGGACGTTTCCCATGGAGAGGCGCACTAGGTCGTTGGAATTCAGAAGACAAATCGATTATCCAACAAGCGATGGAGAGAACCGGTGTTACTGAGTTCTCGCAAGCCTTGGCGGATGATTTATCTGGAGGAGAGCGTCAACGCGCGTGGGTATCAATGTTGTTGGCTCAGCAGTCACCGGTATTGATCCTCGACGAACCGACATCGGCACTGGATGTTCATCATCAGTTTCAGCTCATGGGCTTACTGTCTGAACTCAACAAAAAAGAAGATGTTGGGGTGATCGTTATTTTGCACGATTTGAACCTAGCGCTTCGTTACGCGACGCATATTGTCGCCCTGAAAAAAGGTCAGATTGCGTTCGAAGGCAGCGCGGATAAGTTACTCGATGAAGAGGCTTTGTCAGCACTGTATGAGTCCCCTATCCGACTGATCGATCATCCAGTTCCAGCCAATACTGCAGCAAGTGAGAAGGTTGCAGTCGTCTGTGAATAGTTCGGGCATTTCAATTTCAATTTAAATCTAAGTTCTAAGTTCTAAGTTCTAAGTTCTAAGTTCTAAGTTCTAAGCATAATAAAGGCCATCGAAATCATAAACTTCAATGGCCTTTTCGTTTTTCACTCGCTAGCTAGCTAAATAATTAAATAACCAAATAACTAGCTAAGCTGGGACTCTCTCGCTTCTTGGCTACTGAAACCACGTAAAATATTAAATAGGGTAATCAGTGTGAACAACATGATGACAAGCGATAGATGCCACGCTTCTCCTAGCCCTAATTGAACTAGCCCCATACTCACCATTGAAGACACCACCATCTGCCCTCCGCCAGACATCGCAGCCGCCGCGCCAGCGTTCTTCTTATAAGGCAACATCACCAAGGCCTGAGCACAAGGTAACGCAATACCATTGCCAATAATCATCAAGAACTGGCCAAGCATTAAATACAGTGGCTCAAGTGGACAAAAGAAAAGCCACACCGCCGCAGCAACATGTAATACAGGTGTGCATAACAGAGTTTTCTTGTTACCCAGCATAGGGCGAATACGGTTACATAAGCTTGTTCCGCCCAGCATACCTAATGCAGGAATCACCGCCCACATCGCGTATTCATCTGACGTCATGCCAATCTGATTTTGCATGATAAATGGCATCACTGATACGGTGGTGATCATCAAGCTAAAGTTAAGCCAGCCAATACTCGCAAAGCTCATAAAATAACGAGACGTAAGTAACTCTTTATATTGAGAAACCATTTTCTTCGGGGAAGGGATAGCCGAAACCTGAGTAACGGTTTCCTTAAACTTGAACGCCAATACCACCCAAGCCAGTGAGACATAGCCAAGTAGTGAGATAAACACCATACTCCAGCCAAAGTGGAAGTTAATAAACCCACCGATAACAGGCGCGATCAAAGGTGTTATAGAGGCAACCATCGCAATATAAGACATCGCTAAAGGTAAATCTGCCCCACTGAATCTATCCCGCGTGGAAGCACGAGCAAGTACAGCGCAACAGCCAGTCCCTAAGCCTTGCAGAAAACGCCCCATCACCATGCTAGTAAATGAATGGCTAAAGAAGATGATCATTAATAGCCCAAGCATGGCAATCAACAAACCGCTTAGCAGTACTTTTTTGCGCCCGAGAGCATCGGAAATAGGGCCATAAATAAACTGGGAAGGCCCAAAACCTAATAGATACACACTCACCAGAAGCTGAGCTTGCTCTAGAGAAACATCAAAGTCTTTCGCGATCCAAGGTAATGATGGAAACACCAGACCCATACTGAGTTGGCCGATGCTGATGACCAAACACGCAAGTAAGATCGATTTAAAATCAAATCGACGACTCATCGTTTAATACGTCCGTTCGAAGAAAAAACGTGCGTATCTAACTCACAACATAAAAACAGAGAAAATAGCGGAAACGCTGCTGGCGAGTTATTCATAATGCTCCGACTGGATCAAATAGAGAAAGGCACAGTAAACATACGTGAGCTTGTATAATCATACAATAGACGTTCAACTAAATATGTGAATAGTCACTTTTCAGTAACCTCAACTTTCCGCCTATCGACCACAGGCGCTAGACTAACACTAAACACTCATAATCAAGGGACTTCAATGAACACTCATCACCGTATTCTTTCCTGTGCTTTGGTGCTCATCGCATCGAGCCCAATATCCTCTGCTTTTGCATGGCAAGTAGAGAAGATCACCGACGGACTCGTGATCCCTTGGGGGTTGGCTTATATCAACGATAACTCCATGCTAGTAACAGAAAAAGCTGGCGTCATTAAACAGGTTGATTTAAAGACGGGTGAGCAAAGCACGCTGTTCAGGCTGCCCAATGTTTGGGCGAAAGGCCAAGGTGGTCTGTTGGATATCGCGCTCTCCCCTTTTGAAAACGAAAAGTTCTACGTCACTTACAGTAAAGACGTCGATGGTGAAGGCGTAACGACACTGGCTTCTGCTAATTACAGCAATAATGAAGTTACCAATTGGACAGACGTGTTTGTATCTAAATCCAGAACGGACACAGGGCGTCACTTTGGTAGCCGTATCACCTTTGATGATAGCCACCTGTATTTTTCAATCGGCGACCGTGGTGATCGAGACAACGGCCAAGACACCATGACTCACGCCGGATCAATATTACGATTGAATGCTGATGGAAGCACACCAAGCGATAACCCATTCTCGGATAACAGCAAGGTACTCAATGAGATTTGGAGCTATGGCCATCGTAATCCACAAGGCTTGTATTACGACTTCCCGACCCAGAAGCTGTGGTCGATTGAACATGGTCCGCGAGGTGGTGACGAAATCAACCTAATTAAAGCAGGTGCCAACTATGGATGGCCAGTCACCTCACACGGTAAAGAGTACTGGGGCCCAATTAGCGTAGGCGAGTCTAAAACCAAAGATGGTATTGAAGCGCCGAAAAAAGTCTACGTTCCTTCAATCGCCCCGGGGAGCTTGATTGTTTACCAAGGCGATAAATACCCAGAGTTGAAAGGAAAGCTGCTGGCCGGCGCGCTTAAACTTACCCACATCAATATCGTGACAGTCAATGGACAAGGTGAGGCAATCAAAGAGGAACGTATTTTAGAAGATTTAGGCGAGAGGGTAAGAGACATTGAAACTTCACCAAGCGGCGACATCTTTTTCAGTACCGATAATGGCAACCTGTATCGCTTGAAAAAGTAGTCTAGCTCTCGAGCCAATAGAGACACGAGATTTACAGAGAGATTTATAAATATAAGCCGTTAAAATTGGGTTCAAGTGCCAATTAGCGGCTTTCTAATTTGAAAAATAAATGTGCCAAAACAGTGCAATTACTCCAAATTTGTCATCAATTTCGACCACCATTTTCACAAAAATGACAACAAATCACCATACAACTGTAACTCCATGATATTTAAGGAATGCAAAGTTTGACTACCCCCAAGTTTCTGCAACCTTTCACTATGGATTCGATTGACTATCCCCTAATTTGATTTAGACTTCATCTCGGCTAGAAAGAAAGTTCTTTGTATATAAACATTTCGTTGGATTACTAGTAACCCCGTTGTGTTGTACGCAATAGCAATAAACTTTTCCGCGCTATCAGTGCCACAATTGGCTCAAAATAAAAATTTAATTTTAGGATATCATCATGTCTAACACAGTTACTGGTAAAGTAAAATGGTTCAACGAAACTAAAGGCTTCGGCTTCATCGAGCAAGAAAACGGCCCAGACGTATTTGCACACTTCTCTGCAATCACAGGCGACGGTTTCAAAACTCTTGCTGAAGGCCAACAAGTTGAGTTCACTGTATCTCAAGGTCAAAAAGGCCCACAAGCTGACAGCATCAAAGTACTTTAATTTAGTATTTTAAAGCTTTCTAAAAATAGCCAGCCTCTGCTGGCTATTTTTTTACCCGCTATTCAGAGATTTAAGGTAACATCCCCTCACTATTTCTATCTAAGACACCCTATCAATGGCTCTCAAACCGACAATCTATAAGTTTCGTATCTCTTTAACCGATATGAATCGCGACTATTACGACTCTTTTAATCTAACGGTTGCACAACACCCTTCTGAAACAGAACAGCGTATGATGGCGCGTATTATTGCTTTCTGTATCAATGCATCTCCTGAACTTGAGTTCACTAAAGGGTTGTCTAGCATTGAAGAACCCGATTTATGGCAGAAGTCGTTAGATGACCAAATCTTAGAGTGGATTGATGTTGGCGAACCCGATCCAGAACGCGTTAAGAAAGCGACTCGCTTATCTAAGTCAGTGAGTGTGTTCAGCTTCAACACCAAGTCGAACGTTTGGTGGGAGCAGAACAAAGGTAAATTCGGTTACCTGAAAGCTCAGATCGTTCGTCTAGACAACGATGGTATTGAGCAACTAGCAGCGATGACACAGCGTACTATGGACCTTTCAGTAATGCTGTCGGGTAACTCTGCGTTTGTAAACAGCGACACTCAATCAGCAGAAGTAACGTGGGAAGAGCTACAGAGTAATGACTGAGATCCAAACTCAGACTGAACCTCAGCGCCAAACTAAGCTCGAAGCGTGTTTGCAGCTCGCAGGTCTCGGTTCAGTCAAAGCGCTGACGACGGGCTATGAAAAAGAGTTAAAGTCATTTATTGATGACAACCATGATCTGTTTAGACACGCTTGCGAGAACAAGCCAGACAACTCTGCACGTCAGACGTTGCTTGGCCTGTTAACCAAGGTACATATCGATGCAAGCTATCGCTTTGAAAGCAATAAAGAAGCGAATGAGGCGATGCAAAATGTCTTCGATACTACAGTGGGCACCGAGCATAGCGACAAGTTTCAAAACTCTAACGCTCAGCAGTTAAAGTTAATCACTCATTTGTGGTTGTTCGTTCAGGGACGACTAGGAATGGATTACAGCCTTGCTAATGATCACGCAGCAGTAGCCGCTTCGTTGCTATCTCGCGTATCGAGAAACACTGATGATGAGATTCGCGTAGAGTTTATGGCAAGTTTTTATGATGGTTTGAACCTCTATCAAGCTGAGAATAAGCCGTCCGGTTTTGTTCACCACTTTAAGCGTTTGTTTAATCTTTCTTAAGCATTCCACCAACTGCTGTACCCAAATTTGCGCTCTATAGATTCTGTAGAGCGCATCTAATTTTCGTTCCAATCAACCCACCTCGAAAAAGCAGATTCCCTATTACGCTCGTTCCTCTCTTTAGCGAATGACGACAGGTCTTTCGAGTTAAAGCGTGATCATTTCCTAATCAACATCATCAATCTTGACCGTCATCCTCGAGAAGGAGGAACGACTGAGTCGGGGATCTCATACCAAATCAGAAACTACACAGACAAACAGATTCCCTATTACACTCGTTCCTCGCTTTAGGGAATGACACAAGTTAACGAGTCTCTCATTCAACAAGATCAGCAGCGTTTCCTCTAAAAAGCTGTCGATAGAATACACATTGAACCCTCACACGCCGTCATCCTCGAGAAGGAGGAACGACTAAGTCGGGGATCTCATACCAAATCAGAAAGCATGCAGATAAACACATTCCCTACTCGCTTATTCTTCACTCTAGAGAATGACGACATTCGCAGCCATTACAGTTAACTTCATTACAAGCACAAAAAAGATCCCACAAGATACCGCACTTCAGCACTGTTGCTTATCCGATTGCAATCCAAAAACCATACGTTAGAAACGAACAAAGTTTTGTTGTGATAATGATGCTTCCCATAAAACGACGAATTAAAGCTACGTATATGGCAAGGTTATTTTACAAATATAACTTATCAATTTATTCAAAAAGTGCATATTTTTCAGATAATTATTCTCAAATGGAAATGATCATTTATGTGACGAGCGGAAGCATTTTTTCCTATGATGATAAGTACACTGACTTTTATAAAATGATAATAAAAAACCTGCAAATACAACTAACGTTAACTTTAAATTATCTTGTTTTATAAGCGGAGAATTAAAATGAAAATATGGTCTGTATCCTTTCTTGCAACTGCAGTAGCTGTCGCTCTAAGCAGTAATGCGATAGCTTGTACTGGGCTTATTGTTGGCAAAGGAGCCTCGAGCGACGGTAGCATTATAATTGCTCGTAATGAAGATTTTGGCATTAACAACTGGAACAAATACCTAAAGTATCGACCTGCGCAAGATAACCAAGAAGGTGACTGGCAGTTAGGTAACGGATTAATTGTTCCAATGCCAAAACACTTCTTTGCTTACTCTGCGATACCAGACTGGGATGCGGATACCGTTAATCGCGATGGAAAGTTCTATGAAGAACGTGGGATTAATGAACACAACGTTGCCATTTCAGCAACAACCAGCGCAGAAATAAACGACAAAGTCGCCAAAGTAGATCCTTTAATCGATAATGGCGTAATCGAAGCCATTATACCTACGCTAATCCTTCCTCAGGCAGAAAACGCAAAACAAGCTGTAGAGTTACTCGGTCATTACATCGAAACCTATGGTGCTGGCGAAGGTAACAGCCTCTATATTGCAGACACCAATGAGGCGTGGCTATTTGAAATTGGTTCAGGTCACCATTGGATTGCTGTAAAAGTGCCTGATGACAGTTACGCCATGATTGCAAATGGCTTGCGTGTACATGATGTCAACTTGGCAAACAAAGAGGTACTGCATTCAAAAGATATATTCGAGTTTGTAGAACAACACAAACTGCTTGATAACGCAGATAAAAAATCTTTCAATTTTGCAAAAGCATTCGGAGTTATTGGTGATGAGTATAATATCGATCGTGAATGGCTAGGCCAAAAAATGCTGACACCTTCGCTGCATCAACAAAGTCGCATGACGCAATACCCTTTGTTTATGAAGCCAGAGACAAAAATCTCAGTTGAAGATGTGGCAGAAGTACTTAGCGCGACTTATAAAGACACGGTTTTGGAAGGAAAATCGAAACGACCAATTAGAGTTGAGCGTCAACTAGAGTCGCATATTATTCAGCTTCGCCCTGAGATGCCAGAAGAGCTTCAAGGTATTATTTGGCAAAGCTTTGGCGTGTTACCAGAATCTGTGTTAGTGCCGTTATACTCAACCCTACAAGATTACCCAAAAGCGTACCAAGTAGGCGATGATAACTACAGTGATGATTCAGCTTATTGGCAGTTCCGTAGCTTAACCGCCCTCGCTTCTTCAAACCCAGACAAGTATTTACCAGTACTAAAAGCAGCTTGGGACAAAGAAGAAACTCAACTATACAAGCAGGTCGCACACTTAGATAAAACGTTAGCAGACATGTATAAAGTAGATAAACAAGTGGCTCTGAACATGGCTGCCGACTACTCATACGGACAGCTTAAGCGTACCTTAGATATGGCGACTGAGCTTAGATACAAAATGATTACAGATTTGACTAAAAGCACAGAGAAGAAATACTCAGAGGAAGAGTTTAAGAAAATAGTCAATCTGTAGGTTTATGAAGCAACCAATAAAAACGGAGCATAATGCTCCGTTTTTTGATCTTAGTAGATTTAGTTCTAACGCAGGCCGTGTAAGAACTCATGGCGCGTTGCTGGGTTTGATCTGAAGATACCGCCCAGTGCTGTTGTTGTTGTTTCGCTGGTTGCGTCCATTACACCACGAGATTTTACGCAGTAATGAACCGCATCCATGGTTACAGCAACATCATCCGTTTCTAGTAGCGTTTGCAATGCTACAAGGATTTGCTGTGTCATGCGCTCTTGAACTTGAGGACGCTGAGCAAAGAAACGAACGATTCGGTTGATCTTCGAAAGACCAATGATCTTACCTTGAGGAATGTAAGCGACTGCGGTTTTACCATCAATGGTGACTAAGTGATGCTCACATGTGCTGGTTACGGTAATGTCTTTTACTCGTACCATCTCACGAACACCCATCTTGTTTTCGATCACGGTGATTTTAGGGAAATTGGCGTAATCCAAACCAGAGAAAATCTCATCCACATACATTTTCGCAATACGTTGTGGTGTTTCTTCCAGACTGTCATCTGCAAGATCAAGTTCAAGGAGAGTTAGAATCTCACGCATATGGTGTTCGATTCGTTCCTTTTTCTCTTCTCGGCTAACCTGGTTAGGACGCATTGGTGTCTCTAATCCGCGGCTTGCTAGCGCATCTTTAACCAACTTCGCTGATTCGCTAAGACCTGACATTGAACTTCCTCTTTTATTGCCCCTTCTGGATGGCAAACAAGGATACTCGGAATTTTGAATAAATACACCCATATTTTAAGGGAGGTCATTATTTACGGGGCTTAAACTATGCTAAAGTGGCTGCAATTTCGTTGGCGAACAACCGTGATTTGATAATTATTAAACCACCATTGCCAACCACTAAATCAAAATAATAACGACCAAAGGATTTCAATTATGGGCTGTTGCGACGCTCCGGGCTTAATGCCAATTGAAGAAGCACTAGATAAGCTGCTATCACCAATCAAACCAATCCAAACGACTTTATCTCTACCTCTTGCTGAAGCATTAGGTTATGTCCTTGCTGAAGATATTCTTTCCCCTATTTTCGTACCTCCTTTTGATAACTCAGCAATGGATGGCTATGCACTGCGCTTAGCAGATCTAGAAAACAGTAAAGTACTACCATTAGCAGGCAAATCTTTTGCAGGCCAACCGTTCGAAGGTGAATGGCCAAACAATACCTGTATTCGCATTATGACTGGCGCAAAGATCCCGGAAGATTGTGACGCCGTTATCATGCAAGAAAATACGGCCGAAACTGAGGCTGGTATTGAGATTCAACAAGACAACATAAAGCTGAACAATAACATTCGCCCTACTGGTGACGACATCAAACAAGGCGATATCGTTCTGAGCCGCGGTGAGCGTTTAACACCTCGTGACATTCCAATGATTGCTTCACTGGGTGTGAGCCACGTGACAGTGTTACATAAGCCTAAAGTCGCTTTCTTCTCTACTGGCGATGAACTAAAACCATTAGGCCAACCTCTTGAAGACGGTCAGATCTACGACAGTAACCGTTACGGTATTAAACCATTAATCGAAGCCTTTGGTTGTGAAGCTATCGACTTGGGTATCATCCCAGATTGTCCTGCGACGCTTAAAGAAACCTTCGAAAAAGCACAGCAAATAGCAGACGTGGTTGTGACTTCTGGTGGCGTGAGTGTTGGTGAGGCGGATTACACCAAAGATATTTTGGAAGAGATCGGCCAAATCGGCTTCTGGAAACTGGCAATCAAACCGGGCAAACCGTTCGCATTCGGTGAATTAGATAACGCGTGGTTCTGTGGCTTACCGGGTAACCCAGTTTCAGCAATGATGACCATGTACGTGTTGGTTCAACCTATGCTGGCTAAACTTTCAGGCCACACCGCATGGACGGCACCAGAGTCTATCCCTGCTATTACTAAATCTGCATTCAAAAAAGGCCCAGGCCGTACTGATTACCAACGTGGTATTTACTCGATTGAAAACGGTCAATTTGTGGTAGAAACAACAGGCAACCAAAGTTCAGGCGCTTTCCGCTCAATGAGCTTAGCAAACTGCTTTGTGGTTCTAGAGCGTGAACGTGGCCGTGTTGAAGTCGGTGAAACTGTTCAGATTCAACTGTTTAACTCAACGCTTTACTAACGAGGCTTGGTGATGGAAATACTGTCTGACGCAGAGATGCTTCGCTACAACCGTCAAATCATCCTTAAACAGTTTGATTTTGAAGGCCAAGAAGCTCTGAAACAGAGCTCTATCTTGGTACTGGGTGCCGGTGGCTTGGGTTGTGCCTCTGCTCAATACCTTGCGACTGCGGGTGTTGGTAAGCTGACACTGATCGACGATGATGTTGTCGAGCTTTCTAACTTGCAACGACAAGTCCTTCACACCGATGCTGATATTGGCAAGAAGAAGGTCAACTCAGCCACAGAATCATTGCAGATGTTAAACCCACACCTAAAAGTTGAGACCGTCGATCATAGACTTGATGACCAAGCGCTTGGAAAGTTGATTGAAGCACACTCGCTTGTTCTTGATGCCAGTGACAACGTTGAAACGCGCAATCAGTTGAACCGCTTGTGCTACACGTCAAAAACACCACTTGTTTCTGGTGCTGCAATTCGCATGGAAGGTCAGATTAGTGTGTTCACGTATCAAGACGCAGATGCACCGTGTTACCAGTGTTTGAGCGCCCTATTTGGCAACGCTGCACTAAGCTGTGTTGAAGCTGGCGTTATGGCGCCAGTTGTCGGAATGGTAGGTGCCGCTCAGGCTTTGGAAGCTATCAAGGTTATTGCCAAGTTTGGGCAACCAAAGCAAGGCAGGCTTTTGATTCTCGATGCTATGTCGCACAGCTGGCGTGAGATGAACTTAATGAAGATGCCTAATTGTTCGGTGTGTGGGTAGACTAAGTCGTAATCCTCTCCCACCGAAAACTTAAGCCTAAGCCTTGACTAAAGTCAGGGCTTTTTTAGATCTCTACATCAGCTTCTCACATCGATTTATCAATTTGAAATACTCTATGAAAGATTAGTTTCATTTGAGTTCTCATTTTGAGAATATAATGAACACCTCAGCAAGCTGAAATATAATAACTAAAAATCAACAACTTAAAATTGGCACATAACTTGTAACTGTATCTAAACCTTCTATGACACGGATGTAGATATGAGAATTACAACGTTAAGTTTGCTATTAAGTGCGTCTTTTGTCGCCAACTCCGCGCCATTCGATACCTGTCCAAGCCAGGCTTACCTCTTTCAATCAAAACCCGTTGAGGTTTGGGGTGTCAACCTAGTAACAGGTTCAACAACCCTTCTAGAAGACGATACTGGTATGAATGCCAATATCAATGGTGTTGGTTTCGACTTTCAAGACAGATATATCTACGGTTACGACACAACAAACAAACGTTTGGTGCGCCTTGGACAGGATTTCCAAGCTGAAGTCATCAATACCAGTGGATTACCAACCGATCACACCTTTTATGTAGGTGACGTATATGACCACGTTTACTACTTATATCGCACGGGCAAAGGGCTATTCACCGTTGACCTATCTCCTTTAGATGCTGATCCAAATGCGACCGTCACTGTAAATAAGATTGCAAACAGCCCCGCAACCGTAAAACTCACCGATTTTGCTTTTCACCCAAGTGATGGCTCTTTATATGGCATTGATAATGACTCCGGAGGCTTATACAGCTTCAACCCGACAACGGGTGCCGAAACCTACATCGGTGATACTGGTGAGTTAGGTACATTCGGAGCGGGTTATTTTGACGTAAACGGCTATTACTACGTATCTCGAAATCAAGACGGGAAAATCTACCGAATCAACCTATCTCCCGGCAACGCGACCAATATTGCAGCGGGAATTGTTCCAGCCGTTGAATTTGTATCGAATGGGCCTTCTTCAGGCCAAAACGATGGTGCTCGTTGTGCCAATGCCCCGGTTGTTGATGAAGATTCAAACATCGACTTTGGTGACGCGCCAGACAGTTACCTAACTCTACTCGCAAGCAATGGTCCTCGACATGAACTTGATGGCATCACATGGCTAGGCACAGATGCACCTGACGCCGACCTTGATGGCTACGTAACTCCACAATCAGATGAAAGTGTTGGCATTGACGATGAATGGGCTAACGGTGGTATCGGTTTTGTCACCGCCCTTGAAGCCGGACTTGATTCAAAAATTATCGTAGAAGCTTCGACCTCTGGTTACCTATCAGCTTGGATCGATTGGAACCAAGATGGCAGCTTCGATGGTGCTAACGAACAAGTGTTTACCGACTACCAACTGAATTCGGGTGAGAACGACCTGTTCCTCAATGTCGACATCAACGCACTTACAGGAACCACTTGGGCTCGCTTCAGATTCAGCCAACAAACCAACCTAAGTTACTTTGGCGGTTCTACCTCTGGTGAAGTGGTCGATATTCAAGTCGATGTGCTTAACGATGGTGCCACAGCTCGTTACTTCCCAAGTGCTTCAGGCTACGCAACCTTGGCGTATGAAGACAACTGGCCTTATAAAGCCGACTACGACATGAACGACGCCGTTCTAATGTATCGCATTACCGAGATCCTTAAAGATGGCAAAGTCGTTAAATCAACCATCGATGGACGTCTTGCTGCGGTAGGTGCTTCGTACAGAAATGGGTTTGCTGTTCGACTCCCTAACTTAGACCCGAGCTTAGTGAGTAGCGGAAACTCCTACATGAAGCACAATGGTGCATTCACTGACCTCGACCTAGAAGATGGGCGCAGCGAAGCAATATTTGTTATCGCCAATGACCTGACAGAAAAAATTAGCACTGGCTGTACCTTCTACCGCACCAGTAATGGATGTAAAGAAGATGAGCAGTTCTCATTCCAAATCGGTATTACCTTAGCGGGAGACGGTGTGAGTACAGACAGTTGGATAGACATGCCTTACGACCCATTCATCTTCGCAACACCTGGGTATTATCACGGTGAAAACCTACCTCTACATCCTGGACGTAGTTGGGAGGTTCACTTACCAGACCAAGCTCCAACTGAAGCATTTGATACAGTAAATCTATTCAATACGGGGCTAGGTGTTGACGACAGTGACCCCGCAGCGGGCAAGTATTTTAAAACCGCAGACAACCACCCTTGGGCGCTACTGATTACTTCAGACACGGAATGGGAATGGCCACTGGAATACGTAGATATTGTCACAGCCTATCCAAACTTTGCGAACTTTGCTGAATCCGGTGGTACTCAATCAACAGATTGGTTCCAAACACCTGCCGCTGACCAATGTTACTTGCCTTAGGAGAATGATCATGAATATGCCAATTAAACAGACAGTAACAAGCGGTCACCAAAATTCGAACAGTGCTCTGTTACCTAACCTGTCCAATACTGCACATAAAAAGAGTACGGCGCAGTCGCAATGTTGGGGGTTGTCGAAATCCATACGTATTACATTACTCATTGCACCACTCGCGTTGTTAGGTTGTGGGGGCGGAGGTGGCGATGGTGGCTCATCAACGTCAAGTCCATCGCCTTCAACACCTGCGGTGACATCACCTGTGACGTCTACACCAGTGACGTCAACACCAGTGACGTCAACACCAGTGACGTCAACACCAGCGACGTCAACACCAGCGACACAAACACCAGCAGCGTCAGCACCTGTGATATCAGCGCTCATTACATCACCATCAGTGGCCCCAACACCTGTCAATGTCGCAATAAACCCGGAACCGACACCAGTTACCGCGGTAACCTCCAACGGCCCGCAAGCGTACAAAATGGATGAGCTCGTAATCCCTGATGGTTTCGATTACAACTCTGTAGATCAATTCGACCTCAATATTGATATCAGTAACATCTCAACCGATCGTTCGTTTGTATCTGTATATAGCCGATTTACCACAAGAGCAGATTCAACCTACAAGCCGGATTATTCAAGTAAGGTCATTGGCGGCCCTTTAGACAACGGGACATTCACCTCCAACTTTGCGGCGCCTTTAAGCGAAGATACTCTGTTGATTGAAATCTGGTTTTATGACGGTCAAGCACCGCTGCAACAAGTCGTTGCAAGTAACGGCTCACAAATCACTTGGTAAACAGAAAGGAATAAAACGCGCTGAGTTAACTTAGCCAATGGCTGAATTCAGTGAAGTTAAGCAGCAGGCTCGAAATCAAAAGTCAAAAGTCAAATAACAGCACATAAAGGTGAGCAATGAGGCTCACCTTTTTATTTGGGCGCTATTTCAATTTTCAGTACTGGTTATGTTCACTTTATCGAGAGCCTGTCTTATCTTTTATGATATGACTTTCAAAGGCTTATTTTTATGAAACAGTTGAAAATAGGATTCGTTATACTGTCGATTGGTATTGGCCTACTTTGGTTTCTTTCCTATTTCCCGATAACATCTTCTGCCGGAGAACGCATTGAAGCCACAGTCATCTCTAATACGCTCACTCAATCCCTAGACGGACATAGGCGCTACCTCACGCTTGAAACTCAAGACAACGAAATATTTCGCGTTTCCATTCAACCAACAACAGACTGCCCTCTTGATTCTGTGGTCGCACTTGATACATTAAACAATCAAATAACCGGACAAAGCAGCTATCAGTTCATCCACTGTCGAGCTGCACAATAATAATGGACACCACAGTAATGAATCAGCCTCTCATCTCGCCTGCGCAACTACAACAGAAAATATCCGATAACAACGATCTCATCATCCTCGACGCCAGCATCGAATTTCAGATCCCAAGTGAATCAGAAAAGATCAAAGGGCAAATGATTCCTGGAGCTATTCGTTTCGACTACGATAAAGACTTTTGTAACAAACACACTTTACTTCCTCACATGTTCCCGACCGAAAAACACTTCAATACACGTGCACAAGAAATTGGTATCAATCAAGACAGCACGATAGTGGTTTACGATAACTCAGGAACCTTTGCCTCGCCCCGCGCATGGTGGATGTTTATGGCAATGGGACATAACAACGTTTATATCTTAGATGGTGGTTTACCGGCATGGATTGATGCCGGCTACGCAACAGATACCGACTTCAAAACAACAGTGCAAACCGGCAATTTTGAAGGGAGTATTCAAGGCAACTATTTTGTAAACGCTCAGCAGATTGAAAGTTACTCAACCAGCAAGAGCGCAAACATTGTAGATGCGCGTTCACAAGCTCGCTTCGATTCTAAGGTTCCTGAGCCACGCGAAGGCCTGCGTAGCGGTCACATCCCGAACTCAATTTGCTTACCATTCGCTCAAGTATTAAATGATGGCAAATTGAGAGCTCAAAATGAATTAGCTGAAATATTTTCAACCTTAGACCTAACCCCTTCTCAGCCTATGTTCTTTAGTTGTGGTTCTGGGGTAACGGCTTGCATCATCCTATTAGCCGCTAAACTAGCCGGTTATTCAGGTGATATGGGGGTTTACGATGGTTCATGGACTGAATGGGGCGCGAATGAGAAGCTACCTATTGCCGTAACTAAAATGTAATTCAGCTTCGCTTAATGACACTGTTAGAATATACTGTGCATGCATACGGAGCTTGCTAAAGGTTATGGTTGTAATTCATGATACTTAAGCATCTTATTGCTCAACAAGCTAAGCACTTAATAGCTCAGGCGTTTAACGCGGTTGTAACTTGAAGACGTAATCGCCCGAAGATGCAGTCACTTGAAGACATGCTTACTTAAGACGCTGTTACTTAACTATGCAGTCACTTAACGACATAGCAATTTAGTGACCGAGTTAACGCTACCTCCGTGTAAAACCATACGATTTCTAGAAAAACCGTGATTAGCCATGGGTTAATTTTCACCATATTTAAGAGTGTTAATATTTCACTCAAGAATCTCTGTTCGTAGCCGTTAAACTATTTAATCATTGATATATTCATCTTTGATGTTTTTATGCCTCGTTGCATTAATCACACTGGCGATATAAACGTTTGTCACTTGCAGTCAGTTAAAAGTAGTCACCAACAAAAGGCATCTCATGGCTCTATTTAAGAAAAATATCTGGTCGCTGTACGCTCTGATCGTGCTGCTTACCCTGATACTTTTCAGCGCCTTTGGCATAACCAAGTGGCAATCAAACAGAGATGACTTTACTAAGCAACAACATATCCAAGTTGAGATCTTCTCTAGCTCAGTAAACTCTCTATTAACCAGCCAAGAAGCATTACTTGAAGTGGTTGGACATCAGCTTGCTCAGCAGTCCGATTTTACCCGCACAGCTTCGATTCAAATTCGTCCAATCTTAGATAAACTGCTTGATACTCATCCTGCAATAGCCGCTTTCGGGTTACTAAATCCTCAAGGGGATTACCTGTCAATCAGCTCAAACCTACAGCTGTCTGACCAATTTAATTTACTAGACCTCCCATACACCAAAGACTCATTTCTAGAGGCTGTATCTAGCGAAAAAATGGTTTTGGGGCGCACTTATTTCCATGATTCTCTTAACAGCCTCGTGATCCCATTAAGAAAATCCATTTCTATTGATGGCAAGAACGTTGATGCGGTCATGACAGCAGGCTTACGCTTAGACAGCACAATCTTGTTTGAAAACAATGCGCACGCAGGCAGTTACAACACGTTAACTCTACTTAGAACCGATAACTATCGTCAGTTTTTTTCTAGCGATATCGAGTCGCTAGACGCTTATTTGACACCGGTTAATCACGACCTGATGGCTCGCATTGCCAAAAGCTTTTCAGAACAAGTGAGTGACAGCGTCGAAGAAGCGAAAACGGGTAAATACACGTACTCTTTCTGTAACGATGACGGCCCATTCCCATCACTCGTTAGCGCTAGGTACATTCCAGACTACAAACTTTGGGTTGTCGGCCGAACAGACCTGGCGTACGTTGATGGTATATTCGCAAAAGAGTTCGGCGCTATTTTCTTTGTTTTTATTATTCTTCAGCTTGGTTTCTACTTCTTAGTAAAGTCGATTGCCAAGAACGAGCAACGAACTCGCAGTCAACTGATTTACCAAGCCAATCACGATCCATTAACCTCTCTCCCCAACCGTTCATATATGCGCAAAAACATCAGTAAATGGATTGAAAATGAATCAAAGCCATTCTCGCTACTGTTTATCGACATCGATAACTTCAAATGTGTTAATGATACCCATGGACATGACTTCGGAGACAAGGTGCTCAAACAAATTGCATTACGTTTGATGCGGTTTCGCTCCAGAGTCAGCCTATTGGTACGAGAATCCAGTGATGAGTTCTTGTTTTTAACAACGCTGAATAGTGAATCTGAAATTAAGCGACTATCAGAACGAATTATTGAAGTTCTCTCTCGGCCCTATGAAGTTGAACACTCTCAATTCTTGTTGGGCTGTAGCATAGGTATTGCTAGGTTCCCAGAACACGGAAAAGATTTAGATAGCCTGTTACGCTCTGCCGACATTTCTATGTACAAAGCGAAACAGCAGCAAAACTCATACAGTATTTTCACGACTGAGATGCAAGACGCACACCTCTACAAAATGAGAGTAGAACAAAGGCTTCGTATTGCTATCGACAAACAAGCTTTGTTTATGGTTTTTCAACCATTGGTTCGTGCAGATAAAAGCACCCACGGTGTAGAAGCGCTGGTACGCTGGATAGACGATGAACTGGGTTTTGTCCCGCCAGATGTATTTATTCCTATTGCTGAAAGCACAGGCTTAATGCACAAACTTGGTACCTTTATTATTGAATCCAGTGTTATGCAAATTGCTCATTTACACCGCACAACGAACCAAAATATCGGATTATCGATCAATATTTCAGTCCGTCAATTCTCGCATAGGTCGTTCTCCGATCACTTGTTCACGACGTTAGAGAAGTATCAATTTTCAGCGAGCAGCTTAACGCTAGAGATCACCGAAAGCCTGTTCATTGAAGATGTGGCTATAGTGAAACCACTGTTTGAAGCCCTCAAAGAAAACGATATTAAGATCTCTCTGGATGACTTCGGTACGGGCTACTCTTCATTGAGCATGTTAAAAGCACTCCCTATCGACGAACTTAAGATTGATAAGAGTTTCATTGAAAACATAGCAGTCGATCAACAGTCACTAACAATGGTCCAGAACATCATCGCTATCGGCAAAAACTTCGGTATGGTGGTGTTGGCAGAAGGCGTAGAATCAAACGAACACTTCGCGATTCTAAAAGCATGTGGATGTGACTTGATGCAAGGTTACTACTTCTCCCGTCCTATTCCTTATGATGAGTTATGCAAGTATCTAACACCGGCTCAAGTTATGGCTACAGAACTACCAGATCCCACGTTGTAACTGTTTGGGTACTTTACCTGGTTAAACGAATAACGCCATAGATTAAAAAAGGGAACCCAAACGGGTTCCCTTTTCTTTACACACCACTTAACAGAGCGGCCCAAAAAATAAAAATACAGACAACGACAACAAAGCCCATTACGACTTAACTGTTATCACAACTCGTCGGTTACAACCTGTTGCCTTATTGTCTGTGACTTTACAAATTGGTGCACTTTCGCCATACGCATATTCAACAATGCGATTCCCTTGATGAAGATCTTTCTTCAAGTAGCTCGCCACTTGCCCTGCCCGGCGGGATGACAACGCTTTATTATAGGCTTTACTACCTAAGCTATCTGCGTGACCTTCTATATAAATCTTGGATTTATCTCCCACCAAACTAAGGTACTGCCCTAATACTTGTTTATGATTTTCATCCAATAGGTACACGTTAGTTGGATAATTGAGCACCAAAGATTGCGTCGCTTTATCATAGAAACAGACATCATCTTGAGCTGCGATTTGAATGACTTCACTCTCTCTATTGAGCACCTCGTTTTGAGGTTTTTCATCAAGCTCTATTAGCTTTCCAGTCACTTGTGTCGTAACAGTATGAGAAGACACCAACGTTTTCGAAGTGACGTATTCGCCGACATTGCCCAAGCAGTTTGCATAGCTCAATGAAGACAGTAGTATCGTAGACATAATTACTAGGTATCTCATGTTAATCCTTTAGTTTCCCGGTTTCTTCATTAATCAAATTCAAAATGTACTTGTACACATCTTCGCCATCTTTTGCGTGGTAAATGTTTTTCTTACCAAAACAATCCCCAAAGCCGTCGCTTTCATTTACTTTGTAGTTAATGCCAATAACGCCCATCGTGACTTTGGTTTTTTCAGCTTCAGTCGGCGAATTACTTTGGAAGCGATTTCGTTTTGCGGATATGGTTGAACGCAGCTTTTTACAAAGCCCTTGGTCCACTAGTTTTTGTAAATAGTTCTTGTCACCATCCTGACCATCAGATAAAACAATAAACACTTGTTCAGGGTTTAGATTCGTTGCTTTATTAGCTTCTTGGGCAGCAGCAATGATCCCATTCCAAGACGACGTTCCTCCACCAGCTTGCAGCTCGGTATTCATTAATTGAGACCGAAATTCATCATAGTCTTCAGTCAACGGGATATCATAAAACTTGTGATACTTAGCAAAATTAACGTTGTGAGTATGGAGACGTTCAACCTCGTATCGACTCATACCCCTCTTTGGCTCGAGTATTTCGTTATACAGTTTGGGTTTGTCAAACATTCGCCTAACCGTTGTTCCTGGCGAGGAACGAGCGTAATTGTAAGCGTATTTTTTTCTCCATGAACCGTAATAGCCATAAGCGTTAACTCTTACAGTTTTATCGGTCTGCTTAACATGAAACGGGTTGTAACCAAGTAAGGCGACTCGACTCTTTTCTTCCGTATTAAATTTTTCAATGTCATCAACAACTCGTTTAATGGTTTCTTTCACTACATCTAACTTCATTTTTCCGTTCTTCCAAGGATTACCCATAGAACCACTAAAGTCACCGATGAAGTAAACGTCGACAGATTGAGGAAGATACTTTCGCGTGACCGCTCGTCCACTAACCGTAAATTCAGGTTCTAAATCGACATCTTCATACGAAATCCAGGATGTATATTTGGCTGTAGCACTAACGACAAAGTCACTAAATGGCGCTAATTCACCGCTAGCTTGAACACAACCATCTTTATATTCACATTTACGGGTAAACACGGCGACATCCACATCCTCTGAATTGTCTAAAATGTATCTATCAACCAAGTAACGTGCATACTTTACGTTTTTATCTTCATCCTCTTTAGGGCTTGCAATAAGCGCGAGGCTCGCTACCTCTGCAGCTTCTAATAACCGAGAGTGAGCCAACATCTGTTGCGACATTTGCATCGAAAACGCCATAAAAATAACCATCGCTGGTAAGAGGCCAACGAACAAAACACCTGCGACACCTCGGTTTTTCTTTATCGATTTCACCTTAAACCCTCGCAAATGAATAAGATGTACTTACAAGGCGAAAGACTTCACCATTAGCAACACCAAGCACATTAATTGGAGTTTCATAACATAATGAAACCTGATACATGGGTAATCTGCGACCTCTTGATGTGATTGGCAGTATTTCTATCGCTTTTTGCTTCGTTATATCGCTCATATCAGGAAAGTTACACCCATGAATACTCCCTTTAGTTAGAGTTTTTTGAACCCTTCGGTAATTCACTTTACCTCCAGACAAAGCGGTTTCTTCAAGCCTTATTTCGTCGATGCGCATCCCAAATTTGTTTTTATCAAAGTTTGGAATCATTCGTTTCATCGAAGCAGAAGCAATCACAAACGCGTTGTGTTCTGTTTTTCTACAGTCACCCGCGCATATATCCATATCGGCATTAAACAATTGTTTTCGTTCAGCAAAGATAGTGGTCAATGAATAAGAAGCTCTGTCGAGTTGGCCCTTCTTATTAATAGCTAGCATATGATTGACTACGACAACGAAGATCCCTGAAGCAAAAACCAATACCATCGCCAATTCAACAGCAAATGCGCCTTTTTGTTTAGCTTGCACAACCTGCCCCCTGACCAATTTTGAACGAACATCTTTCATATTCTTGAATAGTGATGACTTCACGCTTAATAGCAATGTCTGGAAACCAAATGGATACAATCGGGTCGTACGTATACTCTAAAGCATAGACAGCTAATGCCATGTCTTCGGGTTCATCTTTCTTATCTGGACACTCATCTGTAGAAGCGTAAGTATCCGTACATTTGAGAAAGCCTTCGTAGTCACGAAAATAGTTAACATGAATAACCACACTCCCCTCTTTGACTACATTACTCCATAATGCCCCGCCAGCTTTGGTTAACTCATCATTGATCATTTTCCCGTAGTTGATGGAATTACTACTGCTTGAATCACCCGCTTTTTTGGTACGCATTACCGCTGTTGTCAAAGCATGGTCTGTCATGCTCATTGAGAACGTCAAAATACAGATCTCTACCCAGCCAAAGGCAATAGCTAGAAAAATCGGAATCCCCATAGCGACTTCAACCGTCAATGACCCCTTTTGCTTTCGCTTAAACCTTCTCATAGTCGGACATACCTTTTCTTAGTGTAATCAACAACGAATGCTCCCTTGATATCTATACTGTTTAAAAACACTTTAGCTTCATCTAAGTCATTAAAGTCACCAATGCAGTAACGCTTCCATAAACCATGTGTATACGAATAAACAGAGCCGTAGTTTATTTTCAAATAGTTCAAAAAGTCAGAAGGGATCGCCGTATACGTCGCCAATACTTGCACACGATAAATGGGTTTTGCCCCAGGCTTAAGTTTTCTTGGGTCAAGTACAGAACCATCGACACTGTGTCTAGATGCTTGAAACTCTGTGGTAGCATCCAATTTACTTACGCGAGACGTCGGGGCTACAAAGCCCCCTGAATTAGCTTGAGAGCCAATAAACTGTTGTTCCATTTCTATCGTTGACTGTGTCACGGCCTTCTTCCCTTTGCTTTTAGATATTGACCTCATTAATGCAGACAACTGTTTGTGAGCTTGCTCATCGCTATTCGAATGCTTCAAAACCTCTAGCGCGATATCCGGTCGCTGAGATTTAACCGAAGAGAGAATCAAGTTAGAACTCACTCTCTGATCATTCGGGTTCGAAAGGTAAAGGTCATATAAAATGTCTGTTGCACCCAAATAATCAGACTGCATTATTTTGACGACAGCGATATTGTTGCCAGCCTCCCTGTCTGAAGCCCCTTGTTTTCTACTTTCTTCAAAATGTTCGATCGCTTGGGTAAATCGCTTTTGCTGAGCCAATATTTTCCCAGTTAAAAGTTGATACTCATACTCTTTGCCACCTTCATCCCGATACTTACTCAACTCTTCCAGTGCTTTTTCAAAATTCTTTTTTTGATAATAAAGCCTTGCATTAGTTAAAATGTATTCAGGTTCATTAAGATCATTATCATTGTAAGTGCTGCGATACAGCTCAGCAGACTTGATATCTTTTAGATCTAAATACAAATTAACCAATTTAACTTTATATTCAGGTTCCGATTGTATATTTGCCTTATAAAATTCAATGAGTTTCTGTGAGTCACCCGACCCTAAAAGTAGTTGTTCTTTGGTATCCAGTTGGTTATTAACCGTTGAACAACCGGAGAAGAGAACCAAAACAATAACGGACAGTACAAAATTTCTTATCACATCAACGCCCTCATAATACCTGGAGCAGCAATTAAAATAATAATCGGAACCATGATAAAAGCGATAAGTGGAATCGACATCTTCGCCCCCATTTTCCCGATTCGTTCTTCTAAATCCATCATATTAAGCTCACGAATATCGCTTGCTAAAGTCACTAATACTGGACCAACTGATGAACCAAATTGGAGGCTCTGCACCATGGTCATCACGAAACTTTGTGATTCACTGGTTGGAACAAGCTCATAAAATTCTTCTAATGCCTTTTCAAGGCCCACCAGGCGAGAGCGTTCGACAGTCACTCTGACCACATGAGCAAGGTTACTGTCTACTGAGTGAAGTTCTTTTGCCAAGTACTCCAAGCTAGACTCAATCGTCATCCCTGTATGGACGCAAACATTCATTAGGTCGAGTAAAAATGGCAATCGTGAACTTATGTGCTTGATGTTAGATTTACCTCGAGCCGACACATAAGAATCGGGGCCAATGATAAATATTAATAAAGCCCCCATTAGATATAACAGTGCGAATACTGCTTTTGTTTCACCGCTATAAAAAGCAAAGACAATCAATGCTAAGCAAACACAAAAAGGAATTATTTTTAATAAGTAATAAGCATCAGCAAGAAAATCACTGTAAAAGCCAGCAGCGACCAATTTCCTTTTTGTTTCATGCTTATTAAAACTAATCCTAGACAATATAGCCTTGAATAAATCTGCTCTTTTCTTCTCTTCACGTGTCGAACCGATTATTTTTCGAGTTTCTATGTCCGCTCTCGTATTATCCCAAAACCGTAAACAATACGTTGCTAGGACTATCGATATAATAAATATTACGCTCCAAATTATAACGGTTTCAAAGTCCATCAATTCACACCCCGCAAAATCAGCCAAATGCAAAAGAACCCGACTAGCTCACTGGCTAATACATAATAAAAAATAGGTTGACCAGCTTCTTCAAACATCACAAAACTGTAGTTTTCAGGACTCGTAAACTTCAAAATAATAAGAAAAATCACAGGTAAGCAGGCAATTATCTTTGCCGAAGCTCGAGCTTCTGAGGTCAAGGCATTTTTCTTTTTCTCCACAGCTCTTGAATCAAACATAAGTCGGTTTATTTTGTTGATCACATCTTTGAGTTGGCCACCTCTAGCCAAGTTGATTCTTATCGTTGAAGCAAAGAAGAAGTACTCTAAGTATGGAAACGTATTGCTACTTCGTTCAAGAACGTCATCAGGGTCTTCACCAATAAGTAAACGCTCAGCCATGAATTTAAACTCTTTGCCCACTTCGTTATCAAGCTGCTTACCTACATACTCGAACGCATGAATGATGCTTTGCCCTGAAGAAATCGCCCCACTCAAAATGTTCAGAGCGTCTGGAAAGTTAGTTTTAAAGCGCTCTACTTGCCTTGCTTTTAGATTGTTGTAAAAGACAAAGAATAAGAGAGGCTCAACAACAATCAGGCAAACCATAAAGTCCTGACGCAAAAAAAACTCATTGAGAGCATACGTTGCAGATGTCGTCACGGAGAAAAACAAGACCAACTTCAAGGACATATTAGGTTGAAATACCTTGATTACCTTCTTGTACATTTTCCTGATTCTGGCTTTATAGCTCTCTTCAAACTGTTGTGAATCGATAACAGAGCGAACACCTTTCACACCTTCGAACTCACCTTCCATCTCGATCAAACTACTCAATTTTTTGTTTTGGCGAGACCGATGAATAAGAAAGCAGAGAAACAAAGCACTCCATGATGCAATCAGTATTAAGGTCATTTAAAGATCTCCCTTACTGCTTGTTCTAAACCAAAAAATTTTGCGCGTTCATAAATCACAGAACGAGTTGATAAACCAGGAGTTCTGAATTCACCTTCCATTTTTCCATCTTTGAAATTTGAAGTCGCTTCGTAACGAAAAATGTCTTCCATCACCACGCTATCTCCTTCCATGCCGATAATTTCAGAAATGTACATCACCTTACGGCTACCATCGTGGAGACGCTTTACTTGAACAATTAAGTCTACTGCACTGACTATGGTTCGGCGTATTGCTGATATAGGTAGACTGGCGGTAGCCATCATCACCATGCTCTCAGTACGAGCAATGGCATCACGAGGGGTGTTAGCGTGCAATGTCGACATAGATCCGTCATGGCCAGTATTCATGGCTTGAAGCATCTCAAAGGCTTCACCACCACGACATTCACCAACAATAATTCTGTCCGGGCGCATACGAAGGGCATTAATCACAAGGTCTCGAGCGGTGATTTCTCCTGTTCCTTCAACGCTAGCTTGTCGAGTTTCAAGCCTAACTATATGCGGTTTTTGAAGCTGTAGCTCCGCAGCATCTTCAATGGTAACAATACGTTCCGTTTCGCCAATGAAGCCAGATAATGCGTTCAATAACGTTGTTTTACCTGAACCGGTACCACCGGAGATCAATATGTTGCACTTGCAATGGCTCGCAATGGACAAAAGCTTGGCCATTTCGACAGACATCGCACCAAACTCAGCAAGATTCTCAAGCCTAATTTTTTGCTCTTTGAATTTACGAATAGAGATAGAAGTGCCATCTATCGCTAACGGGGGGATCACAATATTTACACGGCTCCCATCCATCAAACGAGCATCACAAAGCGGTTTTGATTCATCGATACGACGACCCACATTTGATGCGATTCGTTTAGCGATGGTGTTCAGTTGTTTTTCGTTAACAAATTGAATGGGTGATTGTTCAACCTTGCCATTGATTTCTATGAAGATATCCGAAGGACCGTTGATCATGATATCCGAGATATCATCGTTATCGACTAACGCTTGCAGAGGCCCAAGACCTTTCAACTCATCGAGTAATGCTTTGACTAAGTCGACACGTTTCAATGAGCTAACTTGCAGTTGCTTCTTATCGATCAATATATTAACCGAGTCTTTGAGTTGTTCTTCTAGCTCTTGATTGCTAATCTCAACAAGTGTAGCGGCATCTAGAGCATCAAAGATCTCATCTCGAAGCTGGATGTAAATTTCTTTTAATTGATTCATTTTCTAAACAAACTGAAACGTGATTTAGTTTTAATTTTCTTGCCAGTCAACGTGGCAACCATAGTTAGAACGGCAGTGGCAGATTTAGATTTAAGCAACTCATTAATACCCTGCTGTACCACAATTTTTTCTAGCGACGGCTCGTACATGAAATCAATGCTATCTTTGGCTTTGATTCTCTCTTTCGCACTCGCGAGTGTCATCATGAAGTCTTTCGCTGGCCGATTAAGGTTGAAGATGATTTGGTGTTCAGATTTCCCGATCTTCTTCTTCAAAGAGTTGTAAGAACGCAGTGAAGAGACCGAAGGTTCGCAAACAATAAAGATGCGGTGATACTTATCTGATAGCTCCTGATCATGCATCTCTTCATAGCAAGATAAGGGCGCCGAATCTATGATAAAGTTATATTGATCAATGAGTTGATTGGAAAGGTTGTACAATGTAGATGCGTGATCTGTAAGGCAAGCAACATTTTTCTCTAATACCAAGTAATCAAGCTTATCTTTCACACCATGTACATAGGTCTTAGCTATCGCACTGTCGATATCGATCTGATTCAAATCTATACTGTTGTGCTTGGCTTTCAAGCCTTTTACACCAATATAAATGTCACTATTTAGCGCTCCTGAATCATGATCCACCAAGAGTGTCTTTAGATTTGCTTGCTCTGCTAAGGAGTGTGCTAAAACAGAACTTACGCAAGATACTCCAATACCTCCTTTGGTACCCAAAACTAATATACGTTTGGCTACACGCGTTTTTTTGACGGTGCTTTCATCTCCTTGTGTCGATTTAATTGCCGCAAGTAATGAATCAAGTTCTGGGTCCCACAGAACATAACTAGCGCCTAATGCATGCACTTGGTTACGCAGCTTTATAGAATCAACATCACAGAGAACAAGCAAAGATATATTCACATCTAAACGAATCGAAATCTCAGAGACTTGCTCTATAACGTTGGAGGCACTACGAAGATCCAGAACAACATGATTAAGCTTAATGTTTGACTGATTCCAAACGCCATCTAAATCAATATCGGTGACTTCAAGTGGTTTAGGGAAACCTTCAATAGCGTACAAATCATTGATAGATTCAGTTAGGGTATTATCATCAGACACAATGAGATCGGTAGCCTCAACCGTCGACTTCACTTTCGACGACGAATTACGAAACAATATATCCAAGTCCATTACTATTTCGCCTTCTTAATTGGGTTAACCAAGCTGATGTTTCGGTTATGCTCAACGCTACAACCAAATTGATACTCTTCCCTTTTCGAGAACACCATCACTCCACAGTCACTGCTTTTAATTCGGACATATCGACCTATAATTAAGATGTTTTTTTCTTGGTCATGATCGGCAAGTTCGATTTTATATCTGTCTTTTGCAATAGATTCCGACTTAAATCGATCTCGTAATTTAGCAACAAAATCACTCGCATCCGGTTTATATTTGACGTAGAACGTCGCCTTCGGTTCTCTCGCATTGAGTTCTCGAATAAAGGCCACCGAGCGAGAGATTGAATCTTCGCTACTCGCCATATCAAATTCAAAACGCTCTTCCAATTGCTCAATCACACTAGAGTTCGAAGTATCAACATGAGAACAAGCAGAAGTAATAAGAGCGATTAAAGTGATAACGATCCATCTCATTAGTTGAATCCTCCTTGGTTTATCGTGTTTTCAAGCTCTGGTTCATCAAGTTCCGAAAGATCAATTTTAAGGAGTCGTTCAAGATCACTTGTACGTCTAAAGCTTGGCAATTTGACCTGCTCTTGCTCAACCGGATCAACCAAGTTTACAGTCGCAACAATGATCAATTCAGTCTTGGAACGGTTGGTGGAAGAGTGGCTAAACAGCGCGCCTAGAATTGGAATATCTCCCAAGATTGGAATTTTGGTTAACGATTCACGCTCTTCCGATGTCAATAACCCCGCCAAAACAAAACTTTGCCCATCTTTCAAATGAACCGTTGTTTGAGCTCGTCGAGTTCGTAAAGAAGGCACAGAAATTAAACCTGTCGTGGTTTTGTTTGATTCATCAATCGAGCTTACTTCCGGGATCAAGGTTAGGCGAATATTCTCTGTGTCAGTGACCTTTGCAACCATGGCCAACTTCACGCCGTATTCTTTATAAGAAATGGTAATCCCGTCTTCATCTCTCACAGCAATTGGTATCTCGCCACCGGCTAGGAAACTAGCCTGCTCACCTGAAATAACAGAAAGGTTGGGCTCGGCCAATACGCGACCGATTTTGTCATCACCACTAGCGGAAATAACAGAAACGATATCTTGAGCAGTAAAATCAAGGAGCTTATTTACAAAAGTACCCGGATCACCACTATCGCTATAGGTAACACCTAATTCTGTCAGAAATGAGCTAGAAACTTCCGCGACCGTCAGCTTGACATTGATCTGCTCAGTAGTGAGTACTTTCAAGTTATTAATGACTTGATCGTAGTTGTACTTTGCCGTGTACTCTAGCTCGTCTAAAGCTTCACCGTCCGCATCCTTTAGTTCATAAGCTGCGCGACGGCGATCTTTCTTCAACATTTCACCAACAAGTCGATTGATCTTTTGTTTAATCTCTTCACTACCGACAATGCCATCTAAGACAACTTGGTCACCTACATTGGAAACCACAACGTTTTCATCAGGGAATCTAGCAATGAGTGTTTGCTTCAATAGTCTTAAACTTTGGTTGACTACCAATTCTGCGTTATAAATTTCATTTCCACCGCGATCATAAACAATCACAGAGGTAGTCCCTTGGCCAACGCCATAAACTACAACCTTATTTTCATCGATAATTTTGTAGTCTGCTATTTCTTGATTCGCGACAAACACCGTCGATATCTGTCTCTTCAAATTAATGGTTTTCGCAGCGCCTTGATCCAAATTCATTAATTCTGATGCGAGCAATGGACATGAAAGAATCCCGCACAATAGCAAGGCTATATTTTTCTTCTTTAAAGTCATGTTATTCCTTACCACGTAATTCTCTGACACCAAACTGAGTTTCTAAAAGGTCACTACTGCGGATAGATAAATATTGGTTTTCTATTTCAGATGGAATAATATTCACATCACCAATTTTTTGAGCCATTTCTAGCTTCAAAACACTCCGCATATTTAATGCAATGACTAAACTGTATTTCTTATCATCGGCATCTTCGGAGTCACTATCTTTACTGCCTTTTATTACCTGTAAAACACGCGCTCCACTGATAATTACTCGGCTAACGAGATCGCCAATATCACCATACCCATTCTCGATCAGGTTTGATTTTGAAGAAGTTGTTGAAACAAAACTCACTTTATCACCAGGGGTAAGAGTTGCAGTTTGTACGACTCCAATACCTGTCACTTCATAAAAATAAGGTAATTCACCATCATTTAGTGACAAGTACATATAATCTCGGTCTCCCGGGTTGGATATCATATCTTGTGTTAAATAAGTGCCTTTACTGATGTCATCTTTAAAAAGAGCGCCAGGTTTAACAACCAAATCGTCTTCTAACGTATAGTAATTACCATCTAAATCAGATATGTGAACGAACTTCTGCTCATAAAACTTGGGGATTAAAGGTTGAGAACGTCTAATTTCTTTTTGAGTAACTAAAATACTAACTTTAGGTTCTTCTTTCTCGTGAACCTCCAGTGGCTCTTCGTCAGTTGAAATATAGTTAACATTAATATAAATCAGCGTTGAAAAAATAGATAAAGCGACAAGAAGAAGAATGATTATTCTGTTCATATTAAGCCTAAAACAGGGGCGTGAGCCCCTTATAGATTATTATATTTCAACTATTTACTAGCTGATTCTAGATCAACCTTTACAGCATCAAGTGCCGTCTTTATTCCTCCTGAAATAGTATCATTCTGGAACGCAGCTAATATAATTCCTGACATTACAACTGCAATAATTGCGTATTCAACTGCAGTCACACCACGAACATCATCTTCGAACTTCATTTTAAGTTCAGCCATTTTTGCTAAAGTTTTGTAGTACATAATAATCCTATAAAAAGTATATTGACCATTGGTCTAATTGAAATTGCGAGGAAAATTTACCTGATACAAAAACATACATCAAATTAATAGTTATTATGGACACATAACACAAATTTATTGAGCCTTGGGATAAGGTATTTTTATAAAGCCATAAATAAGATAAACGCGACATCTGTTGAAATGAAAATTTATTGAGTATACCCTAGAACTATGAATATAGATTTATTAGTTAACATTGTATTAATATCAACAAATTTTTTAATACTGTCGTTTGTATGCTTCTTTGATGGTTGGCATAGAAAAATCCCAAACAACCTAAACAAAATTGCTTTGATATTTAGTAATATTGTCGCGTTAAATAACGGTTACTTGATGTCATCACTACCCATTGCGATTTTATGTTTCGTGGTGTTTTTTATACTTTGGTATCTAAAAGTGATAGGAGCTGGAGATGTGAAGTTACTCTGTGCCTTAATCATTGGCATACAGCCAAATCTAGTTACGATAGCGTTGATTTGTATAGGTTTTCTAGGAGGCTTTTTGGTTTTCGCAATGTACATAGTAGGAAAGGTAAGAGGATTACCTAGCTTTACAAAAGGCATTCCTTACGGAATACCTATTGCTATGAGCTGTTTCTTTTTTAGCACTATATCCATTTTAGCAAACTGACTACATAATATTGTGCTCTAATATAGGGCTAGAAATATCACTGATTTGAAATAATTGTTGAATCTTATCTTTGATACCTAACGCCTCTAACTCTTGTGAAATTTCATCACTACACCAAACGTACATGTTTACTTTTTGACGTAATGGTATTGTCTTGCATTTATTGTGACGTATCGACCATTCAGGAAATATTAAAATAGTTCCATTCGTTTCCAGTTCATTTTTAAGGAATTGGCATGAACTTGTCTTCACCCAACTCGTCACATGATTTGAGTCAATTTTATAATCGTTGAGTATCTCTTGTACATAAGATTTGGGAAGAGAACTACAAAAAACAACTCTCTGCGGATAACACTCATGCGGATCAAGTGAATTAGAATGCGCGATAACATAGTTAACGGTATTCAGTTGATAGGATTTTCCATTCTCTTGTGAAATTCTATCCATTGAAAAAATCAAATCGTAACGAGAAGAATCCAATAAAGAAGACTTTGTGAAACTATTTATGGACAAGTCTATATTGTTCAACATTCGAAATTCATTGATTACACGCTCAACCATATCGAAGCAAAAAGATTCAGAAATCGCTATATTGAATTGGTCTCTTAATTCAACCTTTTCCAAATCTTCAAACAATCTTTCGTACATAGACATTGTTTGGTCTGCATAATCAAGTAATACTTTTCCGTGTTTAGTGAGTAAAAATCCCTCTTTCCTATCAAAAATACTCGCCCCGATTGTACTTTCGATCTTTTTAATATGCTGAGATACAGCGGGTTGTGTCATAAATAAAGACTCAGCGGCTGCTGTAAAACTTTTGTGTTTAGCAACGTGCGAAAATGTTCTTAAATATTTGACGTCGATAGACCTGTTGACGTTTTTCATGGTGCAAACTACCCCGATGTTGCGTTATTTTATTAATTATTCTTATTAAAAATCAGCGTCAAAGTAACAATAGTGTCATTCAGATACAAAAAAACATTATTTATATACTCATAAATAATGTTTATATGCACCTATATAAATAAACACACCCACCACAACCAACAACTGATTCACAAATCCTTATGTGCTTTTACAAACAACATGTTTTGTGTGTCATTCACATACCAAAGCCCTTACACAACACCTTTCCAATGCAAATGACAATCAACACAATTATAACCAAAACCTATGCACTCTCCACCTTTTCGTTGACGAAAATCGTTGAAATTAATGTAAATATTCCCACGGCATAGGATTAAAGCTCAAAAAACACTCAAAGTAACCATTATCTATTTTTGTGATCAGTGTTACACCAAAATGCAACTAAACACCTATTGATGTAACCTAAGGGAAAGAAGTGCGACAGAACATTCTTTTTTCGATTATCTCATGTATGTGCAGAAAAATAAAAAGAGCCAATAAATATAGCTCTTTTATTTCAATTTATTCTATCGTTGCTTTCGTAGTCGAAGGAGCATGCACAATATAAAGAGGATTGGTAGTGAGGAGCTTCCTCCTGACGAATCATCTTGACTTAATGACACAGATGATGCGTTTGAAACACTCGGTAAAACTTCTATATCAAACGACCCAACCCACTCATCACCATCGGCCGATAAAACCTTATATCTAATAGTGTCATATAAAGCGAGCTTACGTTGAGCAGGAGCATTATAAATGATCTTACTATCTACAATGTTTGCAATACCACTGCGTGGAAATTCTAAAATAGATAATCGGTAAACATCTCCGTTAATAATAGGAACTAAATCGATTGTATCGCCATATTTTACTTGCAGCGATTTGGTGCCCAATAATGAAACTTGTGATCTTCGCACATCCAGTACTACAGATTGCTTTGCATAACCTCCTGACGAGTCCTGTACCAAAATTGCAAATCGGTATCGCTCTCCTTCCAGAGCATCACTAGGTACTATCACTTGTAGGACTTTGGAGCGTGAACCACTTAATTTCAGGCTTGGACCTTGAATTTGAGACCACATAATTTGATGCTCAGAAGAATCGACGTCGGTAATATCGGTTACCGTAAAAGTAACAGTTTCACCAGGCTTAGACGTCACCTCGAGCCTATCTATTGTTAACTTTGGCGCGTCATTCACAGGCTTAATATCAACTTCCACACTAGCAAAATCCGTCTCATACCCTAGCTTATCTACCAAACGGTATGTGAAGCTGTCACGGCCAAACTGGTCAACCTTTGGGAAGTAGGTTCCATCCTTTATCACGCCCTTCATTGGCTTCTGAGCGATTTCAAAAGAGTAATTATTTGGCTTCGGTAAATTGATATCATTAGCCAATAAATTAAGCATAAAAGGGGTATCTTCCTCGGTCGATATCATGTCATCGACAGCAATTGGCCTCGCATCTATTGGCAACTCAAAAAGCGCTGCAAAAGGGAAATTCTGACCGAAACCGCGACTCAACCCTCGAGTTTTGTAATCAGAAATAGATCCTGAAAATTGACTTTTCCTTTGTCCATCCCCTAAATACGCATCTAAAAACTGAGTTGAGTATTCAGGGGTACCATTCTCAATCTCTAAGACAATTAACTTTGTGCCTAGCCCAAGCTTAATTTTCTCGTCGAAAATGATTTGTCCGCCGCCCTGCCTCGCGATGCCTCTGTGTAACAATCGAGCTGCTTGCTCGTCAATAACTGCATTGCCGAATCTTGATTGATATGGATATTCCACCAAACGATAAAACATCGGCATCGCGACGCTCGTTGCTTTCGCGTAAAAGTGAATTCCTCCAATACTTTGGTTTCCCTTGACCACATCAATGGGGAAACCTAGAACATTAATATTCGCGTCATAACGTGGGTATGTTCTCCCAAAAGAGGTTACCCAAGATGATTTGTTGTTGGTGTTAGGTACCAACAAAGAGAAACTCGCTTTGGTATCATCGCTAACAATATTGGTTATTGAGATATCCGTCTTTCGCCCCGCCGTAATCGCTGTTAAGGAAGGTTCTGAATCATCGGAGAGATTGGTAACCGATTCTCTACCTGGGAAGACATCGCCAGTGTCTCCAGACGAGAATCCATTTTCTAATAACCCCTCTCCATCGGCTTGGAATACCTGTACTTGCATCGGACCAGAACTATTGAATTGGTTATCTATATTCACGGCTGTGATTAATAACCCCTCACCACGGAGCGCTTGGTCATAATCGTTTTTGCGTCTATTTTCCACATAAGCACGAGGCCCAAACTGTTTAAGGTAAGGGTCAAGGTGGATAACGCTTTCACCCTTGATTGTACCAACTTCAATACTCCCGTTATTGGAGAGAACTTTCGGCTTTAAAAAACCAGATGCCTCTTTACTCCAAGCCAACATGTTGACCGGAGTTTCGCCAGCATACTGATCCGTCGGTTTTCTCCCCCAACTGCCCCCTCCCATTAACCCCCAATGACCAATAGAACCATCATGCTGATAAGAATATAAATCTGGAAGTCCTAACATCAGATGTCCAAGCTCATGTGCTATCACCCCCATTGTTGACTGATGGTCACCTTGATAATCGGCGAACAAGCAATAAGCACTAATGCGTTTTCCATCGATCTCGACAGTGCTATGAGCATACTTATGAGGCCAAATTGTCGGGGTTTTTCGTGTACCACTAGATTTGTCATTCCCAGCAAAGACAAACATGACTGACAGCTCTTGAGCTGAGATGCTATTATCGTTGTTCGAATCATATTGAGAAAGGTCGAAGTCAACATCTAGCGCTTCATATGCCTTTGTGAACACATTATTAAGCTTAGTTTGGCAGTTTTTCTCAGACTTTGAATGGCAGTTAGGATGATCTATATCCAGCGTGATATTAATAACACCATCATTTTTTGTTCCTTCATTTTCTTTGGCAGGAACAACTTTATAATTCCCATAACTATTTTTTAGAAAATAATCTTGAACACTTTGTTGGTTTTCACCAAATATCGTCGACTGAAAATCATTTTCAATCTGTTCGTCTAAAAAACTGACCTGTATTACCAATAAGGCCTGCTCAGTGATCCTTTTTTTCGAAGGACTGTTTAGGTGTGAGCGTTGAGTATTCATTGGGGTAAATCTTTTGTGGTTCGCAGCGGGTGAGTCAAAAGATTCATTGATATGTATTGGATCAATCTTTAGGTTTTTTATGTTTGATTCAACGGGTATTTCAGTATCACTCGAAGCCAACACCCCAGTTGAAACAACACTCCCCCCTCCTTTTTCACTTGTTTCATATTTAGCAAAGTACCACTGATTATCAACACCCTGAACGTATAGGTGACCATAATGGTCTTGGTACCAAAACATATATTGAGACCCCATTAAGCGCAGTTCTTTTGTACTGCCATCAATAAAGGTCATTGTGTGCCAAGTTGGCGCAGGTAAAGTAGTCGCTTGTACAGAGCAAACAGCAATGAGTGCTGTAATAAATGTACAAATTAATTTTGTCCTCATTAGGATAATCTCGTTAGGCAAACTTTCTCAGAAAGAGATAATTCACTCGTTAAATAAAACGAGACTGTATCAACCAATAATTATATTAACCAATTAACTTTCTGACTAAACCTATAAGTAATACTTATAAAATACTTATATAAGAATTAATTATGAGCGTATAAATTTATAACAATAAAAGATAGATAATGGATAACTCTATCTTTTATTATTGGATGGTTTAATTAATCCGCGAACTTATTAAAATAATAGATATTTACAAAAGAATTAACTATGGAGACGCATGCTTCAACTGCTCATCTAAGTTAAGTACTGTTAAAGCATTACTTACACTGGTCGCAATCACATCAACCACACCTGTTCTTAGTGCACCTAACAAAGCTAATGGCTTACTGTTCTCGGCAGCGATGGCTATTACTTCCGCGATAGGACGGAACTCTTCCAAACCTAAGCCGATGACTCGGTCGCTCATTACTGTGTTTGCCGCTTTACCGTGCACGTCGAAAAAGTCATAGCCCGCAAAATCACCGACTACACCTTGTAGTAAACGAGATTGAACGACCTCTCCCGCCGTAAACCAACCTAGGTCGACCATATAGCTGTTTTCACTCATATCACCAATACCCACTAAAGCGACGTCGGCCTTACGAGCTAGATCCAATGTTTGCTTAACGGTGCTGTTTTCCATAAAAGCGGTTTTTTGTGCTTTGTTCTCTGCATAAGCAGGCGCATATAAAGTTTCTGATGAACCACCGTACTTCTTGGCTAGCTGTCTACATATATGGTCAGCATTAAACATACCGCCTCTTGGGTGAATACCGCCAATGCCACATACAAACTTACAGTCACGCGGTGTAATCACCCCAGTATGGTGAGCAACCGACGATACGTTTCGACCTTGGCCGACCGTCACTACCATGCCGTTTTTCAGTGTGCTAGTTAGGTAATTAGACACCAAGCCTGCAACTTGAAGACGTTGCTTCTCTTCGTTCGGTTGATCTAGTGCTACAAGCGCACGCTTCACACCAAATCGTTCGATCAAACGTTGTTCGATCTTCGCGCTGAATACTGGGTGGTATTTCACGGTGATCTCAACAATCCCTTCATCGCGGGCTTGTTTGAGCATTCGACCAACCTTTGCACGAGAGATAGAGAATTTTTTAGAGATCTCTTCTTGTGTAGCGCCATCTTGATAGTAAGCAACGGCGACTTCGGTTAGGAGATCAGTATTTTCTTCGGAAACATCTTGGATATTGTTACTCATATACCACTTAACCAATATTTAACAATTATTTTACCTGCTTAGTGAGCAAATGTTCGATGCCTAAACAAGTGATACATAAGTTTACACCCTGAACATATGTAACAACAAGGAACATTTGCTCACCATAATAACCTTGGTTTTATTATTGATTAGATCATCCTACTTTGCTCGTTAAACGTTTGCTTGGATAGCCCATGGTTACTAGAGCGAAATATATTTGACTGAAGTCACCATACCGCACTATTTACCGTTGACTTTGGTGCTAGATCGGATAAATATGGCTACATCATTTACTCATCGAGCGATCAAATGTTCTGTGCAAATGTTCGTTCGGAGAAAAATTTAAATTAATGTAAGTTAGGCTCACTGGTACAGCCATTGAGAACTTCATTAGTTAGCTTGCAAATGCCCACACCTCTCCCATTAAAGGGGTGTTCTGCGATACATAGGATGATCAAAATGAGCAATAAATTAGAGCAACTTCGTAAACTAACAACTGTTGTAGCTGACACTGGCGATATCGAAGCTATCAGCAAGTACACTCCGGAAGATGCAACGACTAACCCATCTCTAATTCTTAAAGCCGCTCAAATTGCTGAGTATGCTCCTCTAATCGATGCTTCTATCGAATACGCTAAAGCGCAAAGCGCTGATAAAGCACAGCAAGTTCAAGATACTTGCGACATGCTTAACGTAAACATCGGTAAAGAAATCCTGAAAGTTGTACCTGGCCGTATCTCTACTGAAGTAGATGCTCGTCTTTCTTACGACATGGAAGGCAGCGTTGCTAAAGCTCGTCAACTTATCAAAATGTACAACGACGCTGGCATCACTAACGACCGCATTCTTATTAAACTGGCTTCTACTTGGGAAGGCATCCGTGCAGCTGAAATCCTAGAGAAAGAAGGCATCAACTGTAACCTAACGCTTCTATTCTCTTTCGCTCAAGCTCGTGCTTGTGCTGAAGCTGGCGTGTTCCTAATCTCTCCTTTCGTTGGTCGCATCATGGACTGGTACAAAGCGAAAGAAGGTCGCGATTTCGAAGCTTCAGAAGATCCAGGCGTAATCTCTGTTTCTGATATCTACAACTACTACAAAGACCACGGTTACAAGACTGTTGTTATGGGCGCAAGCTTCCGTAACATCGGCGAGATCCTTGAACTTGCGGGCTGTGACCGTCTAACTATCGCTCCTCAACTTCTAGCTGACCTAGAAGCAGCAGAAGGCGAAGTAGTAGAGAAGCTAATCGACTCTAACGGTACTAAAGAGCGTCCTGCTGCAATGACTCACGCTGAGTTCCTATGGGACCACAACCAAGACCCAATGGCTGTAGAGAAACTAGCTGAGGGCATCCGCAACTTCGCAGTTGACCAAGGCAAACTAGAAGACATGATCGCAGCTAAGCTGTAATCACTACCGAATAAATAAGAGGAACGAATTTCGTTCCTCTTTTACATCTATCCACGAATTTTTAATTTCGAATCAATTTTGGAAGCAATTATGAACCGCAAACATCTAGCTAACGCTATTCGTGCTCTAAGCATGGACGGCGTACAACAAGCAAACTCTGGCCACCCTGGCGCACCTATGGGTATGGCTGACATCGCTGAAGTACTTTGGCGCTCTCACCTAAACCATAACCCAGCAAACCCAGAGTGGGCTGACCGCGACCGTTTTATCCTGTCTAACGGCCATGGCTCTATGCTGATTTACTCTCTGCTTCACCTAGCAGGTTACGAGCTTTCAATTGAAGATCTTAAGAACTTCCGTCAACTGCACTCTAAGACTCCAGGCCACCCGGAGTACGGCTACGCACCAGGTATCGAAACAACGACTGGTCCTCTAGGTCAAGGCATTACTAACGCTGTTGGTATGGCGATGGCTGAGAAAGCATTGGCTGCACAGTTCAACAAAGAAGGCCACGACATCGTAGACCACTACACTTATGCATTCATGGGTGATGGCTGTCTGATGGAAGGTATTTCTCACGAAGCATGTTCTCTAGCGGGTACGCTAGGTCTTGGTAAGCTGGTTGCTTTCTGGGATGACAACGGCATCTCTATCGATGGTGAAGTTGAAGGTTGGTTCTCTGACGATACTCCTAAGCGTTTTGAAGCTTACGGCTGGCACGTAATCCCTGCAGTAGATGGTCACGATGCTGACGCTATCAACGCGGCTATCAAAGCAGCTAAAGCGGATCCTCGTCCGACTCTAATCTGTACTAAAACAGTGATTGGCTTTGGTTCTCCAAATAAAGCAGGTACGCACGACTGTCACGGTGCACCACTAGGCGCTGACGAAATTGCAGCAACTCGTAAACAACTAGGTTGGGAGCACGGTCCTTTTGAAATTCCGTCGGAAGTTTACTCAGAGTGGGATGCGAAAGAAGCAGGCGCAGCTAAGGAAGCAGCGTGGAACGAGAAACTTGCAGCTTATGAAGCAGCATACCCTGAGCTGGCAGCTGAATTCAAACGCCGCGTAAACGGTGACCTTCCTGCTGAGTGGGAAGATAAAGCATCGGCAATCATTGCTGATCTTCAAGCTAACCCAGCAAACATCGCATCACGTAAAGCATCTCAAAATGCTCTAGAAGCGTTCGGTGCTATGCTACCTGAATTCATGGGCGGCTCTGCTGACCTTGCGCCTTCTAACCTAACTATGTGGTCTGGTTCTAAGTCGTTAACAGCTGAAGACTTCTCTGGTAACTACATCCACTACGGTGTACGTGAATTCGGTATGACGGCTATCATGAACGGTATCGCTCTGCACGGTGGTTTCGTACCATACGGCGCAACGTTCCTAATGTTCATGGAATACGCACGTAACGCTATGCGTATGGCGGCTCTGATGAAAACTCAGAACATCCAAGTTTACACTCATGACTCTATCGGCCTTGGCGAAGATGGTCCAACTCACCAACCGGTTGAGCAGATCGCATCTCTACGTCTGACTCCAAACATGAGCACATGGCGTCCATGTGACCAAGTTGAGTCTGCTGTTGCTTGGAAACTGGCAATCGAGCGCAAAGATGGTCCTTCTGCACTTATCTTCTCTCGTCAAAACCTTGCACAACAAGATCGTGACGCTGAACAAGTAGCAAACATCGCTAAGGGTGGTTACATCCTGAAAGATTGTGCTGGTAAGCCAGAGCTAATCATCATTGCAACGGGTTCTGAAGTTGAGCTAGCGGTTAGCGCTGCTGCTGAACTAACAGCTGAAGGTAAAGCGGTACGTGTAGTATCTATGCCTGCAACTGACGCATTCGACAAGCAAGACGCGGAATACCGTGAGTCTGTACTTCCGTCAGACGTTACAGCACGTATCGCAGTAGAAGCTGGCATTGCTGACTTCTGGTACAAGTACGTTGGTTTCGGTGGCAAGATCATCGGTATGACAACGTTCGGCGAATCTGCACCAGCAGGCGAGCTATTCAAGATGTTTGGTTTCACTACTGAAAACGTAGTAAACACAGCGAAAGAGATTCTTGCTTAGTCTTGATTAAATTGTCTCGCCCTTAAGTGGGTTGATGCATACTGAAAGCCCCGCATGAAAATGCGGGGCTTTTTTGTAGCTGTTGCCTGTTAATCTGTTTCTGTAAACTGCCCTTTTGACCCACAAAAAAGCCTTGCTAATATCGCAAGGCTTTCCTTATTTCTCGCTCGACTTAAATATAGCCGCTATTTTTCTTCGAAACGCTTCGCTAAGTGATAGAATTCATTCACTTGCTCTTTGAGCTCTTTCGAATGATCTTTCACTGAATGTGTCGCCACTAGGTTTTGCTCGGCGGTTGACGCGATAGACTGCATATGAAGGTTGACGTCACTCGATAGCTGACGCTGTTTATGCGCAGAGCTTTCAACAGACTGCATCAATTCATTCATCGACTGCATTAGGTTTTCAACTTCAGATAAACGCTCTGCACTCACCTTAGCAACATCGCCACACGCGTCGGTTTGATCTCGGTTCGCCAGAATATCTTTCTGCCAGCCTTCGATCGTCGCCAGCATGGTATCAATGCTCTCTTTGATCTGAACCGTAGCCTTTGACGTTCGCCCAGATAGTGCTCGGACTTCGTCGGCAACAACGGCAAAACCTCGTCCTTGCTCGCCCGCTCTCGCCGCTTCAATCGCAGCATTCAGCGCCAACAAATTGGTTTGTTCGGCAATTCCACCGATCTCTTCCATTATCTTGCTCACGCTTTGCGCTTGGTCGCTCAATTGGTAAGTCGTGTGTGTCGCTTTCTCTGCCTGAGATGCCAAGTTTTCAAGGCTACGATGGGTTTGATCAATACTCTCTTTCGCGCCAGCACAAGTTTGCAGGGTAACGTCGACAATTTGGTGGGCTTCTTCGGTACGAGATGACACTTCATTGGCGGTCACTTCAACCTCTTCCGTTGCTTCGCGCACCTGAAGAATGTCTTTCGTTTGCTGATCAAGCGCTTCAGTCACTTGAAATGACGTCGCATTAAGGTTGTCAGCCAAATCTTGTAGTGGCTTGGCAGAGTCTGTCATGCGGCCTAATACGGTGCGGATTCGAGCAGACAATAGTTTTAAATGAAAATCGGCAACAGAGAACTGACTATTACCTGAGTAGACAAGGCGACTGACACTATCGAATTTAGATTGCAGTTTTTTCAACTGTAATGGGGTTTCAATAAGTTCTTGTCGGAAAAGCAACGCTAGCGCTGAAACAGGGAGTAGACTCAACAACCATTGCGATACTTGCCCTACTTCGATTAGGTTTGAAATCACAGGAGCAACAAGGGAACCTAATAACACGGCATAACGAACAGTGTCACTGATCTGTAACGACCATTGACGACCCGACTTTTCAGCCTTCAATAAGCTTTGATAAGCCTTATCTGCAACTTGTACCCATTCGCTTTTCGGCTTAACACGAACAGACTGGTAGCCACTTACCTTCCCGCCATCATAAATAGGGGTAACGTACGCATCAACCCAGTAGTATCCACCAGATTTAGTCTTGTTTTTTACGATCCCACGCCACGCCTTGCCTTGTTTTAGATTCACCCACATATCGGCAAAAGCCGCTTTCGGCATATCAGCATGCCTAACAATATTATGGTGTTGCCCTAGTAATTCATCTTGGCTGTATTCTGCAATGTGGCAAAAAGCGTCATTACTGTAAGTAATCACACCTTTGAGGTCAGTAGTCGAGACAAGTTGTTCATTTTCGCTTAAAAGCGTTTCACGAGATTTAGAAGCTGAACTGACAGTCATTTGGTATTAACTTCGGTTAATTATTATTGTAGCGGAGGAATATATACAATTATTAAAGTTATGACAAAATATGAAAGTAACATTTTGTACAGATGACTAGTATTTATACAAAAATAACCTATGCATGTCACAAAACTCTGAACGCTAAGCCTCTTCTCTAACTCTTATGCCTTTGATCTAATTATTCACACCTCTATCTGACTAAAAGTCATGACTCATCTAAATTAACTGCAGTGGTAAATTTCACGGTTCTCATAGAGACTGAGGTGTGGAACTTGCGAATATTCAGATCTTTGCGTAATACTCGCTCAACAAAGTCTTCGTAAGCTTGAATGTCTTTGACCGTAACAATCAACATAAAGTCAAAGCTACCTGAGATCTGATAGCACTGAGTGACCTCTGCAGCCTTAGAAATAGAATGGCGAAAAATTTGATAGATATCCCCTCGGTCGCGCTCCATTTCCACGGACACAACTAGGGTCATCTTGCTACCAGTAAGATCAGGGTTAATGATCGATACATCACCGACTATCACACCCTCTTGCCTCAATCGTTTCACTCGCTTTAAGCAAGCCGGAGGTGATAGCCCTACGATCTCGGCTAACGATTGATTTGGGATCCGGTTGTTCTTCTGAAGCTCAACCAATATGCTTCTATCTATACGGTCTATTTCCATAATTTCTTAAACCATGGTTTTGTGATTGATAATTTCTTACTTTACGACAATTTAAAAATCGTAGGTAACTTTATAGGTTATTTTTGAAATAATAATCACAACAATCGCGGTAAGATCTTTTGATACAACACAACGAGTTATGGTCGTAATAATGAAATCAGCCTATCAATTTTTTAAAGAGCTCCTCAAAGAAATCCTTGATGTCACCTCGACGCTTTTCCGCATCATGATTCCAATTATCATATTGATAAAAGTCGTCGAAGAGCTTGGCGGCATAATGATTCTTAGCGAATGGCTAAGCCCTATAATGGAAAGCGTCGGATTACCGAAAGAAATGGGCCTAGTATGGGCAACCACCATACTCACCAACATCTATGCCGGGCTAATTATTCTCATTAATTCCGATGTTCCCTTAACGGTCGCTCAAGCTTCAATTTTAGGCAGCATGATGCTCCTTGCTCACTCATTGCCAATTGAAGGCGCAATTGCAAAAAAAGCAGGTGTAAGCTGGCTGGCTACCCTATCGGTGAGAGTGGGTGGAAGCTTGGTGCTGGCATGGCTGCTCAACCTCAGTTATCAATACGGTGATTTGCTCAACTACCCAGCAACCGTGCTTTGGCAACCGGAAGTATCTGGAGACACTAGCTATCTTGGTTGGGCGCTTGAACAGTTCAAGAACTTCGCGGTTATCTTCATGGTGATCTCAGCACTATTACTGTTACTCAAGATCTTAAAGGTTCTGGGTATTGAGAAACTCATGGCAGTATTGTTGAGACCATTCTTGAGATTACTGGGAATCAGCAAGGACGCCACGAACCTAACAATAATAGGAATCACGCTTGGCCTTTCGTTTGGTGGCGGCTTATTAATCAATGAAGCCAAGAAAGGACATATCTCAGCAAGAGATGTATTCACCGCAATCATGCTGCTCAATCTACTCCACAGTTTGATTGAAGATACACTTTTGATCATGTTAATTGGGGCTGACTTTTACACCATATTTTGGGGAAGGTTAGTATTCTCAGTGCTGGTTATCGCCTTAATATCAAACGTCATTAAGCGCATGAATCCACGTACTTGTGAACGTTATTTTTATCGTGACGTCTCTCAGTCATAAGTAAATCGCCAACGAGAATAAAAGGAAAAGAGCTCAAATACGGGCTCTTTTTTACAGCTTGGTGCTCCTATCACCTCCGCTATTGTTAAATTTCACGCCCTTGAAACACTGAAAATCATTCTCAACACCCCAATTATTGATATTTCGAGTGAAAATAATTTCAGCATGAGTATTTACTAATAACTCAATTATTACATGCATTTTTTAAACATAGATAATAAAACACATATATTACTATTATCACTCCATACCTTGTATAACGCGCTCTCAAGATAATAACCACTTCCCAACTAATGTTGTTAAAAATCCAAACTATCAACTATTCATTCAACGAAACCCACTAAATAGCTGATAATAAAATAAATAACACCCCTTATTTGATATTAACTTTAAATGTTGAAATCGGAACGAACAATGATTTGTAATAATTATCCATTTGATTGGTGAATTTTATAAATATATTTTGTTACATAATCAAAACTGATGGCTCTTATGAATATGTTCCTTATAGCAGCGCCTGTTACAACTGAGACTCTTACAACTAAGACTCTTACAAAAATACCCAGAAAAACAATGGCTTTAATGGTTCTCATTTTTTCCTCACTGTCACAGGCTTCCACTATTGAGAACGACGAACTATTGCTGAAGTCATTGATTGAACGAGGCGTTATCTGTCCAGGCTTAACCTATGAGGGCAATCAAGAAGCTTTGCGTATCTATCTAAACGCTAAAAAAGTAAAGAGCACTCAGTTTGATTCAAAAAATAGAAAAGAGACAACCAATACAAAAGAAATAGAAAGTATAAAAGAGATAGAAAGTACGAAAAATACAGCAAACACACGTCAGTTAAATAAGACACCACAAGAGTGTATTAGGCCAGACTCGGACAACTGATTCAAATAAGGCAGTTGATACTAATATCGACATGGAAATATAAAAAGGAAATATAATGAAAATGATGAGAAAAACATTGTTGGCTTCAGCAATGCTTACTCTATTTAGCGTCAGTAGTTATGCAAAAACACCTATTGATTTAGGCGTTGTTAATGAAGACAAACTTATTGAAATGCTAGTTAGACAAGGCTTAGTCGACCAAGATGCAACCGATGTGGCAAAACACGACGCACTTGACCGTTACTTAAAAAATAAGATCAATTCAGGTTTTAAAGGCGACGCTCAATTCGGTAAAAAAGCACTTGAACAACGAGCGAAAATACTCAAAGCCATCGAAAAAGGATCCGGTGTTAAAAAAGCGAGTGTCTTTGCTTTAGAAGTCGGCACCAAGCGTACCGATAAAGTACTCGCTCTGTTAGTCGATTTCCCTGATTTGAACTGGGATAATAACAAGCTGACCGAAGAGCACACGCAAATGCTCTACGAGAGCTACAACCCTGAACATTATCAAGAGTTGTTGTTTTCAAATTCTGGCTACACAGGGCCAAATGGCGAAAACCTAATCTCGATGCGTCAGTATTACCAAAGCGAATCAGGTGATAGTTACAGCGTTGCAGGTCAAGCTGCGGGTTGGTATCGCGCCTCTAAACCTGCGTCATTCTATGGTGGTAACTCCCCGACGACCGACAACGACTTAAACGCACAGGAACTGGTTCGTGAAGCACTTAATCAATTGGCTCAAGATCCGAGTATCAACCTAGCCGATTACGATATCGAAGATCGTTACGATTACGACGGTGACGGAAACTTCCGTGAACCAGATGGTGTGATTGATCACCTAATGGTATTCCACGCATCTGTTGGCGAAGAAGCCGGTGGTGGTGTATTGGGCCCTGACGCTATCTGGTCACACAGATTCAACCTTGGTCGCACACATGTGCTTGAAGGTACCTCTAGCTCGCTTCCCGACCGCTTTGGTGGCCAATACGCGGCATTTGATTACACCATTCAACCGATTGATGCAGCAGCGGGTGTCTGTGCTCACGAGTATGGCCATGATTTAGGCTTACCAGACGAGTACGACACGCAATACACAGGCAAGGGTGAACCAGTATCTTACTGGTCAATCATGTCTTCAGGCAGCTGGGCTGGCAAAATTGGTGGCACACAACCAACGGCATTCAGCTCTTGGGCAAAGCACTTCCTACAAAAATCGATTGGTGGTCGCTGGGTTAACGATGATCAAATCTCGATTGATGACCTAGAAGACAACCCACAAGTTTATACGCTGTTCCAAACAACGGATAACAGCCGTCCGAACATGATTAAGGTCGATCTTCCTGAAAAGCAAATTGAAAGTCTGAGACCCTTTGAGGGAGAGTATTCATTCCACTCTCAAAAAGGCGATGATCTGAAAAATAGCATGACTCGCAAGTTGGTGATTCCAGCGGGTGATTCTGCATTGCTTTCGTTCAAAACGTGGTATGAAATTGAGAAAGACTACGACTTCGCTCGCGTGCTAATCAACGGACAAGCAATAGCTGGCAACATCACCTCAATGGATGACCCATACAATACTGGCCTCGTTCCTGCTATTGGCGGCGAATCTAGCGGGTGGATTGACGCTGAGTTTGACGCATCACAATGGGTAGGCCAAGAAGTAGAGCTTTCGTTTGAGTACATCACCGATGGTGGCTTGGCGATGGAAGGCTTCTATCTGGATAACCTCAGTGTGGTCGTGGATGGTGAAGTAACCTCAATAGACGATGGAGAAAGCAACTCCACCTTCGCCCTAAATGGCTACAAGCTAAGTAATGGATTCCACCAAGCGCAACACTACTACCTACTGCAATGGCGTAGCCACATGGACGTTGATGAAGGCCTAGCCAACATCAAACGCATGGGCCAACTCATCTCATTCGATCCAGGTTTGATCATTTGGTACGTAGACGAGTCGCTGACTGATAACTGGGTAGGCAAACACCCAGGTGAAGGTTGGTTAGGCGTGGTCGATGCAGACCAGAATGCCATGACTTGGGAAAAATCCGGTGAAGTCGCTCAAACTCGTTATCAAGTTCGTGATGCTGCGTTTTCACTCAAAGATCATACCCCAATGCGTCTTGTGAACAGCGACGATGATGTACTTGAAGATACCAGTTTGGTTGGCAATGCTAGCTTCTCTGACGACCAAGATTACACCTCTCCACAAGCGCCTGATTCAGGACGTATCCTAACGGAGTTTGGCTTAGCCGTTGATATTGTGAATCAGAGTGACAACAACGAATACGGCGTGGTTCGCTTATCGAAAGTAAGCCAACACAACATCGCCCCTACTGCGAACTTCGAGCTCAATGTCACTGGCCTGAACATTTCTGCACGTAACTTCAGTTCTGATCAAGACGGTGAGATCGCCAGTTATCTATGGGACTTTGGCAACGGCACAACAAGTAACGAAGTGGCACCAACTTGGTCTTACGAGCAAGCCGGTGAATACACGGTGAACTTGACTGTTGTTGACGACAAAGGCGCTACCGATTCATTTAGATCCGTAGTGAGTGTTGAATCTCCAAACGCCCTTCCAGAAGCGAGTGCAAAGTACATTCACTTGGGTCGCTGGGTAACCATGTGGTCTACGAGTTCAGACAGCGATGGTCGTATTGTTGATACCGAGTGGACACTTCCAAACGGAAAGGTGAAACGAGGTCGCACATTCACTTCAATCTTCCCTTCATACGGAAAGCACGAGGTGACACTGAAGATAATCGATGACCAAGGCGGGATTACAACTAAGACAATTTTGGTCGACCTGTAGCTCATCTTGGGTCTTAGGTCTTAAACGATAGACCATCAAAATAAGTACGCGGCTCTATCACGCGTACTTACAAGCAAGCTTAAGCACTGTTGTCTTCGAGCATGAGCCAAGACAGCAGTTTTAAGGAAACGTTATTATTTAAGCCGTAAGCAAAAGCCCTACCGATTTGGTATAATGCCGATCGTTTAAGAAGACTTGAACGATCTTGCAGTTAGCAGATAATCCCCATCAACAACGTTGATGGGGATTTTTTATGCTTGAACAAGAATTAGCAATGGCACACGAGACCATTGAAGATGCCGACAATTATGAATCTGTCGTCGACGCCATTCAGATTGAGTGGATAGAACAAGCTCTTCTTGAAACCAATAAAGCGAGCATAAGACGACGCCGACTTCCCGCTCAGCAAGCTGTCTGGTTAGTTATTTGGATGGGGCTGCAACGCAACATGTCTATCAAAGAGGTATGCAGTTCATTAGACATTGCACTTCAGCCTAAACCTGAAGATAGCTGGTCTCGTGTTGCACCCAGTGTCCTAACTGATTCACGCCGACGTCTAGATGAGAGTCCGTTAGCGGCTCTGTTTCACACAACGGTAAAGGCTTGGAACGGAGATATCCTTCAACAAGACAAAGACTTAGAACTTAATGTTCTTGCTGTCGATGGAACAACATTTCGGTGCCAAGATTCCCCAGAGAACGCTGAAGAATTTGGGTTCATCTCCAAAAAATTGAAACCTTACCCTCAACTTCGTTTAGTCGCTTTGATGTCAACAGAAACTCGAATGATTATGGGGGCGGCTTTTGATGGTTGTCATGTCGGTGAAACGACCTTAGCTAAGCGCCTATTCAATGACATCCCCGCACACTCATTGACCTTATTTGATCGTTGTTATTTCTCGGCAGACCTTTTACTGTCCTGGCAAGAGAGTGCTGAAAATGCCCACTGGTTAATGCCTGCAAAACGTAAACTACGCTATGAAGTGTTGGAGAAATATGCGGAGAACGACATGCTTATCTCAATGCCTATCTCTCCTCAAGCTCAACGGCAGAATCCGAATCTACCCGCACGTTGGGAAGCCAGATTAGTCCTATATCAAGAGCCAAAAGGTGAGATAAAAGGTTTTATTACTTCACTTACAGACCCTAGCAAATACTCGCTAGAAAGCCTGCTGCGTATTTATTGGCAACGCTGGGAGATTGAAGAGGGTTATGGTGAAATTAAACAGACTCAACTTCAAAGTCACGTCACTTTACGAAGTCGTTTTTCTGCCGGTGTGAAGCAAGAGCTTTGGGGCGTATTACTTGCCTATAACTTAGTGCGATTAGAGATGGTTAAGATAGCTTCAGAAGCCGGGGTTCGAGCGACTAGGGTCAGTTTTACCGCCGCAATTAACCTTATTGATGCGCAATTACGTTGGTTAGCTTTAAGTCCAGACGGAACTTTACCTGTAAAACTGAAAAGGATGAGAGAAAGTTTGAGTCACTTCATTCTTCCAGATAAAAGAAAGGACCGAACGTTTCCACGTTCAGTCCTCTTTGTCCCAGCCAAATATCCGTTCAGATTCAAGCAGTAATGCTTATCCGAACGGCATTATAATATTATTATGGGCTTATTTTATATCTCACTGTTACATTTCCACTAATGAAATGTATGCAAGACTATATTTCCAAAATGAAAATGAGTGATTTGTTAATTGCCTGAAATTTGCTTATCTATGAACGAAATGGGAAGAAAGAAGCCAGTGTTGGCGTTGGTAGTGATAGTGATAGTGATAGTGAAGATATTAAAGCACTCACTATCACACCTATTTTAAACGCAAACGACTAATAACAGAAAACCCACACAACTGACCTTAAGATCGTTGATGTGGGTTTCGTTATTTTAGATGAGCATTACCGAGGCTAGCTCTAGGCATACACACGATTACAGATAAGGAAGCACTTGTTTACGTCCAACACCCATCAATACCTTTAACTCTCCTTGTGGAGTGTTGATCGAGAACGGCGTTGACACTTCAACCACTGCAAAGCCAGCTGCACTCAATACATTCTCTGAGCGCTGTTGGCTTACACCGTAGTCTTCGCTGTCGTTCTCTAAGTACCAATCCCAGTGTACAAACGTGCCATCGTTTTCTAACAGAGTATAAATAAGGCTGACCGTGTCTTGTAGGTTCGGAATAAAGCCACATACCGAAGAGGCTACCACTAAGTCAAACTGATTTCTGAATGCTGGGTGTTGGGCTGCAAGTCCACGCGATAAGATATCAACGACAGGCTCTACATTAGACAGCTCTTTTTTATCTAACTCTTCAATCATCCCTTCTGAGATATCGAGAGCGATGATCTCTTTTGCAAAAGGAGATATTTTCTGGCTGAGTAATCCTGTACCACAACCAAAATCAAGGACACGGGTTCCGTTCAAATCAACGAGCTGTGTTAACTGGTCAAATGCGGACTGTGCGAATACAGCAGTAGCGGGATCGTTATCCCAATCAGGTGCGTACTCGTCCCATTGTTTCGCCATCATGGCCTCCATCTTTACTTCTTGTAGGTTCGGAACGCCCCCAGAATAAACCAAATTAGTCAATTCGTCATAGAGTTATCATGCAAAGATGGACTATTTCTAAGATAGTCAGCACAATATTCAGATAATATGCACCGCCACCCGCTCAATATGGAAATGAAATGAACCTTTCTCAAGTCCAAGCCTTTTGTTCTGTTGCTGATTTAGGATCCGTCTCTGAAGCTGCTCGACAGCTTGAATGTAACCGAACCAAACTCAGCATGTCGATCAAAGCCTTGGAAAAAGAGTTAGATGTCGAACTGTTTGTTCGAAGCGGTAACCATGTCGAGCTGTCTGAGGCAGGTAAGGCCATCTATAAAGACTGTGAAGGCATGTTGGTAACGGCAGCACGCATTAAGCAAACCTGCTTACATGTTTCGGGTGAATTCAACGCCGAGATTTGGATCGCACGCGACGATTCCCTACCCGATGAAATGTGGCAAAGTTTATCGCACGCCCTAAACAACAAATACCCTTCCACTTCTTTCAACTTCGTTCTCGCGTCTAGTGGCGACTTGGCTAATCTTGTCGAAACTCAGCAAGTTGATTTTGCGTTTGGTGTCGATTACGAGCGTGTCGACGACCCAAGAATTATCTACAACCCACTCGGCAAGATCCGAATGATGTCGGTATGTAAGAAAGGGCATGATTTGAGTGCGATGCGAAGAGTTTCGGATGAAGTACTAAGAAATTCAATGCAAGCGACCATGGTTTATCTCAATGAAAAAGATAACCCTGAGCTTGAGCCCTTCTCTCGCCGATACATCGGCTTCTCTAGCTTCGATTTTATGTTGGATACGATTCTACGAGAAGATGCATGGGGCGTAATGCCTGAGCCATTGATACGCCATTTATTGCGTGAACAAGAACTGGCGGTAATCAAACACACTTATGGCCTAACTCAAGAAGACTACTGTATGTTTACCGCGGCAGGTATGGCAGAGCATCCAGGTATGAATTGGTTAGCGGATCAGATCAGCGATTACTTGTTTGATTTCTAAAGTGTCAGATAATGTTCAATCTCGACACTTAAAATCATCTAACAAATAGAAAGCCCTCTCTTTAGAAGACCATCACGTGATCCACTAAATAACGTCCGTCTTCTTCAACCAACACCATTTCTGCCACAAACTCGCCTTTCGCAATGGTATACGCTTGTTTCCAAACAAAGGCGATGGAATCGGAGCGTCTGAATAGCGCAACGGGCTCACGTTCAGCAAAAAAGCCATTACTGTGCTGATAATGATGACACACCTTTTCCAGATACTCAGGCGTCACAATATCCTTCATGCGCTGCGTAAAGTCTCGGCAGTGCTGAGCATGGTCCACCTTGGTTGAACCATCCATCAAGTTGTCCATGATCGGGTTAGCAATCGCCCACAAGTCGCTATCGTTGAGATCATCAAATTTCATCTTCATCCATTCCTTTTCGAGTTCAACTCAGATCTACGCTCAAGGTTCAAACCCAAGTTTAAGGTATAAGGTTTCAGTGCGATTTCTGTAACTTTAACAGCCTGATCCTTTACACAGCTAGGCTATGAGACCTTCACAACCTATGTGTTTTACTAATCATAAACCATTTAACGCCAGTTTCACATTTCCTGAAAACAGTCATCGTCAACTTTACTGACACCTGAATTTGTCGTTAAGTCATTGAATTATAATAACTTGAATATAAAACGAGTTACCGAAATATAAACGTCATCAGATAAAGTTTGTAAAGCTAGCTCAATATTAGAACAATGAAGTTATCAAAAACATCTGGAAAATATTATGTGTGACAGGAAAAGCCAAAACGAAAACCGAGTACTATTGTTCTCAGCCCTTTTAGCATCAGGCTTCGCAATTGGCGGATTGGTGTTGGGTCTTCTCGTTGGCTCTCTAGTCATAGTATTTGACGGTGTCTATTCTCTTATCAGTTTACTGTTAACTTTATTGTCACTAGCTGCTTCAAAATACATTAATCGCCCATCAGACAGGGAGTTCCCGTTCGGTCGAGCCATCATTGAGCCAATCGTAATCGCCATTAAAGCGATTGTGATTCTACTTGTGGTCGGTTATTCGCTTTACTCTGCGATTGGTGCTCTGATGACAGGGGGTCGTGAAGTCGATGCTTCTATCGCAACTCTGTTTGGTATTTTCAACGTATTGGGTTGTGGTTACGCTTGGTGGTACATCGCTAACAAGAGCAAACGTATTTCTTCAGGTTTGATTCAAGCTGAGTCTAAACAGTGGCAAATGGATACGCTTTTGAGTGTGGCTGTTACGGCAGGTTTCGTTGTTGCTTGGTTGGTGGCTTACTCTCCGTTTGCTGAATACGCGGTATATGCCGACCCAATGATGATGTTGCTGATGTCTTTCTACTTTATCAAAGTGCCGTTCGACATGTTACGTGAAGCAATGCGTGAACTGCTAATGATGTCGGCAACCAAAGATATTTGTGACGCGGTAGATAAGAATGTTGTCGCTGTGGACAAAGATGCGGAGCAAGATTTGGAGCTAATGGGTGTGACTAAGGTTGGCCCGGAGCTAAGAGTCAATGTTGATATTCATACTAACGACCAAGATGCGATTACGGTTGATGATATTGAACGAACACGCCATCAATTAAAGCGACGCTTATCTAAAATGCCTTATGAGCTTCAATTGAATTTAAATATTACGGCTTAATGACCTGGTCCCTAGTAGCCTTTATACATCACTTTTATATTATAAGTTTTACTTTCAAATTTGTTCGCCCCTTCGTACAATACGAGATTATCTTATTTTAGTGATCGTGACATGAACCCTTCTAAGCACTTTAATTATTTTTTAAGTGAAAAAATAAACGACATAGTTGAAGCTCCTAATGAAGCAAGTATTCTTACGATTGAAGCTAAAATAAGAAAAGTTGCCTCTGAAAATAATCAACCAATCCCAAGCGCCATTGATTATTTTTGTACGGGATCCCGGCTATTGAAATCGGGCCATGTACATCAAGCCTTTGAGCCTCTAACTGAAGCACTGCACCGAAGTGAAACATCCAATATTCACGATATTAAATTCTGCATAGAATACTCTATTGGCGTTGCTCTCATACGATTAGGCTGTTATTCAAAAGCCATTATTTCTCTCACTAAAGCAAGCGCATCAAAAGCCGTTAACAATGAGCGCCTCCTAACTCGAATATATAATAATTTAGGTTACATTTTTTTAGAAACCCAAGATTATTCAAAAGCTCAGTACTATTGCAAGCTCGCATGGGAAATAGAAAAAAATTCTCTTCAAGCTTCATCGAGATCAATATTAAGTAATCTTGCTATCATTGATTCAACGCTAGGTAATAAAGCCGAGGCCGAAAGAAAATTCACTTTATGTCGAGAACTACTCAATAAACACCCTAGTCTTATTGGTACTTACTTTTACCACAGTTGCTATGCAGAACACCTTCAATCTATCAACCAGATTGATGAAGCACTCTCTTCTTTTAAGACTGCAATTGAAACCTGTGAATTACTAGGCGACAATTTTTACTTAATCGAAACTTTAAAAAATTACTGTTCATGTGCAATAGAGCATAAAAGACACGATGTCCTTGAGCCATATTTAAGCCGTGCTATATCTTTAGGAAACAAATATGGCAGCGCTACATCACTGCAAAATCTCGCCTCATCGCTATTTAATTTTAGTCGCCAAGAAGCAATGGAAGCCCAACAATCTAAGATAGTTGATAAGGCCTTTGAGCTTCAGTCAATAGCATTCCAGAACCTTTCCGAGAGTAATAACGAAGCCGTTTTTCAATTGTACCAACTGTACTCAGAACGCCCCGCATTAGAGAAAGCACACTCTTTCACAACAGATTTAGATTTAATTACTTCATTTGGTGAGTATTTAAGTTCACATTCAAACCTCACCGATATGATGCAACGCCTTCACGAAGATCTGAAAAAGGTGATGCCAGTTGAGTCTCTTGGGCTCGCTTTGTATAACGAAGACACACACCAACTGACCTATGAAATTTATTTAGACCTTGGTGTTACACTCGAGCCTTTCACTGTCGACTGTACAAAAAAAGCGACATTAAGTGCATATTGTATCAATAACAGAGTGCCTTTCTGTCATGGTGCATTTACAAAAGCAGCACTGAACAAACTATTAAATAAACCGCTCGGTGAACACGCTTTAACTGGTGTAACTAAAGAAGACTACTCGTCTGTTATCATGCTGCCGCTCATTCTTGAGGGTAAGCGCCTTGGTGTTCTTACCGTCCAATCCATTGAGCCCAACGCATACCAAGAACATCACTTATCTTTAATGAAACATTTGGGTTCTTATTTATCCATTGATCTTCAGAATAAGCAGCAAAAGAAACAACTTGAAGAACAAAAAATGACGCTCAAAACACTGATGAATTTAGATCCGCTCAGTCAATTATTTAACCGTTTAACCTTGGCAGAATCCATCACACAGTGGCGTGATATTGCAGAAATAGAACAGTCTTACGCGTTACTATTAATTGATATTGACTACTATAAACAATTCAATGATTGCTACGGTCATGTGAAAGGGGATGAGGTTTTGGTTACCATATCAAAACAGCTTAAACATCATTTTTCAGCAGAATCTTTTAAGGTATTTCGATTTGGCGGTGATGAGTTTTTAGTTTTATGTACAGGTGAAACACAAAACGCGTTGCTAGAAAAAACTTCTCAGCTCTTATCCGGTGTGCATGATTTAAATATCAGCCACAAGAAGTCTAAATGCAGTGATCGCTTAACTCTTTCGGTTGGTGGAGCGATATTCAAACACTTTGATATTGTAAATCTAACCAATGAAGAGCTGATCCAAAAAACAGATAAAACACTCTACAAAGTAAAAGACCAAGGAAGAAATGGAATATTGATTGAAGACTAGGAAATCCCCGCGTCTTTAGCATAACGTTATGCAAACTCGCAGTGATGTTCAGTGCTTAATCAGTAGCAGAGTAGTCCTGCTCTGTGACTGGGTGAACAGCTTCGACCTTGAACTCTAGACTATTAAGTTCTTCTTGCACGCTTAATCATAGTGTCACCTATTGTATGGTTAGCTCAGAATTATGAATCAATGTTGATATTCATACCAACGACCAACAAGCGATTGCGGTCGATGATATTGAACGTACGCGCCGCCAACTTAAGCGACGCTTATCTAAGATGCATTATGAGCTTCAATTGAACTTCAATATCGCGAGCTAAGAGCATTCTCTCTTAAGCTCAACACTCAAGACTGAACCTCTTCAGAAGCCGACGCCTTAACCGTCGGCTTTTTATCTCTGGTTACCCACCAGCAAGCCAGTGAACCAACGGTTACCATACACACGCCCTGCCAAAACATCATCGTTAATGACAAGCCCAAAATCACCGAAGAGAGTAAGGTTGCAAAAATAGGCGTAAAGTACGACATGGTCGCAAGAAACACCATATTGCCGCCCAGAATTGCCGTGTTCCAAAGTGCATAGCCTGCGCCCATACAAACACCAGCTAGCGCTAAGTCAATCGCCGCACTTGTTGTCATCACCATGCCTGTTTCATCACTCAATACGTATTTTATCCACAAGGTGATCACCGTAGCGATAAAGAAAAGTACAATCGCATTCTGCCCTTTAGCAACTCGTTGGGTGTAATTACAATATACCGCCCAAATAATCGCGCCGAAGAATGCCATCGAATAGGTTTTAGGGTTGGTCGCAATATTGGCCGCGATTTGATCGACAGAAAGCCCCTGATCGCCGCTGATACTCCAAGCCACGCCAAAGAACGCCAAGAAGATGCTTGGATAAACCAACCAGTTAATCTTTTTATCGCTCAGCAGCACCGCAAACAACACCGTCAGCGCGGGCCATAGATAGTTGATAACGGCCATTTCTAACGCTTGATGTCGGCTATTTGCCATTCCTAAAGCCAGAGCCAAGAAGATTTCGTAGCAAACGAATAAGGCACCACCGATCATCAAATACGATTTAGAGAAGCGTGAAAGCTTAGGTAACCCCATAACACAGACCAACAACAGCGAACTCACCGTGTAAAGGCTGGCTGCACCACCAATTGGGCCCAGTTGTTCTGAGACACTACGAGACAATGCAATTAAGCAGCTCCATAGTAAAATGGCAGCAATGCCGTAGCAGCTATGGCGATGAGATTTGAGCACGCCTCTTCCTTCTCTTTATTGTAATTAGGTAACTTAAAGCAAAGATAGGCTTAAGCACCACTATCGATAAGTTGCAGTAAGTAAAAATAAGTAGCCGAGCACATAACTGCACTCGGCTATCAATCATTTACTCAAAAATCTAAAAGCAATTAGCAATTAGCAATTAGCAATTATGCCAACAAAAGTGCTTGCAGGTCAGCCAGAGACTTAACCTGATAATGAGGATTAATTCCTGCTGGTGTCGCTTTCTCTTGGCTATTCAACCAACAGGTCTCAATACCAAAATCCAAACCACCTAAAATATCAGAGTGTGGGTTATCTCCGACCATCAATACTCTCTGTTTTGATGGCAATCCAACCAACTTATGCGCATATTCAAAAATCTCGGCATCCGGTTTAGCGACCCCAACCTCTTCAGAAATAATCACGTGATCAAAATAATCAGTCATTCCTGTACGCTCTAAACGGATAGACTGAAGCTCTGTAAAGCCGTTAGTAATGATGCCCATGTTCACTTTGCCTTTTAAAGACTCCATTAACTCTTGTGCACCCGGTAACAAAGAACAGATATCCGCCATCGCCATTAGGAAAGCACTGTTTAAAGCTGCGGTTGTTGTCTCTAACTTTTCAGCCCAGCTTTCGAAGCGCGTGTGCTTCAATTGATCAGCTGTAATGCGACCATCTTGGTAATCGACCCAAAGTGGTAAATTAACCTTCTGATAAGCAGCATAATCTTGCTCGCCGAAATCCACACCAAAACGAGAAAACATTAACTTCATGCCTTGAAAAGCATCAAAGTGGAACAAGGTTTCATCTGCATCAAAGAATATCCAATCGTACTTCATTTTATTTCCTACTATTCGCGCTGTGGAGCAGTGTCTGCACTGTTTTATCGTTGTTTTTGTGTTGGTTTTTATTATTACCCTCAAAGGGCGGAGCATCACTTTACTCTCAATTTTGTGAGCCTGTATATAGTTCTAATAATTTATAGAAAACAAGTAACAAGTCATGATGTATCGCAAATTTTGCCACATATTAAACCAATACCATACAAGAAATACACTTAGGTACCGGGAGGTATTATGAAGCACTTTTTACCGTCATCTGTCATGCTCACCCCTTTTCTTGTCAAATACTATGACGAGGAGCCAGAGGACATGGCTGAGTCTGAAGAGTTACAAGAGCCTCAAGTTCAATGCAGTGATGACTCCGATAAAAACTAGACACAAGAGAACGAGAGAAACTTTTGATTAAAAACCTTACTTTTCATGATGATATGAGCACCGTCCTGCTTGTTATTTAATCAACCTAGCACTATCCATTACTGACAAAGAACACACCAGAACACCATAAAAACGATTGCTATATGAGCCCTATCACAACAGCTAGCCATAAAGTGGTAGTTCGGAATCAAAGTTGTTCCAGATCAATGGTCGACCACTTGAATGCCGACAACATGTAGGAAATTAAAGAATCATAATTAACGGAGTTTTCCAATGTCTACTGCATTTTATATCCCTACAATCAACTTCATGGGTACTGGCTGTTTGAAGGATGCTGCTGATAGCATTCAGTCTCAAGGCTTCAAAAAAGGTCTGATCGTTACTGATAAGATCCTTAATCAAATTGGCGTAGTTAAGCAGGTACAAGACCTTCTTAGCCAGCGCGGCGTAGACACCGTTGTATTCGATGGCACTCAACCAAACCCAACCATCACTAACGTGAACGATGGTCTAGAGTTACTGACTGACAACGATTGTGATTTTGTTGTTTCTCTCGGTGGTGGTTCGCCACATGACTGTGCAAAAGGCATCGCTCTGGTTGCTTCTAACGGCGGAAAAATTGCAGATTACGAAGGCGTAGACCAATCTGAAAAACCAATGATGCCATTGATTGCTATCAACACCACAGCTGGTACGGCATCTGAAATGACACGTTTCTGCATCATTACTGATGAAGCTCGTCACATTAAGATGGCTATCGTTGATAAGCACACAACACCGCTTATTTCAGTAAACGATCCTGAGTTAATGCTTGCTAAACCTGCATCATTAACTGCTGCAACTGGCATGGATGCATTAACGCACGCAATCGAAGCTTACGTTTCTATCGCAGCAACGCCAATTACAGACGCAGTAGCAATTAAAGCAATCGAACTTGTTCAAGCACACCTAAGAACAGCAGTAACGCACGGCGAAGATATTGAAGCTCGTGAGCAAATGGCTTACGCACAGTTCATGGCGGGCATGGCGTTCAACAACGCTTCTCTTGGCTATGTTCACGCAATGGCTCACCAACTGGGTGGTTTCTACGACCTTCCACACGGTGTATGTAACGCTATCCTGCTTCCACACGTTCAACGCTACAACGCGCAAGTTTGCCCAGAGCGTCTACGTGACGTTGCAAAAGCAATGGGTGTGAATGTTGAAGGTATGACACCAGAGCAAGGCGCAGAAGCAGCTATCAACGCGATTGTTCAACTAGCAAATGACGTGAACATCCCAACTGGTATCGCGCAACTGGGTGCTAAACTAGAAGACATCCCGACTCTGTCTGACAACGCACTAAAAGACGCTTGTGGTTTCACTAACCCTAAACAAGCGACTCACGAAGAAATCTCAGCGATCTTCGAAGCGGCAATGTAATCTAGCGACAAGTTATTCGAGCTAGAAACACGCGGCTCTCGCTAAAAACAAATAGCTAACACAAACGGGCTCACCTTCTGAGCCCGTTTTCTTTTATCTACCGGTCTCTTTCAATTCTTTACCTTCACACAAACCAAGAGCGACGAATCAATAGCGACTCACCACTAAAAAGTCGCATTGTTGCGATCGCTTGGTTATAGTCAAACTATTGATATATAGAATGACAAACAGGTTCCATTGAGTCGTTGGATAGTTAGCACCTCATTATTAGCTTCACTCGTTGTCCACTCCACTCAAGCAGAGGAACAAAATGAGTGCCACAGTCAGCCGTTAGAAGACGCCCCTGTCGAAAAAGCTTACCATTTCCTGAACAGTAAATTTTGCCAACCCGCTCTGTGGTTTGATAGTTTTTTTGTTGATGACCGCATTACCGAAGATGCCAGAGCTGGCACGTCCGTCCGTTGGTATAACGATTTTATTTACTCGGAAGGTGGCGAGGTCGACTACTCAACAAAACTCAAGGCGCGTCTGCATCTTCCCTTTGTGAGTAAACGCCTAAAGTTGATCTACGAGTCTGTCAGCGATGAAGAGTTCTTGGATTTTTTCCACAAGATTCAGAGGAATTAGAGAGCGCACTCGGCCTTCGTTACGATGCTTATGCGAAGGGTTACAGCAGCTTCAATATTAAAGCGACACTGCGTCAGCGTATTGAAGCTCGTTATCGCTTTACCTACCCTCTCACTACCGATGCCGTATTCGGGCTGACCCAACGTGTGTATCAAGAAAAGCAAGAAACTGGCGAGATCACTGACGTCGATTTTGATCTTTCTTTGAGTGATGACTTCTTAGCGCGATGGTCGAACTTTGCAGGTTATAACGACGATATTAAAGGCTGGGACTACGGTACGGGGCTAACTTTGTATCACTATCTTTCTCAAGACCAAGCTCTGCAATACAGCGCCACTATCACAGCAACCAGCGAACCGTATAACCACTACGAATATTCACAGGTGCCGATAACCTACCGAGAAAACGTTTGGAAAGAGTGGCTGTTCTACGAATTGATTCCGCGCTATCAATGGGAACGAGAGCCCTATGAGAAACATATCGAAGAAGCCAACATCACCCTTAGGCTTGAAGTCTTGTTCAACAATGTCTAGTGAGTGTTTGTAAGAGGCGGGCATCGTGAGATAAAACATGGACACAAAAAAGCACATCATGTGATGTGCTTTTTCAGCTCTATATAAGGCTTAAGCTGTAGTCTTAACCCTTGTAGTTTCTTACTCGTGCCGCTTCTGCTTCACGCTTGTCGACAACGGTTTTACCGATTGGCGCCAATGAGATAACTGCGAGCTTAAGGTGCTGAATCGCAAACGGAATACCTATAATAGTAATGAAACACGCTACTGCTGACATGATGTGACCAATCGCCAACCAGATTCCCGCAAATAAGAACCAAATGATGTTACCAATCATACCAAGTGGGCTGGTCCCGATATCAGTTTCATTGGTCAGTTCATCACGTGAAATCGCTTCTTGGCCGAATGGGAAGAATGAGAAATTACCCATTACAAAACACGCTCTACCCCATGGAATGCCAACAATGGTGAGGAATGCGAGCAGTCCGAAGAACCACCAAGCCAATCCCATAAATACGCCACCAAACAGAAACCAAATGATGTTTCCTATTGTTCTCATGTTGTCTTCTCCAAATCTTTGAATGCTGTTTATTTGATATGCCAAGTAAGGCAATACTTGTTCTAATAGGTTCATTATTGTTGAGTCTTTATGAACCGCTCATGAATCGCCTACATTTTCTGTGATTGATACACACCACGAAACGCTAAATCCGCATAGGGCTCAACCATTTTATTTGATACCATAAACGTAACTAGAGCCTGCTGTTAGACAGTTCCCCACGCACATTTATTCATAGCGTATGGGACATTGTAGCAAGCTGTGTGACTCAACAACCAATTTAAGGCCGAACTTATGAACAACACCGAGCAACCTAAAAAGAAAATGAAAAACTGGGTGCCAATCGTCTTCTTCGGACTTCTCAGCACGGTACCCGTATTCATGTTTTTAGTCGATGTGTACATCAACCAATACATGTAATAAGACCCCGCTATCCTATCGGCGTAAAAATGAATACAGGAAACATGTCCTGTATTCGTCTCAGTTAACCCACTTCTGCTGTAATCAATTCAACTCTTCTGCGATCAAATCAACTCTTAGTTAATTAAATCAGCTCTTCGTTAATAAAGTCTAGAATGTCGATCAGCTCATGATCTGGCAAGTTTAGTAAGTTATCACCCACATACCATTCAATCTTACATTGGGTTGGCAGTTCGCTGATCGCTGGGTTTCCTATCCAAATCTTGTGCTTCTTCGCTATATTGTCGCGCAGGATAATGCCATCCTCAAAACCCACCGGTAAATAGAGGTGAAGCATGTTTACTTGGGGTTGCTGCGGGTTCACTTTGAACTGCGGGTAATCTTGTAAGATTTGATAGATTTGCTTAGTACGCTCATACAATGCAGGCATCAACTCAATCCGTTGATCAAACTGCATTGCTGCCGAAACCACGTAAGGCGTGCGATGATAAACATTTCCGCCCTGACGCTTCATCCATGCTGAAGCTTTTGCTACGAAAGCCTTGTCACCTAATAGGAGTGACCCACCAAGACCGTTTAACCCTTTGTAGAGCGAAACATAAGCTGTATCGAACCCCTTAGCAATCTCGCTATATGACTTTTGATAATACGCGCCGCACTCCCACAAACGAGCACCATCCATATGCAGATGAATCGATTGTTCTTTGCAGTACTGTTTAATCGCTTCAAGCTCTTCCAATTCGGGTAATTGCCCACCAATTTCGCGCATAGGCAGTTCATATAATGCGGCTGCAATCTCATCAGGCCACGCCTTTAAGTCATCAACATTCCAAGTGCGAAATACGTTACCAACTGGAAGTACGTTGAATCTGTTCTGGAGCTGATATCCTTGCCGTTCATGGCGCATAATATGACTCGATTCATGCATCGCCACTACTGGGTTTCGTTTCTCTTGGCACGCAATTTCTAATGCTGTTGGTTGGTTCATGGTGCCCGTAATCACAAACACAGCCGCTTCATAACCGAGTAAGTCTGCAACTTTCTTTTCAAAACTCTCGATAAACTCGCCATCGCCGTAGCTATCGTGAGTGACATTATGCGTTTCACACCATTCAGCCATCTGAGCGAATGTTTGTGCCGGAGTGGGTTCTAAGTGACCAGAAAGCAAAAAATCACATTGTTGACGCAGATCTGTACTCATACTCTTTCCTTTATTCGTTATCATTGTATGAAAAGTTATCTAATGGTTTCGTTCTAACGTTAAGGTGACATAAAGTAAAAACGTTAGCTTTGATTATTAACGAATATTTAGTTTTACAAGCTCATATCCCTTCGAAGTATTGAATTGCATAAGTATTACAATTCCTTAATACAAGGTGACCGATACAAAGTGAGATAATGAGCAAACAACAACTATTGGCTAATTCATTGTTCTTCAAGCATTCTTCTATTATTGTATATCTATAATTCTAATAAGTATTATTCGTTTATATACAAAGAGGGCTATATGTCGAAAAATCGAGTTTTAGTGCTATTCGCACACCCTTCTCAACATCGTTCTGAAGCAAACAAACCCTTATTTGAGCAAGCCAAACGCGTTGACGGTGTCACGTGGGTCGATCTCTATGCCGAATATCCAACCTTCAAAATCAACATCGATCGTGAACAAAAACGCCTGTTGGACCATGACATCATCATTTTTCAATTCCCTTTATATTGGTACTCAACACCGGCAATTCTTAAAGAGTGGCAAGATCTCGTTCTAGAATATGGCTTCGCATACGGAACCGATGGTAACGAATTACAAGGCAAGAATTTACTGTGTTGCATCACCGCTGGCGGTAAGAAAGATGCGTACCAAAGCGATGGCTACAACCATTTCACCATTCGAGAACTGCTTCACCCCATTGAACAAACTGCTTCCTTATGTGGAATGAACTACCTTGCACCTTTTGCACTTTTTGGTTCTCGTACAGCATTAGAAGAAAACCGTATTCAACAACATGTCGATAGTTACAGAACGCTTTTACAAGCGCTGGTTGCAGGTGATATCAACATCAAAAGGGCCAGTAAGGCAGAAAAGTTGAACCACATTGTGGAAGAATTAATGGCTGAGGTTAAATAATGACGGGATATTTTCTACAAGCATTTATCTATTTAGTGGCCGCCGTGATTGCAGTCCCCATCGCCAAAAGACTTGGGCTTGGATCGGTACTCGGTTACTTAATCGCTGGCGTTGTGATCGGGCCTATCATTGGATTGGTTGGTGAAGAGACGACAACCATTCAACACTTTGCCGAATTCGGTGTAGTTATGATGCTGTTCTTAGTCGGCCTAGAGCTGGAACCTAAGATGTTATGGGCGATGAGAAACCGGTTGATGGGGCTTGGTGGCCTTCAAGTTGGCGGAACGGCTGCTATCGTGATGGGGATTGCATTGTTCTTCGAACAACCTTGGACGATCGCTCTGACTATTGGTTTGATCTTTGCGCTTTCATCGACAGCCATTGTTCTACAAACGTTCAATGAGAAAGGCCTATCTAAAACAGAAGGTGGCAAAAACGCATTCTCGGTGCTTTTATTCCAAGATATTGCCGTTATCCCTATGCTGGCGTTCATCCCCTTGTTGGCTCTTCCTGAATTGGTTGCTTTGGCAGAGAGTGCCGCCCAAACCGCGGCACACCACGATGAACTCAGTTTAGTTGCAGGTTTGCCAAGCTGGGCATACGGCCTTGTAATTACGGCTTCAATCGCGATTGTGGTAGTCGGTGGACATTATTTAAGTCGCCCACTGTTCCGCTTTGTTGCAAGCTCTGGCCTACGTGAGATCTTCACCGCAACGGCGCTGATGTTAGTGATTGGTATTGCCGCGTTGATGAGTCTCGTTGGTCTGTCGCCTGCGTTAGGCACTTTCCTGGCAGGAGTGGTGCTTGCCAACAGTGAGTTCAGACACGAACTGGAATCTAACATTGACCCGTTTAAAGGGTTATTGCTTGGATTGTTCTTTATCACGGTAGGCGCAGGTATCAACTTTGGCGTTTTGTTTAACGATTTTGCGCTCATCATTGGCTTAACACTCGGCGTAATGGCACTTAAAGCATTGGTGCTGTTCACACTGGCGCTGATCTTTAAAATCAAAAACAGCGACCGTTGGCTATTTACATTGAGCTTGGCTCAAGCGGGTGAATTTGGTTTTGTACTACTGAGCTTCTCAGCACAGAACCATGTGTTACCTGCGGATATTGTTCAAACGCTATCACTGGTTGTTGCCCTCTCTATGTTCTTAACCCCGGGTCTGTTCATTCTGTTTGATAAAGTCATCCTGCCCCGTTACGAGCAAAAATCGAACGACCGAGAAGAAGACAAAATAGAAGAGAAAGGTACTGTCATCATTGCAGGTATCGGCCGATTTGGTCAGATCGTAAACCGCTTGTTGGTATCAAACGATGTCAATACGGTGGTACTGGATCATCAAGCAAACCAAGTAGACTTATTACGCTCCATCAATATCAAATCTTACTTTGGTGATGCTACTCGTCACGACTTGCTGCATACCGCAGGCATTGAAGAAGCTGCTATGTTGGTGATTGCTATCGACAACCAAGACTCAAGTGTTGAACTAGTAAAATACGTTAAACATACCTATCCAAAAGTTAAGATCCTAGTACGTGCGTTCGACCGTGGCCATAGTTACCGCTTAAGAGAAGCCGGCGCCGATTTTGTGGAATTAGAAACATACCACTCAGCCCTCGAAATGGGATCTGAAGCCTTACGTGCCTTAGGTCATCACCCGTTCTTTGTTGAACAACAAAAGTCGACTTATCAACGTGTTGAAAGTCGTAAATCTGAAAACCTATATAGTGCTTGGTCAGAAGCTCAAGACAACCCTCGTTATGACAACAACTTTAGGCAGATCTTTATTGATCTAGAAGAAGCGATGAAAGAAGACATGAAAAAAGACCGTTCAGACAAACACTCTCGCTCAGAACGTGGTTGGACACCACCACCGAAAGGTTATGCCGACGGCTTCGAAGAAGATGAGTCCTAAGTAATCATTCCAATTGCTATTGATAGTACAAATAAAGAAGTTTAAGTGTGTGTGAATAGCAATGGTTGTATGAAAAGTGAGGTTTAGACAAAAATGCCCCAAATTTCTTTGGGGCATTTCATTTTGGAATTAACTAAGGGTCTCCCCTATTCGCTTATTCCCAATCTAGGATTACCTTACCAGACATACCAGAGCGCATCATGTCGAAGCCTTTCTGGAAGTCGTCCACTTTGTAGTGGTGAGTAATGATTGGTGTTAGATCTAGGCCTGATTGGATTAGTGAAGCCATCTTGTACCAAGTTTCAAACATCTCACGACCGTAGATACCTTTGATAACCAAGCCTTTAAAGATTACTTGGTTCCAGTCTACTGCCATGTCTGATGGTGGAATACCTAGTAGAGAGATCTTACCGCCGTGATTCATGTTAGTCAGCATGCTGTTGAACGCTGATGGGTTACCAGACATTTCTAGGCCTACATCGAAGCCCTCAGTCATGCCAAGATCAGCCATTACGTCTTCAAGCTTCTCTTCCATTACGTTTACTGCGCGAGTTACACCCATTTGACGAGCAAGGTCTAGGCGGTATTCGTTTACGTCAGTAATTACAACGTGGCGAGCACCAACGTGCTTAGCTACAGCAGCAGCCATGATACCGATTGGACCAGCACCAGTGATCAGCACGTCTTCGCCTACTAGGTCGAAAGAAAGCGCTGTGTGTACTGCGTTACCAAACGGGTCAAAGATTGATGCTAGATCGTCAGAGATTTCTGCAGGGATCTTAAATGCGTTGAACGCAGGGATCACAAGGAACTCAGAGAACGCACCAGTACGGTTTACACCAACACCTGTTGTGTTACGACAAAGGTGAGTACGGCCGCCACGACAGTTACGACAGTGACCACATGTGATGTGACCTTCGCCAGATACACGGTCGCCGATTTCAAAACCACGAACTTCTTGGCCGATGCCAACAACTTCACCCACGTATTCGTGACCTACTACCATAGGTACTGGAATTGTGTTTTGTGACCACTCATCCCAGTTGTAGATATGTACGTCTGTACCACAAATTGCAGTTTTCTTAATACGAATAAGAAGATCATTATGACCCATTTCAGGTTTTTCAACCTCGGTCATCCAAATGCCTTCTTCAGGCTTAAGCTTAGAAAGTGCTTTAATTTTCATAATGTTATCCAGTTCATCTCGCCTAACTGTAAGGCGAGAATCAAAAATCTATATGTTCTATTGGGTGTTGTTCTATCTAATCAAAGGATGCACAAGGCACCCCTTTAAAATTAGATGATAGCCATGTCTTTACCAACTTGGATGAACGCATCAATTGCGCGATCCAGTTGCTCACGAGAGTGTGCTGCAGACATTTGCGTACGGATACGAGCTTGGCCTTTTGGTACTACAGGGAAAGAGAAGCCTACCACGTAGATGCCTTTCTCTAGTGCGCGCTCTGCGAATTCAGCTGCTACTTTTGCATCACCCAGCATGATTGGGATGATTGCGTGATCAGCACCGCCCATAGTGAAACCAGCGGCTTCCATCCGAGTACGGAAGTGAGCAGAGTTTTCCCATAGTTGAGTACGTAGGTCGCCAGATTCCGCTAGAAGATCGAGAACGCGAATAGACGCAGATACGATTGCTGGTGCAACAGAGTTAGAGAATAGGTATGGACGAGAACGCTGACGTAACCAGTCGATCACTTCTTTCTTACCAGAAGTGTAACCGCCTGAAGCGCCACCCATTGCTTTACCAAGCGTACCTGTGATGATGTCGATACGGTCAACAACGTTGTGGAACTCGTGAGTACCCGCGCCGTTTTCACCCATAAAGCCAACTGCGTGAGAGTCATCAACCATCACTAGTGCGCCGTACTTGTCAGCAAGGTCACAGATAGCAGGAAGGTTAGCGACTACGCCGTCCATTGAGAACACACCGTCAGTTACGATAAGCGTGTGACGAGCGCCCGCTTCTTTAGCTGCGATAAGTTGCTGCTCTAGCTCTTCCATGTTGTTGTTCGAGTAACGGAAGCGCATTGCTTTACACAAACGAACACCATCAATGATAGATGCGTGGTTTAGAGCATCAGAAATGATTGCGTCTTCTTTACCTAGAATCGTTTCGAATAGGCCAGCGTTTGCATCAAAGCAAGATGTGTAAAGGATAGTGTCTTCTTTACCAAGGAACGTAGATAGCTTTTGCTCTAGCTCTTTGTGAGAATCTTGAGTACCACAGATGAAACGAACAGAAGCCATACCAAAACCGTGTTGATCCATACCGTCTTTAGCAGCTTCGATAAGGTCAGGGTGGTTAGCAAGGCCTAAGTAGTTGTTTGCACAGAAGTTTAGTACTTCTTCACCAGTCGAGATAGAAACCGCTGCTTTTTGAGCAGAAGTGATAATGCGCTCAGACTTGTAAAGACCTTCTTCTTTAACTTCTTCGATTTGAGTTTGAATCTGTTGGTAAAATGCAGAAGACATTGTCTATTCCTTCCTAATTATTATTCAGCAGCATCGCGCGCCGCATTATGTAGGGGATGTAAACGATTTCAATTCGATCATTTACACTGTAAAACTTATACCCCTATTCTAGTTGAACATCCCCTTCTCGATTATCCCTTTAGTTGGAAAAACATTAATGAATCACAGGCACTAATAATAGTTCATCCCAGTGACACAGGGCACATAAACGCGCCTTACCTGTTCTTTTTAGCGTCAAATCCCCTTCCGTTCCTGTCTAATTTCGCTTTCATATCGAATATCAATTTTTCATCTCAGAACGATATAGTGATGATTCTCCGCTTCTCTCAGAATGTGCGACCGTTACGCCGCTATGCAAATGAGACAAGATGAGAAACAAGCACATGACCCTATCCGACCACACCATTCAAGAAGCCTTCGAAAACGACTGGTACACCTGCTTTTATCAGCCAAAGGTGCAGCCTAGTGTCGAGAAAGTGACTGGGGTTGAAGCGCTGTTTCGTTTAGATATTCCAGAGGAAGGGATTTTCTCTCCGGGCGTGTTTATTGATCGCGCGTTTGCATTGGGTTATGAAGAAGAAATCTTCTTTAGTGTGCTTGAGCAATCTCTAACGGAGGTCAAATCGCTTTCCGTTCATCTAAGCTTGGCGGTAAACATCAGCAAGAAAGTGCTAGCAAACCCTGATAATGTCGAAAAGGTTCGTGAATTACTTTGGAATGCATCTTTCAAAGCAGAACAGCTTACCTTTGAGCTAAGTGAAAATGATCAGTTAGATGAGCAGCTTTGTGAGCAGATAAAGCGCTTTAAGTCTCTGGGCGTCAGAATCTCTATCGACGATTTTGGTATCGGTTATTCAGACATGAATAAGGTGATTAGCCTTAATGTCGATGAAGTAAAGTTCGATAAATCGATTGTGAATAGTATTGAGCCCGCAAGCTCCGATTTAGTTAAGCGTACTTTGGCATACTGCAAAGAGTCTGGTATTGAAACCGTTGCGGAAGGCGTTGAAGACGCAGATACACGTCAAATGATCCACCAGCTAGGGTTTGATCGCTATCGAGGCTTCTTGTACTCAAAACCTCAGCCTTTAACCGACCTAAGATTAGTCATGTAAAGCGCCTTTACAGACTAGAGCTTAAAACAAACTCGACACTTTTCTTCTTCTGCTTAAGGTCGTGGTAACGGATATACTTAAAGTAAATATCGTGTTTATTTTGGATGTTCTGAGAAAAAGGATTTTTCACCACTTTCTTGATGTCTGCCTTGAAAAACGGCATGCCGAGCTTGCTCATATAAGGTTCTAAATACAGGTCATACAAGAACTGGCACATAGCAGGGTCAAGGGTTGGAAAGCGAAACTCAGTATCAGACAAATTATCCGCCATGTAATCGAAGATCTTACGACGAATCACAATGCTAACCGCGCCAACACTGCAAAGCATCTTACTTAAGCCGTCATACACCACATGACCAATAATGACCCCCTCGAAAAGAAAACAAAGCACCTGCATATCTTCTTTTTTCACACCCAGATGCTGAGAAACCTCGATAAAATCTTTGCCATAGGTTTTTAGATGCATTCCTTGAATCGACTTAAGCCTTTTCGCTGGAAGTGCTCCCATGTTATATGACTCAACACTCGTCACCTCATAGTCATAACCAATATCAATACTGAATGGACGCTCGACATTCTTAGTGGCGGCTTTCACCTGTACCATTTCTTCAACGGAAAAATCGTAATCGACCTGAAAGAAACTCGCGATACCAAGACGACGAACAAAACTCGGCAACGTCTTTGCCCTTTCCCACTGGCTGACCATCACCTGATTTACACCAAAAAACGCTCTATGAGAATTGGAAAGCAACTCTGCAAATTCTTCCTGTGAAATAGAGATTGATTCACGAAGTCGTTTTAACTCTATAGGGAAATTTTCTTTATTCATCTGTTACTTACCTAGCTTTTTTATCAGTGTAGTTCACTCAATATCGTCCGTACAAGGTCAGTGTTAGACACTTAAGAAAAAAGCCACTTCGTGATGAAGTGGCTCTAAGTGAAAGCTGCAAGGTTCTAGGTTGAGCAATTTTGCCCTTGGCGATCAGACAATACTTTACCGTCTTTGATCGTCACTATGCGCTTAGTTCGTTCAGCAAGCGAGTTATCGTGCGTAACGATAATCAATGTTCGGCCCTCAGCATGAAGCTGATTAAACAAAGCCTCTATCTCAGCGCCAGACTTGGAATCCAGAGCCCCTGTTGGCTCATCAGCTAATATAATCTGAGGGTCATTAACCAAAGCTCTAGCAATAGCGACACGCTGTTTCTGACCGCCAGACAGCTGATTCGGTTTATGGTCAAGTCTATCGCCCAACCCTACTTGTTCAAGTAGGGCCGCCGCACGCTTACGACGCTCTTTGGCTTTGATCCCTGAGTACACGAGAGGCAGAGCAACATTGTCCAATGCAGATGCATACTCAAGCAAATTAAAACTCTGGAATACAAAACCAATTTTTTGATTCCGAATACCAGCAAGATCATTAGCACTCAACGCAGCAACATTTTTTCCATCTAGCTGATACTCCCCTTCCGTCGGCTTATCAAGGCAACCAAGCATATTCATCAGCGTTGATTTACCGGATCCTGACGGGCCTAAAATAGACAAAAACTCTCCCTTCTCAATCAAGAGATCGACACCGTCTAGTGCACGTATCTCAGTATCACCGTTTGAGTAGTGTTTACCGATATTTGAGAGTTCCACTAAGAATTTGTTAGACATGGTTTCTCCGCTGTCTTTGATCTCATCATTCACTTTGTAGTGCCTCCATCGGAGTCACTTTCGCCGCACGATTAGCCGGAAGCCAAGCCGCAGCGACACCAATAACCACCAACGTCAAAACAACAATGGTGACAACCAACCATGAAAGCTCAGGCACAGGTTTACCAAGACGCTCATAAAACATGTTGCCTTCAAGCTCTAAAGAGCGAATTACAGCAATCAGTGTATAAGTGATTACTAAGCCCAATAAACCGCCCATCATCATAGTCATCAATGACTGAACCAGATAATGCATGCGAATCATCCCTGGAGTAGCACCGACCGCCATTCTCACGCCAATATCTCGTGTGGATCGTTTCACCGTTGCATACATCACGTTAGCAATACCTATGCCCGCCACTGCCAAAGTGATAAAACCAATCACACCAAGGAACCCCTGAAGACCAACTAAGAATTGTTGCATCGTTTTTTGTTTGAGAAACATATCCTCAACCTGAACGACCTGCTCATCACTGACACTGGCACCATGTTTGCGCGCAATAACCTGACGAATCGTATCTGCAAGTTTGACTCTGTCGACACCATCATGAGGTTGAACGTTGATACCACTAATGTCACCGTTAATATTAAAACGCTGCCATGTAGAGAAAGGAACAAAGCTCGAATAATTGATGCTATCTCCCTGTTCAACCTTGGCACTGTTTTTCTCTAGTACACCAATCACCGTAAACTCTTGGCTGCCAATTTTTACTGTTTTCCCCACGGGATTGACCTCTAATTTGACAGTAGAAAACCAGCTAAAGCTTTCATTAGGGTTAAACAAATCGGCCGCTAAAAGGTAACCCAACACGATGACTTTGCGTTGTTGCGTTTGATCTAGAGGATTAAACCAACGCCCTCCTGGGCGTGTCTTGAGATTCGTCACCGGCTGAAATTCAGTCGTTACGGCTAACGCTTTTTTCCAAGACCCTCGCTCCCCAACAGTAAGTGATTCATCCCACACAGCTGTCGGCACTGCAGCTTTGATGTTAGGCAGAGCCTCTACAACTTTCGTATCTTCTACTGTTAGAGTCAGCGGCTTGCCCTGATGAAAAGATCCATAATCAACCGTAGCCATCCCCCCTGATAGATAAATCAAATTACCATTGCCATTTTGTGCCGTTTTAAGCACGCCTTGCCTAATGCCTTCTCCCACCGATAGCATCGCTGAAATACACAAGGTTGCCCACGCAACAGCCAGAATCGTGAGCCCAAGTCGTAGCTTTTCTGCAGACATTTCCTGAAAGATTTGTCTCATCGGTAATAGCATGATTAAACCCTCGCACTAAGTGCATCAACAGGAGTTAGACGAGACGCCCGTTTTGCAGGAAAGTAAGAGGCTAGGAACGCCAGAATCAGTGTCACCGTTAACGCCATTCCAATCGAGCTTAACGTGATAACAGGTGATCCAATCCATTCTGGTAACGCCATCGAGCCAAGCAAATAAACCGTACCAAAGGACGCCATTAATCCCACGATGGATCCTAAGGTAACTAAGATAAGCCCCTCAATAATAAACTGAGACATGATGGAACCCTGTGTTGCACCAATCGCTAGCCGAACGCCAATTTCCCGAGTTCTTTCCGTAACAGAGAGAAACATGATATTAGCCACACCCAAAGCGCCAACCGCCATAGTCATAGCGCCACTGGTCGTCAGGAATATTTGAATACCACGAAAGATACCGGTAATCACGTCTCCACCCTCGCTAAAGTCGGGCAGATAGACCGCATCTTTATCAGTAGGGTCAAAGTGCATCTGTTTAGCAAAAAAATTAACAATGTTACGTCTAAACGATGCGGAATCCATGGCTTCTACAGGCTTTAATAGCAGTTGCCATGGCTTATCGTTCCAGAGATCAAGATAAGTAGTTTGGGGCACAAAAACTCGTCGACTCTCACCGAAAGAGATCCCTCCTTCATTATCGACCATCACACCTATTACGTAGAATGGAATACCGTGGATCTTAATATGATCGCCAATGTCGACTCCGCCCATTTGAGCAATTCGATCACCCAATACAACCACCCGTGTGTGGTTTTCCATATCCGTCGCCGAAATATTTCGTGAACCAGGCTGCAACTTATTTTGTGAGATAGGAAAATAAGAGGGAGCAACACCACTTACCATACTGCCAATATTATGCCCTTGAGTGTTCGTCACGCTGGTATCCCATTTAAGGTAAACAGCAGACGCCTCTTTAACAAAACCAGCTTGCTGGATCAGCTCAATTTTATCTTGTTCAAGGTTTATTTCGCGCCTTGAGGGCAAGCCCTGCCAAGGTTTACTCGTACTAGAGGGAAACACAACCTGAGTGTCATTGACCAAAAATGAGAAAGACTTCGTTTGATAACGATAGAAGCCTTCTCCTAACGCCATTAAAACAACAACAGACAGTACGCCCCATGAAATTGCAATAATAGCCAAGGCACTTTTCATCCGATGCGCCAACAACGTTTGCCAAGTCTGAAGAAAAAGATTAACCATGGTGTAGCGCCTGAGATATCAGCGCCATCGCTTCATCATCTAATTTACCGGTTGTCTGTAGTAGGCCTATTCTCTGACGCCAATAATCATATAAGTTGGTCTGTAGAAGGAACCTTGAATCAAATAAGCTGTTATGTGCATTGATAACATCTGAAGCTTCCAGGAAACCCGCGTCGTATAACTTTTCTTTGCTACTCAATACCTCTGCGCGAGATGCTACAACATCATGCGCCATTAACACTCGTTCCCAGTTGAGCTTCACTTGAGTAAAGTTCTGATCAATTCGCTTCTTGATGTCTATTTCAACCTTTCGTAGATCCTGCTTAGCCGTCAACAAATTAAGCGAAGTTTGATCCACTTTGGCGCGTGTTGAACCATTTAAATCTATAGGAACACTAAGAGTTAAACCCGCGTTAAACTCACCGTTGTCCAACCGATCACTGTCGTTATAGCCCACTTGCCCTTTAACTGTCGGGTAATAACCTCCTTGGGCGGACTTTTTGTCTAGCTTGCGCGCTTCAACGCCTTTTATGGCAACCAGTAATTCAGGGCTATTATTTCTCGCTAGCTCAAGCCACTGCTGTTGAGAAGCCACCAGCATAGGAGGCTCAACCAAGTTCTCAGTACGAATTTGATCTACTGAATCAGGAGCTTGGTTTATCAGCGCTTCCAGCTCTGACTTTTTACTTTCTAACTCTGCCTTTGCTCGCAGAATATTGGCTTTGTCAGACAACTGATTAGCACGCATCTCTTCTACATCAATCGATTTCACTTTGCCTGCTAGATAGCGTTTTTCGAAGATTTTTAGCAGCTTACTGCCTTCCTCTAACTTACTCTTAGTGAGCTGTAAGTTACCTTGAGCGCTGCCTATATCAAGATAAACCAGAAGTAACTTAGCCGCCAAATCATTATGAGCTTGAGCCAATTCCAGCTGGGATTTCAGATAATCTGATTGTGCTTTATCTAATTCAGACCAAAGGCTACTGTCCCAAATAACCTGAGACAGCTCTGCACCATACCGATTTGAACTACTGCGGTCTTCGCTCCAGTCTGCTGAAGCGCTCGCGCTTAAAGCGGGTAATAAAGAGCTGCGACTTAAATCCACCGAACTCTCACCGAGTTGAACACCAATTCGAGCTTTCTCGTAATCAGGATCCGTCTGTTTGGCTCGCTGCCATGCTTGTTCAATAGAAATGGCATATGAAGGACAACTAAGTACAGTTGCTAATAGCAAGCTGCCTATACTCAACAGGGTCGATTTACGAGGTGACAGAGGTTTGTCTAATCGCTGTGAACAACTAAACAGCGCTGGCTTAACCATGTGATGCCCCCATCATACTGTTGTCGATGACGGCTTCGTCTAACTCCACACCTTCGATGACTTCGACATTGATGCCATCGGATAGGCCCAGTTTTACCGCTTGTTTGTGGAAGCCTTGTTCTGAGCTGTCTGGAATTAATACGTTAGGGCTATCGCCTTCAAATTGCAGTGCGCGCTCTGGTAAAGTGAGTACATTTTCTGATTTAACTAGAATTATCTGAGCAGATGATGAGAAACCTGAACGTAACCGGACGTCTTGAGGTATTTTGAGCTCGCCAACTTCGACTTCAAAACCGTTATCAAAACTTTTGCCCGAACTACTATCAGCTGTCGAGTTAAGACTTTCAGACTGAATCGCAATCTTAGTCAGCACTCCTTCTATTTCGATACTTGGATAAGGTGCAACGGTCAGTGTTACTGGCATCCCCGGAGTAAGTTGTGCGGCATCATGCTCACTAACACTGCCCTTAAAAATCAGGCTGTTCATATCGGCCAATGACATCATTTCTGTTGCCGCTTGACTCGATTCAGTAGAAATAATCGGTTCTCCTACCTCGACTTTTCGATTCAACACCGTACCGTCTATCGGAGCATAAATGGTAGAGGTGAGGCGAGAGTTACCAATTGTCGACTCCCCGCTTTGAATCAATTCGAGGTTCTGACGTTTTTGCATAACGTCAGCCTGTGCTGATTTCACATTGGAACGTGCAGTCACATATTCGTCGTAGTTCTTAGGAATGATTTCTTGTTCGACCAAACTCTGCAGATTAGCGAGTTGTTGTTTTGCTGACTCAATGTTCGCCTCACTTCGCATCAATTCGGTCGAGGCATCGGTCAACGCTTTCGGGGTAGGGTTAGGGCGAACCTTAATAAGCGGCTGACCTTGCGTTACGTACTCACCAACACCGGCATAGATTTCACCAACGATCCCGTCGATTTGAGATTTGATAGACACAGAGTGAGCGGGAACGATATACCCCACCGCAACCGCCTGCTTTTCGATCGTCCCCGTGGCAACCGTTAGGGTTGGAAAGGCTTCAGGAAGTGTTGAAGTTTGAAAATAGAAATACGCACCTCCACCTAGCAGCGTGGTACATGCCACAGACACTAACCCGAGTTTAGTCATAATTTATCCAGCTCATTATTTTATATTTGTGAGCCCTATGACTACCGTGGATATGCGAAGTTCATAAATAGTATAAAATTTTATAATGCATAGCGTTAAAGCAAAATTAGACGACAGACTTTCTACGCTTCCTTTTAGCCTTATCATGACCATTTAAGTAGAAAGTTGTCTCCGTTTCACGCACTTTAAATCTCGTAAGCCCAGCACTCTTGTTGTATATCGAGCAGCTCCGACTTACCACTCTCTAGCTGATAGAGGTGGAATTGGCTTAAAGGGGGCGAATACACATGTAACGTAATGAGCGGTTCATCTCCAGCCTGTAGATTCGATATCTGATGGATATCATTATCTTTACTGACGGTCACACTGCCCTCTTGGAAATGAGTCGACTGAGAAGCAAAAATATGGCCATTAGCCGCCGTTTCAAACAGGGTTTCCGTTGCTTGCCCGTGTAGAACCTTTACGCCACAAGACGTATTCAAATGATCGTGTATTTTACTTCTTTGCCCGTTAAGCCAGCTCAAAATTAAAACTTCGCAGTGGTCATTCTTGAAAAGTCTTTGTCGGCAGTATGTTTCTTTATCAAAACTCGCCAACGACTTGATCTCTTCTTTACCCAGCTCGATGTTATCCAATATGAACCGAATGGAAGCCAGAGACATAGGTTTATTCGCCAGCTGTATTTGGTCCATAATCTCTTGGAAATTAAGCTCATAATCGTTATTAATTAACGCGGCTAACGCGGGAGATTGCGTTGGAGTGATATCAGTACGTTGCAAAATACTTACCTCTGACTATGTTTTGCTCTTCCGAACTCGAAGTTAAAAGTTCTCTTCGAACGATGAAATATGGCTGATTCGATTCAGCACAAGTTGGGAGGATACTAACACCGTTTAAATTAAATTTAACAAGTAACTACAAGTATTTACATTCATATAACAAAAGCATCTAACAACCAATTGGAAGCAACAGAATCGCCATATTGACTTGAGATCTGAATAACTGAGTAATTTGAAATAGGAACAACAAAAGAACGGCTTCCATCACGGCTACTATTGCGCGTATCAATTAATGAAATTGATTCACAAATCAGAATAGATCAATCACAATTAAGGTTATGGTCACCGTTGAAATTAGTCTAACTGGATACTTATGATTAACCCAAAACTCATCGCCCTACTTCCCGATCTCGCCTCGTTTATCTTAATTGTGAATGAGGGTAGCTTTACCGCCGCAGCAAAGCAGCTAGGCGTTACACCTTCAGCGTTGAGTAAATTGATCACACGTCTAGAAAAAGCACTCTCAGTAAAGCTGTTCGAACGAACCACTCGTACATTGCTCATCACGCAAGCAGGCCAGTTGGTATACGACCAAAGCGTGGTCATGATTAATGCGGCGCAACAAGCGGTTGAGCTTTCTACCTCCGACCATACTGAACCTGCAGGCTCTATAACGGTAGCGGCGCCAGAAGCCTTCTTGAACTCCGTGCTACAGCCTTTCGTTGTTCCATTCTTGAATCAGTACCCAGAGATTCAACTCAAGTTAAGAGCCGCCGATGGCGACATCGACATATTGCGCCAAGGCATCGACATTGCGTTTCGTCTTACTGACAAGCCTGACGAGAGTTTGGTATTGAAAGAACTCGGAAAAACAAACCTCGTGTTATGTGCGAGCCCCGACTATTTAGATGCCAAAGGAATTCCTCACCACCCTACCGAGCTTTCTGAGCACGACTGCTTATACCTTGCAGAAACAGATAAAGACCACATTTGGGACTTCCTTAAAGATGATGAGTTTTACACAGTCCCCGTCAGCGGACGTTACGCTGTGAACCACTCTCAGATGCGATTGAAAGGTGTTAAAGAAGGGCTTGGCGTGGGTATTTTCCATGACTTCGTGATTCAAGATGCATTGGCTGAAGGTTCTGTAGTGCAAGTGCTGGAAGATTGGACCATCAAGAGTAATTACCATGGCGCTATCGCGATGCAGTTTGCTCAAACCAAGTACATGCCTGCCCGATTGCGTGTATTCATTGATTACGCGATGGAACACTTGGGTGACAAGCTGGCAGGAGAAATAAACTAATGCTGAAAGGAATACACCACGCCGCCATTATTTGCTCAGACTACGAAGTCTCTAAACGCTTTTATACAGAAGTTTTAAAGCTTGAAGTGATTGCGGAGAATTATCGTGAAGCGCGCCAGTCGTACAAGCTTGACTTGGCTCTGCCTAATGGCGCTCAAATAGAATTATTCAGCTTCCCTGACGCACCTGAAAGACCAAGCTTTCCGGAAGCTCAAGGGCTGAGACATTTGGCTTTTTGTGTTGATGACGTTCAACATGTCAAAAGCTATTTGGAAGGACAAGGCATTGAAGTCGAACCGATTCGAGTTGATGAGTATACGGGGAAATCATTTACGTTTTTCGCAGACCCAGACGGCCTGCCGCTAGAGCTTTATCAGATCTAAAGCTTTATCAAACCTAGAGCTTTATCAAATCTAGCGCTGTATCAAGTCTAAAAGTCTTCCTCACAAAGGAATCGCCCATCTGATGAATAAAACGGACTTTCTCAAGTCGAGAAAGTCCGTTTACGTGTCAATTAACTCAATGCCGTCTTGAATTTCTCAACGCGTGAAAACAGTAACCAATCCACTAGCATTGCAGTCACAATCGTCGCACCCGCGAGTGGAAACAATATCGAAATAACAACCACAGTCACCAAACCCGCTTTCCATAAGCCTGCATCACCAAACTTCGGTGGCGTTCCCAACTTACTTTGGCCTGAAGGTCTGCGCATCCACCACATTACTCCACCAGTCACTGACACCACAATGAATGCCAAACAGAACAACGCGTTTAGAAGCTTGTTGATGATGCTGATGTCACCTTGGTGCAGAGAAATACCGACGGCTAATGTTTTGGCGAATAAATTGTAATCTTGCCACGTCACCTCTCCTAGGGTGCGCCCTGAATATTGGTCGAGGTGAGTCGTGCGATCTTGGGTTGGGTCGATAATGTCACCGCCCATGGTATTGGCAGCCACGGTGTAAACGCCCGTTTCTGATCGCGGGAAATTGACTTTATATTGCGTAAAACCAAGAGATTGAGCTTTTGCTATCACATCATCAATCGAGAAATTACTCGCAGATAATACATGCTGAGAATGATCCTCACCCATCTTAGAATGATCATGAGCTTCAGACGCTTCTTCTACTTGCTGGACGCGCTCTGCTGGCTTATCTTGAGACAAAGGCAGTTGCGTTTGCTCTAGGTTCCAAGGCATTTCCTCTTCAGACCCGTGATTTAAATAAGCATGCGTTTCGTTAGACAGAGGAATGTCATCCCACATTTGAGCAGGAAAAGTACTCCATGCTTGCACTAGCTTACCGCCCCAAAAACCTGTCCATGATAATCCTGATAGAATAAATAACAGAAAAATGAATGACAGTGTTCCACCGATGTTCGCATGCAGATCACGCATTAAAACACGCGTTCCTGAACCAAATCGAAGCTTAAGAAAACCAGCGCGGCTCGCGTTATCTCGAGGAAGCCATAAGTAAATGCCACTGATGAGTAACAGAATAGACAAGCTTATTGCGACTTCAATTAGGTAATCACCCCAATCACCAATCAATAAAGTGCCGTGAATGTCATTCGCCAGTTGATAAAGGCTGTCGCTACGTGGAATCTCTCCGACCACTTCGCCAGTGTATTGATTCACCGTGGCGAAAACGGAAGTGCCATCTTCAAGTGATACAGAAAATCGGTTAGCCAGATCAGGCGCTTTGCTCGGAGTAAACTGCGTAACCTTACCTTGTGGGTATTGATTCTGCACTGCAGCTAACTGTTGTGAAACCTCGGTTGGTTCGCCCGATGCAACAATCTCAATAGCATCGTGATGGAAAGCAAGTTCGATTTCATCATCAAACAGCATCACCAAGCCAGTAATACTCAACATCAACATAAACGGGATTACAAACAAGCCAGCATAGAAGTGCCAGCGCCATGTGAGGAAGTAGAGGGTTTTATTGCGGTCTTTTCTTTTTATATTGGTTTCCGAACCGGTTGTTGCACTGCTTTTAGGTTGCGAAGTCGCTTGTGCTTTCGCAGGGGTTTGAGATTCATTTCTCAACATTATAATTTCCTTTGACACACGCAAATGTACCTTCTGAAAAATCAGAAAGTAATCTGAGCATGTTTAACTTTACTTAATACTTTATTTTTTAATTATTTTAATGGGTTAGGTTTAAGCAACAACAAAGGGAGGGGCGCGAGGGGCTTGTCTCGTGTAGCGTTCGCTTAGAGCCAAAAAAGCGTAGCTGTCTGAGACAACAAAACTCAGTCGAGTTGTTAGTAGTGTAGTGGGAAGTTCATCTTGGTGAAACGTGGAAAAATGGCTAAACGGACACGGCTTTCCTTTATGAGTATTAGGTTCGCCTTCTTCAATTTGAACCAGTTCAAAGCCATTAACCGTACATAACGACGCCCATACTCCCGCACTATTACCATGAGCATTGATAACAGGCATTAATGTTACCAACGCCCAGCTTAATGCTGTTGCAAGTAACATGGAGAAGTTGAACGAGGTTCGGCGCATTATTCCAAATCTTTATAAATTCCCCTTATTATGAGGCACTTGAAATATAGGTAAACGTAAAGATTAACAGCAAGTTAAAAAATTGAAGCTAACGCACACTCTTTTTCGTTAAAAACTGGTTACAACATTAGAGCTAAGAAAGTATCTCTCAATTCTTTGCAGCAGACTTTCGAGACAGAGACAATAAAAAACGCCGCCTTACACCTTACTCTAAAGAGGGTAATGTAAGGCGGCGTTTTAGAGATCGAATCTTAAGGTTTTGCCCTTTGATGCGTATCTAACAAACTGTCTTGATTAACGAATTAACCGAAGATCTTGCTCCAGATACTTGGGTTCCGCTTCTCGTGGTACTCTTCACGAAGGCCGTCAATAGTACGAAGTTCTTGCTGTGCTGACTCTAAGTCACCTTGGTCTAGCTTCTGCTCAATGCTATCCAGTGATGCACTGATCTTTTTGAAGCCTTCCATGAAGTTATCTTCTTTTTCGACTGGGTAAACACCCGTTTTCAGCTCTGCCACTAGCGTATCTAAACGAACGATAGGCTTTTGCATCTCTTCAATGCTTTGAGCTTCTGCCGCTTGTTTGAACGCAAGCTTCATTTCTTGCATGTTTTTCTTAAGGTCTACATTAGCAAATGCGTTGCCAGACAATACTGAAGCAGCGATTAAACCAGATAAAAGGATTGAGCGAGTTTTCATTGTTTCTCCAAGTGAAGCGATGTCTTTGAAGATAGCGCCATCATTGTTGAGGCACTTCGACTTTATTATTTTCGGCTAGTGTATACAAAAATCTGTCAGGCACAAAAATTGATTGTGTCGAAATGCAAACCCGCCGACCTTCTCTTAAACAAGCGGTGAGTATTCTGGGATTTCATTACGACCACGCAAGGCCAAAAAGGCTAGGAATTGCTGTGGCGAATGAGTGATCACTTTACTCGAATCCACGCCCACTTCATCAAGTAGTGAAGACACGAGATCCAACCCGCCCACATCTATGCAGAAATGCGCATCGCTACCTGTCGTAATAAACGCACCTTTCGCTTTAGCAATTCTTGCGATCTCGTAACAACGGTCAACACTACCCACACGGCTATTGCCTTTGAGTGTGGTGTTGTTTATTTCAATCGCCACGTTGTTCTCAACTGCACATTGAATAACGGCTTCAAAATCGAAATCAAAATTAGGATTGCCTAAGTGACCAAGTGCATCGATTCGACCGCCCTTAATCACATTCACGAGGGCCTCTGTATGGGTAGTGACATCCGATGGGCGAAATACTGGCTCATGAAAGCTCGCGATCACCCAATCCAAGTTCTTATCCACACTCGGGTGAATATCGATTTCACCTTGAGTGTTCATGATATTTGACTCGACACCACGGATAATGGCGACATCTTCAATAAAACGAGGGAGCACACGCTGATTGCTGAAGAACCAATAGTGTGGCGCGCCCGGCATGGATTCTGAATGGTCGGTGGTACAAAACATAGCCAAACCATTTTGCTTTGCCGACTTAGCGTTTTCGATCAATGTGCTGTAAGCATGACCACTTGCGTATGTGTGGGTGTGAGTATCTACTTTGAGTTCCATGAATCAATGCTCTCTTCGCTTAGTCAAAAAACGTTTTTCAGAAAAAATTATTAGCCTCTTCTAGAAAGGAGTACCTGTACCCTTTTCTGAAAATAAGTGCCTCGTGGCAACAATTTGACCAGTTTATCAGTTGAAAGTGACAATTAGCACCCAAACATAAGAGTTTATTGTGGTTCATTCATACATCACCATAAAGCTACGATTCGTTCATTAGGTGGGTTGGTCACCCATCGCTTGTTTGTAAAAGACGACATCAGCCGTGGGATGCTCGTGGAACTTGGCGAACCCGTCTCTAATCCACACTAAGATTTCTATTTTGTTTGCCCAAAAAACAAATTAAAACAAGAAAGTGTGCTAAAACTGAGAACATGGTTAAGACATGAATTCACACGCTCAGAGACAACACGGAGCCATGACATTCAAGAACAAGACCAAACTATCAATCCATACAGTGAGTAACTGCTCAGCAAGCTTACAAGAGGCCATTATGATTATTACCACCACACAATCAGTCGAAGGCAAGCGTATTGTCGATTACAAAGGGGTTATTGCCGGAGAAGCCATTCTAGGGGTCAACGTTTTCAAAGATATGTTCTCAGGTATTCGAGACTTTGTAGGTGGACGTTCTGGCACCTATGAAAAAGAATTAGAAAAAGCACGTAACTACGCATTCAAAGAGTTGGAACAGAAAGCGATTGAAGCGGGTGCCAACGCGGTGGTGGGTGTCGACATCGATTATGAAGTATTGGGAACAGGTAATGGCATGTTGATGGTATCCGCCAGCGGCACAGCGGTTGTCGTTGCTTAGTCATTTAGTCATTTAGTCATTTAGTCATTTAGTCATTTAGTCATTTAGTCATTTAGTCATTTAGTCATTTAAGACCTAAACACATGAACTCCTGACACGTTAAGGGCTTAATCTATTAGGCTATTAGATTATTAGATTATTAGATTATTAGATTATTAGATTATTAGATTATTTAAACCCTTTGGTGATTAGCCGCCAAAGGGTTTGAACATTTATCAGCTGACACTTAGCCTGACGTAACTCGTGTAACCTTTTGCTCAGAGAGCATCTCATCAAACGACGCAACTCTCGCCAAAAATTCACCCTTATTTTCAGGCAAGATAGAACTCGCTAAAGGTAGATTGGCTTTCATCGAATCTACAGCTCTTCCTCGAACCAGCACTTCAAAATGCAAATGAGGCCCCGTCAAGCGGCCTGTAGCACCAGACAAGGCAATTTTCTGACCTCGCTTAACCTGTTGCCCTTTCTTAACCAAGAATCGACTCAAATGCAGATAGCGAGTTTTGTAAACACTGTTATGTTCAATCACTATGTATTTCCCTGCGTATGGATGGTCACGAAGTGCTACAACTCTACCGTCTCCGGTGGAATAAACCGGTGCACCTACCGGAGTCGCGAAATCAGTGCCATTATGCGGTGATACACGTCCAGTCACAGGATGTTTTCGGAATGGATTGAATGACGAAGTGATTCTTCGGAATTTGTTATCTACCGGATATCGATTAAAGGCTTGTTCAAGGCTATTGCCACCTCTGTCATAGAAGCGCCCATCCGAGGCTAGAAACGCGGCCACTTCCTTACCTCGTAACATAATCGATATTCCTTGGATCTCTGTTTTTCCTGTTAGATGGTCGCCTGTGTATTGCTCATTGACCAACACATTAAACTCATCACCCGCTCTTAACTGCTTTGAGAAGTTAATCTTGTCTCTTAACGTTCGAGTTATATTTGCGATCTGCGCGGTTGTTAATCCCGCTTTGTATGCTGACGTTGAAAAGCTGCCATGAACGGTGCCCGTATAGAGCTTTTCTTTCCATTCGCCGGGCATTTCATGGAATTGATAGTCAAAACTTCCAGCATCATTTTTGGTAAAGACAGCTTGCTCAACCAAACTCTCATGATAAATCAGTTTCACTAAATCTTTCGAATCACCATCTAAAAGCAACTCCAGATGATCACCAGGCTTTATTGTGTCGAGCTTCAAAGACTCTAGATCCGCTTCCATCACCTTCTGAACAGTCCCATACGGCAGTTTCCATGATGAGAATATGTTGCTGAGCGTGTCGCCTATCTTCACGAAATAATGAACTTTCACAAGTGTTCTTGAGCTTGATTCTGAGCTTAATGACTGCTCTTCATTAGCAGGTAAACTTTCGAAAGGGGTGACTTGAATTGAAATTTCTTTTGCTGGTTCGGATTGAAAATGGAGTAAAGCTGAAAGTGAGAATGCGCAGGTAGCAATAAGGATCAGGCCTATACGGATGAAATTCATAAAATACTTAACAGTGATAACAAGGAAGCTTGTGAATGTTATAACATAGCAATTAAGTAATAAAAACAGACGGAATATAAGAAACCGTTCGGTACCAATAGTAAAAGTATGATGGGCGAGTGAAGCCCACCACCTTATGTGACATTACTCTTCACAAAGCGCTTCAAAACGATCTAAGCCGCGTAGCATCTCAAAGTCTGGCTCTTCAGCTAGCAACTCTCTCATTGAACCACTAGCTTCTATAGCGCGATCTAAGTCATCGATAGCTTGACCCTCTGCCCCTAATCTAGCGTAGGCACAAGCGCGCTGGTACAAGGCATGAGCATTTTGGTCATCGACTTCTAATACACGGTTACAAAGACTCATTGCCCAATGGTATTCCTGTATATCCATCGCAGCGTCAGCTTTGGCAGTTAGTGCTTCTAAATCTCCAGGACGAACCTTTAGTATTTCATCGTAGATTTCAATCTTTTGCTCTGCCGTTTGTGCGTTCTGTGCTCTCAACCAGAGGTTATGAATCTCATTGATAATTTCAATTTCTCGGTTGTTGTCGGAAATGATTCTGGTCTTGCGCTTAAGATCCCTTTCAAGAACATTAAACTTCTTCTCATAATCTTGAGCGATAGAATTAAGTCGCTTATCAGCCATGTCTTGAGTTGTATGTTTAAGCTCTTTGATGGATTGCCAACCAACCAAAGCAATAAGCGAAGCGACACCTGCAATGATATAGAAAAAATACGTCACGGTGACATTAGCGTAGTTCAAAGACTTATCTGCCACAGACAACTCACGGTCGGTCATCTGAATGGTCAAACGTCTTTCAAGATCCTGCTGTTCCATTCGTAACTGCTTCAACTCATCTAAGATGTAGCGTTCCATCAATGGTCTATCCAAGTATTCTTGATCTGAGTACTTAACCTCTTCGCTTGCAAAACTCATCGTGCTGAACACCGAGATAACTGCAATCAATAAGATTCGAAGCATTATAAATTCCTTATATATTTTATCTTTAAGCTAACTGTATCTTGTAATAGTCACACAAGCTAGGAAGTTGACAAGTTTGGCTTATTCGTATTAGTTAATAGCTATACATAGCTCGAATGTCACTCACTTCTACAATCGACTCTTTCAACCATCGACTCTTTTAACACTCGATTCCTTCAACCACCGACTCTTCCAACAACCCTGCATAAATTCCATTGTGTGCCACCAGCTGTCGATGGTTACCTTGTTCAACAATTTCACCCTTTTCCAACACAAGAATCGTGTCTGAGTGACGAACGGTACTCAAACGGTGTGCAATCGCAATCACGGTTTTGTCCTTAAACAGACGCTGCATTGCTTTTTGGATGAGGTCTTCGGTGATTGAATCCACCGAGCTAGTTGCTTCATCAAGCATCATCAGTTGTCCACCTTGAGCAACCGCTCTAGCGAACGAAATAAGTTGCGTTTGCCCCACAGAAAGGTTGGATCCGTTCTTTTCTAAATGGAAGTCATAGCTTTGTGGCAATTGTTCAATAAACTTATCGGCGTACACATAGCGTGCTGCTTGTTCAACCTCAGTTCTAGATAGATGCGTTTTGCCCAGCGCGATATTGAATTGGATTGTCTCTTCAAACAGGTGCACGTCTTGCATCATCATTGAGAACAAATGAGCAGAGTCTTCGCTTGAGATCTGCGACAGCTCTATTCCATTCAACAAAATGCTGCCTTCATAGTCTTGGTAGGTTTTAGAGATCAGACGCAGAATCGTCGACTTGCCAGATCCGGTCGAACCCACAAGCGCGATTTGATGCCCTTTCTCCAATAAAAACGAGACATTCTTTAGAACGTATGGAGAGTCGTCTTTGTAGCGGAAGCTCACGTTCTTAAACTCTAGGCTCACAAACTGTTCGAGCTGTTTTTCAACCTTGCTCGATAGCAACAGGTTACGCCCTTCTTCTTCAGTCGGCTCAACAAACAGCTCTTCAATATGGTCAAACGCTGCAAATGAACTCTGAATCGAAGCAATCTGCGAAGTAAAATCACGGATCGGAACAAACACTTTCTCTAAGGTGTTGATGAACGCAATTAGCACACCCAACGTGAGTGCCCCTTCTATCACTTGCTCAGAACCATACCAGATCATAATTGCGATGGTGATAGAGGTGATGCCAGAGATAAACGAGAACAAGATCGCATCGTATTTATTTATCTTTTTCTGCGCTCTTAAAAACTCATTGGTATAGCCTTGGTAACGCTGTTCTACTTGATCTTCCGCTCGGTACATCTGAACGGTTTTCATACCAAATAAGACTTCTTGTAAAAAGCCAATACCACGAGCGAGCGAAGAACGAGTCACCTTGTACAGTTCACGAAGTCGGTTTCTCACATACACCGTCAAATACATCACTGGTGGCATGATAATCAAAACGATCATGGTTAATTGCCAATCAATGAAGAACATCATCACCAATAGCGCAATGGTGTTAATACTGTCCTTCACTAGGCCAACAACCGATTGAACAAACGTCTCGCCGATGGTTTCCAAGTCGCTGGTTAGTCGTGAAAGCGTGACGCCAATCGGTGTGTTATCAAAATAGCGGCGCGGTAGTTTAAGTACGCGATCAAACAACACTGAACGCATGTCGGTTATTGTGTACTGCCCCGTTTTTCGTAGGTTGTACGAATAGGTGGTATCCACCACATAGCTCGCCACCAGCACAGCAACTAGATAGAAGACATATTCGAGCAGTCCATCCATATCCCCATGGCTCAGATGTACATCAATCACTTGAATGATAAGCCAAGGAAACAATAGGCTTGTAATGACAGAGAGCGGAAGCATAGCAATGCCCAGAATCGCAGAGCGTTTGTATTTCTTAGCAAACTTAAAAAAGTGCTTGAGGTACTTGAGGTCAACACCTTTTAACATGCTGCTGCCTCCGTTTCATTCTGCTGTAACTGCCATGTATCGTAATAGTAATCGCACGTTTTCAATAACGTCGCGTGGTCGCCCTTCGCAATCACCTTACCTTCGTTCAACACGATAATTTCATCCATATATTCAAGGGCATTAACACGGTGTGAAACCACAAGTACCGATTGATTTTCCAAGCGTTTAAACAAGCCCTCTAAAATTTTACGTTCTGTTTCATAGTCGACAGCCGATAGAACGTTATCCATGATGATCAGGTCGGTGGGTTGCAATAAAGATCGCGCAATGCTCAAGCGCTGTTTCTGACCACCCGACAACATGATCCCTTTCTCACCGACTAAGGTTTGGTCTCCATGCTCAAAACGTGTCACGTCACTGGCCAACTGGCTGAGCTCCAGCACTTCATCAACCTGACTCTTTGCCAAGTCAGTATCTAAGCTACCAAAGCGGATATTGTCTTCAACGGTTGCTGAAAACAGGTAAGGATCTTGAGTCACTGTTTTCACATAACGACGTAAATCACTGCGAGAGAAGCTAGTGACATCTCTTTCGCCAAAGAAAATAGAACCTTGTGGCACATCCAAATGATGGTTCAAGCAATTCACTAATGTCGTTTTGCCCGCTCCGATCCCGCCTAGCACACCCACTTTCTTACCTGCTGGAATGTCAAAGCTGATGTCATCGAGAATCAGACGCTCTTCACCTGAATAGCTGAAACTGAGGTTGCGAATAGAGAACGTTTTTCCCTTCAGCGATTCAACATCTAGCTCAGTGAGCTTAACTTCATCAAGCTCTGGAATTTTGGCATTAAGAATGGTTTGTACACTTTGAATACCTACCATGCCACGCTGATAAATGGTCGCGATTCTGCCTAATTGCATCAATGGCATTGCCAACAAAACCGAATAAGTCAGAAAGGCGGTAATCTCACCTAGGGTTAGCTCTTGTCTCATTAGCATGTAGCCACCAAGCCCTAGAATGATGATTTTCATCAGGTCATTGGCGTAGTCGAGTACTGGCATAAAGAAGACTTGAATACGTGTAATTTTAAGGCGGCATTCAAGTAATAACTGATTAAGCTTTTCAGTTTCAGCTTTGACCCAAGGTGACATCTGCTGGCTCTTAATCAAGTCAATCCCAGACAGGTAACTCATTAGCTGAGCAGACAAGTTTTGTAGACGTTTCATGTGCTCTAAATGCAGTATTTTCATACGCTTGAAGCCCACTCGGAAAATCACAAAAGCGATTGAGATAGGAATAATCGAATACAGTGTGAGTTCTGGTGATATACGCCACATATAAAGAGGTGTCAGCGATAGCGCGAGTAACGCGTTGAAAAACTGAAGAAACCCCACACCAAACATCAGTCGGATGCCGCTAAGGTCATTATTTATGATTGAAATTAGCCGACCCGATGCAAAGCGTTCATGAAAACTGCTCGGTAAGCGATTTAGCTTTTGTAGAAGTGTGCTTTTGAGCGCTGCTTCTGTAATTCGCCCCGGATTAAGCGCATAGATACGAGACAGAATTCTCACCACCACCATGGCAACCGACATACCGACCACGATCCAAACATAGGTTTGAAGCTGCTGATGGCCCGTTGTTGAAGCATCCTCAATAAGATCGATGGCAAGTTGGATATAACGAGGGATCTCTACCTGTAACCAGTTAACGAGAAAAATGAACACAATCGCCAGTAAGTACGAGGTGCGATTCATGCGCAAATAATGGGCAACAAACTGTCTTTTATTCATAGTCTTCTTTGTTTAGGGCAGGCTCACCGAGTTTTGGTGATTTCGTAAAGCTAGAAATGAGCGTCACTTAAGTAAAGATACACCTAAAACACCGGATTGATAATATCACTCCATTCATTTTATACAGGTTATCTCAGGTCTCGATGTTAGAAAAATTCACAACAAAAGCGCCGAAAACAAAGTTACCGCCGAAATGGCGGTAACTTTGTTTAGTAGAAGAGAGAAATTAAAGAGTGACGTCTACGTTGTCGTTCTCAATATTCACAAGGAGTTTCACTTCGCTTCCCAATGCCGACGGATACCAGACTTCAACCCATACTTTATCTACATGATTGGGTAAAAGGAGAGTTGTAGAGAACTCAATATCTTGATTGATTGGACTCCTCAACACTTGTGAGGTGTAATCGACAACATCACCATTGAACTCTGTATAAATACTCACGAAACCTCGAGAACTTTGCGAGCTTGCTACGTCTACTCTTACAGACACTTCTCTCTCTGTAGAAAAGTCAAAACCTTCCGGTATAGATAACTCAGATGATTTAATAGACTGCGTTGCCACCACTGGAGCAGGTGTCACCACGTTATTGCTACCAACGGTCGAATTACTCGGTGGAGTGGCGGAGACCGAAGCTGTCGTATTGCTCGGAGGAGCGACAGTACTTGGAGATGAAGCGGTACTATCACCGCCGCCTCCGCCACCACAAGCTGAAAGGAATACAAAGCCTACACCACTCAAAATTAGTTTGATTGTTTTCATAAATCCTCCTGATTAATCTTCCGTTGACCAAGTTTTATCGGCGTTAGGGTTTTGGTACCACGTTGGTTTTGAAGCACCGCCTGATGTAGCCCACTCAGCAAACTCGGGGTACACCTCACTAACATCAATGTATTCTGATGGATGATTCCAAGGTGATGAAATTAAGATACCCCAAGGCATGTTTTGTGTCGTTCGGTAGTATTTATCACTAGACGGGTCTGAATCATCTTGTGCAATACCATAGAAATCACTCACTAACGTGCCACGCGACGTTGGTGGGAAGTCCGCAGTATGGATTTCTAAGTCTTTCCCCGGCGATGTAGAGAAACTGTCACCATGGTAATAACCCGCTCCCGCACCAAAGATGAATGGGTCGAAGCCACTTAATGGCATCAGTGAACTCGCTGTGGGCTCGCTTCCAGAAGCAAACGGCAGAGAAATACTGAACGTCATTTGGTCAGCTTCTAACGTCGGACTACAAGAAGGATTAGTACGGTGGAACATACACTCACCGTTAATCGGCAGATCATTTTTTAGGTTCAACGACGCGACAACAACGAGGTCTCCTCCTGGCGATGCAACGCTTTTGTCTTCACCCGTAAACGGCGAAATATTTACCCGAGTCGCGCCATTCTTTTGTACTCGAGCCGTTTGAAGATCGACATCTGACTCATCGAAGCCATCAAGCTTCCATCCCAATCCATTACCATAAGAAGCACCGTAGGCCATTATGGTTCCCGTAATATCCATTCGCAGCACTGCGTCATCTTTACTTAAAATGGTGGTGCGGTAGTAAACCACAACGTCATTTAAGTCGAAGTCACCAACTTCTGGCCAATTATCTTCGAAGGCCGCTGTATAGTAATTCGAATGTTGAACCGTTGTGCCAAGATCCGTAACGTTAAACACGTAGTCCTCAACTTCACCATCACCAACGTAACCGTCACTCGGAATGTTAGGGCTACTCGCTAAACGGAATCGAGTTTGCACGCTCCCAACGACAGCATCATCACCCACTCGAATAGGGACGACTTGGCTTCCGTCGACAACAGAATGATTTTTTAATATCTGCTCGTCATCCTCAAAAGATCCATTCATATCCCAGTCAGCCCAAGCTTGCAGGTAACCACTCCCGACAACGTTGACATTAATTAAACTGTCTAGGCCGATTTCAAAGTTCGTCAACAATGCAATTCCGTCATCGTCATTTCCGCCAACGTCCAAATCGTCGCCGTTGGATGATGCGCCAGGTTGGCCATCTGTATCGGCATCAACGCTAGCGCCTAAATACAGTGTGGAAGATATCGCATGCTCAGCACCGTTGCTCGCCTGCAACGTTCCATAGCTATCAGGCGCGTCACCAAAATCAGATTCATCTGAACTTTCTATTGGCGTAGTAAATCCAGATAAATCCCAATTACCATCAAATGCCGAGAATATTGGGTTGGGGAAACTACTGCCACTGCTGGTAACCGTTTCAAATTGTAGAGTTACAATCGAGGTATTCTTGTAGGTGAATTTTACAGCCCCGGAGGTGTCGGTTTCGGAATAGTTCGTACCTGGGCCAGTGAATAGCACCGACGTTCCATCAGCACTCTCTTCCGCCGTTAAACTCGCGCTTGCACTACCAAGTTGATAACTGTAGAAACCTTCACTTTTAAACACTCTGACTTGCTCCGACTGCACGGGTTCGCCATCAATGTCGTAGCCAATCATATCAAATTCGGGAAGTGTATAAGGCACTGAGAACGTACCTGACAGGCCATCCGTACCATCATAAAATTCAAACGTATAGGTTAGACCAGCAGAGCCCGCAGAGTTAGTTTGATAGAGAAAACCAATATCTCCTGAGGGCTGTACTGCACCAACTTTGTAGTTCGGAGCATGAAACAGAAATGTCGCATCACCGAACACACTACTAGACACTTTGGCATCTATTGTTTTCCCATCATGCGATCCAACATTGAGGAAGTGCATCGAAGCCCCGTCGTAGGTTGGCCCAGCCCATGAACTGCTGCCGTTCGTCGCCTCTACATGATTTGAAAAGTCCAAATCCACGGTCGTCGCGTAGGTAGGAACACTGACCACTGCCGTCATAAGATAAATAACTTGCTTGTATTTCATAGTAAACCTCGACTTCTTCTTCGCATGAGCGATTTCCTTGAAAAGTGTGTGAACTCTGAACGGCAAGTTAACGATGCGTCTCCGTTAACTCTGAAACAAACTATTCGCATCTTTGTTTATTGTTTTGGTGCCGATAAAGCGAGCTGCTAAATACAAGGAAGCAAAAGAGAAGCCAAGTTTTCAACCATTTTGAAATCACCTTATTGCATTGAAAAATAAGACTTATTTTTCTCAATTCAAATTACAGTAAGAATAAAACGGTCTTTTCTTCAAAATAAGAATCAATTTGATGAAGGTTAGCCAACTTGATGAGAGGTTAGCCAACTGGATGAAAGATAAGTCAACTTGAAAGTCTGTTAGATGCAGCCACGTTTTATGCTGTCGGAAAACTAGATGGCGTGCTTAAGGACTGGAGATATTTTACTGAAAACTCAAATTACGATGGGTTAGCTCAACTAATGGAGGGAGGAATTATTGTTAGTTCATGGTGAGCAAAAACTGTTTAAAAACGCTCTGCTTTTAAACAGTTTTGATTGATTAAAAGGGTTACAGCTTTTCTTTTGCGATTAGATGCAGCAAAAAGGTTTCGCGCTCAATGCTCATGCCCTTTTTAGGGCTCTCAGCCATGGTTTTTTCGTTGTGTGCGATCGCTTCTTGGATATTCATCCACACCGGTTTCATCCCGTTTTTCACTTCGTAATCTTCGTAAGCTGTTTCGCCAAGCTCACGATCAATCTTGCATGAGTAGCAGTAAGAGATCATGTGCATGATATCCGCATCATCTTTATACCAAGGGCGAAACTCTTCAAAAATACCGAACGGTTTAATATTGTGAATGTTCTTCGCACCTGTCTCTTCTTCAAGCTCACGGACCATACCTGCGATCACATCTTCATCGTCATCCAAACCACCACCAGGAATGGTGTAATCGTGATAACGCTCGGTATAAAGCATCAAAATATCTTCGCCATCTAACACAATGGCACGTGCAGCATTGCGCTTATATACCGTCTTATTGTCTAGGTGATCGATATCAGGATGAATAGTGGTTTTTAGGTGTCTCATGATTCTGACTGCTCTACTGAATTTGGCGGCATCATATCATAATCATCAATAGATTCGAGGTTCTCCGTCCCCTGTAAGAACACATAACCTCTGATTTTGAGCGCTGTTTGCCCACGGCCATCGAGTCAAAATAACCATCAAGTAGCGTCTTATTGACAGAGACCGTTCCTGTTAGAGCCTCAGCTATGCCAGCTTGATCAAACACTCAGAAAGCAGTTAAAAATAGTGAAATATCAACCTATTTCAATATCTTGACCAAATTAGAACAACCTTTTCTGAAATCTAAAATATACTCATTTCATAGAGCTTCTAATCTGGTTCTGTAGAACTTAACGCATTCGATTATAGAGTTATCACATAGGAGATAAACATGAAGAAAATTGGTTTGATGGCTGTATTTGCCGTTGTGTTGGGCGGTTGTGCAAACGACTATGCAGAATATAGCGAAGGACAACGTGTTTCAGTCGCTAACCCAGCCGCGGTTTATTGTGTTCAACAAAATGGTGAATTAGAAACCGTAACTGAAAACAATCAACGCACTACTTATTGCGTATTTAATGACGGCGAACGTATCGAGCAATGGGAATACTACCGCAACAACCATGAGCAAAAAGAAGAAAGCTAAACTGCGATATCGTGAACTGTTGACGTCGCACCTATACACGACGTTAACCCTTCACCAACTCCACCCAATCAAATCCCATGACATTAGGTAAACTGTCCGCTATCGAACGGTCAGTTTACCTTCCTATACACCTCAACTTTATACACACAGCACCTATATACACAAAGCACCTTTTAGCTACCTATACGTGTCGCTAATATTGGTGTTTTTCGCTATCTCCACCAGCGATGTGTGTGATCTGATTCTGGATCTAAATAACGATTCAATAAAGTCAGGTTAGTATCGAGCAATGCTAGGTACTCCCTAACTTTTTCTCTGTCGATTCCGACTGGGGTATTTTGGATGCAAGTCTCCAACACTGGAAGCAAACTTTCTACGATATCAAAATGAGATGAACGCCCGACTAACTCTTTTGCCGCTAGCAAGGCTTCCAGAGACAACCTTTCTGGCTCTCTTCTTACTGAATCCAAATCTCTCTTAAATGCCCCCACAGAGACACCTTCAAGATAAACTCGGTAGGTCGTCAGGGCATCCATTAACAGAAACAATTGCCCTTGCTCTGTTTGATGAGGGTATGGCACCGCAACATGAGCCTCTAGCTGACGATCTATTTGTAGATCCACCCCAAGTGCAGAGCACTTCTCGACCAAAACCTTAAGCAAACCTTGCTCGTCCATCAGTGATTGAATCTCGAAGATACGTTGTAAGTGGTAGTCATTAGAAACGAACGTCACCTTCACACTCTGCCCGCGTGTAAACAGCCCACTTTTAATCATCTCTGAGGCCAAGTTTTGAATGTTCTCAACCGTATTTGTCGAATGCTGCTCAAGTAAAACCGCCCCTATGGGAAGCGGATACTCACGTTGATTTTCAAGCTCTCGAAAATACTCGTGCATCATATCGGCCTCAGAAACGGTTTGCCCTTGTGTCACCCCACCACAGAACGCCACAGCCGTTTGTTGGTTCGACTTTTCAGCCAAAGGCCCCGACAGATACTCAACTAAAGCATCAACTCGACTGATTCCTTCATTAGTCAATTTATTCTCATGAAGTCGCTTACCTAGCACAATAAGGAGGTGAATAATGCTCATTTTATGTTCAAGTCTCGTTTTAGTGATTAGATGGAGTGAATTATGTATACAATACTTATTAACAAAAGTATTTTGAAATTCTTACATGTTGCTCTCAATAATGCTCACTATTGATAGCAACATCTCGGGTCATACAAGAATAGACGTGTCGCTTTAAAGCAAACATAGCACGCTCTTGTATTTCATCGTTCTATGCTCATTAACACCAGTTTCAATAAAAGAAACGTTTTAAGCAAAGAACCAGCTCAATCGAAGCACTGTTTCAGACAAGGCACTGTTTCACCCAAATAACAGGTTCACTCAAAGAAGTGGAACTAACAAAATACAAATTTTACACAGAGTTCGTACATCGAACCGTCTTCACAGGAAGTTACTATGCTGTCTATTTTTGATATCTACAAAATTGGGGTTGGGCCGTCCAGCTCCCACACAAATGGACCAATGATCGCTGGGTTTAACTTTACCCAAAAAATTGATGCTCAGCTTACACAAGTAAAGCGTATTCAAATCGACTTATACGGCTCGTTATCATTAACGGGTATTGGTCACCATACAGACAGAGCGACCTTATTAGGTTTACTCGGTAACCGCCCCGACACCATTAAAATTACCAGTGCTAACCAAGCAATGCGTAAAGCAATTGAAGATAAGTCTCTACTGGTTAGCGGTAACCATGAAATTCACTTCGACGTAGAAAGCGACTTGCTGTTCCATAAAACCAACCTTCCGCTGCATGAAAATGGCATGACCATCTCTGCCTTTGACGCAAGCGGTAGTCTTTTAGAGATGGAAACATATTACTCAATTGGTGGTGGCTTTATCGCAACCGCTGATGAGCTACAAAATGGCAAGCAAGAAGCGAAAACGCAAGTTGAGTTCCCTTTTACTTCTGCTGACCAGCTACTTGAATTATCAGAGCAACAAGGACTTAGCCTTGGAGGCTTAATCCTGCGTAATGAAGTGTCTTTCCAAGGTATGGATGCGATTGACCAGAAAGCAGACCAAATCTGGAAGGTGATGTCTCTGTGCATGCAGCGAGGCTTCGACACCGAAGGCATCCTTGATGGCGGTCTAGAAGTGACGCGTCGAGCCCCTGCTCTTTTGAAAAAGCTTGAGGCCAATGCTTCGATTGAAAACGATCCAATGGAGATCATGGATTGGATTAACCTATTTGCCTTTGCTGTTAGTGAAGAAAACGCTGCGGGTGGACAAGTCGTAACATCGCCAACTAACGGAGCGGCTGGCGTTATCCCTGCGGTACTAATGTACTACCACCGCTTCATCAAAGAGCTAGACACCAAGCAGTTGAAAGACTTTTTAGCAGTCTCTGGCGCTATTGGCATCTTGTACAAAACCAACGCTTCGATTTCTGGTGCAGAAGTGGGTTGTCAGGGCGAAGTTGGCGTATCTTCATCAATGGCAGCAGCAGGCTTAACCGCCCTACGCGGTGGTAGCAACGAGCAAATCTGTATTGCAGCTGAAATCGCTATGGAACACTCACTAGGCATGACATGTGATCCAATCGGTGGTCTTGTTCAAGTACCGTGTATTGAACGTAATGCAATGGGCGCGATGAAAGCAATCAATGCATCACGTATGGCGCTGAAACGTACCAGCAAGTGCCTTATCTCGTTAGACAAGGTTATCGCAACCATGTACCAAACAGGTAAAGACATGAACAAGAAGTACCGTGAAACGTCCTTAGGTGGCTTGGCCGTGATCCACATGGCTCCACCTTGTGAATAACAGCTAAAACACGAGTCGAGAAAGCCCCGTAGAGACGGCATTTTAGTTCGATTCCCAAACAAAGCCAGCCACCAAGCTGGCTTTTTTATTGGCTAAAATCCAGCAGCTGATTGAAATTGATATTCACTGAATGTTTTACAAGATTACCACCTGTAACTTTCCTTTCTTGGCGCTCGGATTAGCAACAAATAAATCTGACCGACATTTACACAACCATCCACTAGCAAAATCTAACATTGCATATTTAACGCATGAGAAAAATGAATCGCCCGATAAGAAAAGATATAGAGAGCAAAGTAACGAACACAGCAAATGTTTCATTTTATGTATTGCTATTAATGATATTATAATTGGGTAATTACACTACATATCAACACAAATGTGAGAATAAAATAATGTGGAATAGATTAAACAAATCAATGATGTTCTGCCAGATGATGTTCGGACTTTCGTTCTATGGCGTCATGGTGATCTTGACTCGTTTCTTCCTTGAAGATCTGAATTACAACGAAGCCGACACCATGATGGTTGTTGGTGCTTTCTCTGCAATCGGACCGCTATTTGCTATCGCAGGCGGTTTCATCGCCGACAAATTTTTAGGCGCATACCGATCATTGACCATTGCCTTTCTCGGATTCGCAAGTGGTTACGGTCTACTGGTACTAGGTGCCGCAGCGACTCATGTTCCAATGGCTTTATGTGGTATTGCTTTAGCGAGTTATGCGCGTGGTTTGATGTCCCCTTCTTACCCTAGTCTTTACAAACGCACGTTCAAAACTCAAGAAGATTTCGAAAATTGCTACCCAATTAACTACTCAGTAAACAATATTGGTGCTCTATTAGGTCAATACCTGTTCCCAATGCTAGTGCTGGTTGTCGGTTTCCACGGTGGCTTTCTTCTTTCAGGTGTTCTAGCCGGTGCTGCACTTCTGATGATGCTCTTTGTTCGCAAGGGCCTTGTTGAAGCAAGTGCTGAAATCGATCAACAACCAGTAAGCACTAAAAACTGGGCTGCGTTCCTTGGTCTTTCTGCTGCGATGATTGGCTTGGTATTCTTCATGTTTTCTAACATGGATATCGGCCAGAACATTGTTTACGCAATTGGTGGTGCAGCGATCGTCTACTTTGTCTCTTTGATGATGAAATCGAAGAAGTCAGACATGCTGAAGATGGGTACGATCTTAATCATCACATTCCTGACAACATGTTTCTTCGTCTACTACGGCCAAATGATGACGTCGATGACAATGGTAGCGATCAACACAATGCGTGGCGATCTATTAGGTTTCATCCCTGTAGCCCCAGAAGCTTCAATGGCAATGAACCCACTTTGGTGTATGGTTGCAGGCCCTATTATTACGGGTATCTTCTCTAAGTTAGAAAAGAAAAACATTCACTTCTCTACCGCAACCAAAGTAGGTTTCTCTTTCATTCTGACGGCGATCGCTTTCGGTATCTTAACGATGGCAGTAACGACCGTAGGTGAAGATATTCTGATTCGCCCTGAAGTGTTCTTAGCAATCCACTTCTTCCTAGCATTTGGTGAAGTTATTGTTGGTTCTATGGTTGTAGCCTTCATTCTGTCTGTTGCACCTAAGCACATCGAGAACTTCTCAGTGAGCTTATTCTCTGTAGCAATCGCAATGTCAGGCATTGTTGGTGCTGTATTCTCAACGTCTATTGCACTTGAGAAAGGCCAAGAGATCACACAAGAGATCGTTCAAACGGTTTACGGTGATTACTTCCAAATGCTGACTGTTCTAGCGGTTGTAATGGTGGGTATCGCAATGGCAGCATCGTTCATTATTCGTAAGATGCTAGACGCAGCGAAAGCCGCAGATGAGACGATTGAACTAGAGCAAGCAAACAGCTAATTCTGCTCACGTTAAATAGCGCTAACACTTCAAGCCCTTTAGTTTCCTAAAGGGCTTTTTTGGTTGGTATGGAGCCAGGCTAAATAGATAGGTGATTCAAGTTACGTTGCGTCTGTGTAAATTACAGTAAATGATAACTATTATTATTGAGTGTTTTCATGTTCAGGATTATGATGTGAAAATCAAAATCTAAGAGAGCCTTATATGAGCAAGCCTAGCCCTATCACATTAACTGTTACTCAAACCTCAACCATTACACCGAACATGCAGCGTATAACGCTTAGCGGTGAAGGATTAAGTAAGTATCCAACCGAATGTGCCGGCGGCTACATCAAGCTTTTATTCTCGCCACTCGGCACAGCTGATTTAAGCCAACTCAATGATGGTCAGCGCCCAACCATGCGCACTTACACCATTCGTCAGTACAACCCTGTAGAAAACTGGATTGAGGTTGATTTCGTTCGCCACATCACTACAGATTTGCAGTGTGGTTTTGCAGCACGGTGGGCAATGAACGCGAAAGTGGGTGACACAGTTTCAGTGGCTGGCCCAGGTTTAATTCAAGGACTTAACCTTGAGTCAGACTGGTTCTTCTTAGTTGCAGACATGACATCCCTACCTGCGCTCTCTGCAAAAGTAAAATCGCTTCCAGAACACGCCGTAGGCCATGCCGTCATCCAGATCAACTCAGCAGCAGATAAACAAACGCTTGAAGCACCTCAAGGTATAAAAGTCATTTGGTTAATTGAAGATGAAACTGAAGAAACACTTTCACAAACGGTTCGCAATTTAGAATGGTTAGACGGTCAGGTTTCAATTTGGACAGCGTGTGAGTTTGAAAGCATGCGCGAGCTGAGACAATACTTCCGAAACGAAAAACAAGTCGCGAAAGAGAACATCTACATCAGCAGTTATTGGAAGCGTGGCGTCACTGAAGACGGCCACAAAGTGTTGAAGCAACAAGATGCTCAAGCTTTAGTGGGTTAAAGATCCTTGCTACAAAAGCCTTGTTCCTAAAAGCAGAGAAAGACAAATTGAAAACGCCCTTAACGAAATTCGTATCGCTAAGGGCGTTTTAGTTTGAATCCAATGAAGAGCAAAGCTGACATGTAAAATTAGATACTCTCACCCACTTCAATCTCGTAACCGAGATCCAGCTTCGCCACCCATTCTTTGTTGCCTTGTAAACGCGCTACAACTTGCTGTGCAGCGACTTTACCAATCTGCTCCCTTGGTGTTACTACAGTCGCTAAACGAGGCGTCATCGCCACTGTGATGTCGTGTCCGTGGAAACCTGCAATCGCCATCTGCTCGGGTACTTGAATACCACGTCGTACACACTCGTAAAAAGCACCAATCGCTAAATCATCGTTAGTACAGAAAATGCCATTCACTTGTGGGTGTTTCTCAAGTAGCTCACCAATCAGTTTAGCACCAAGAGTAAACGAGGAAGCGTCTTCCGTTTGCAGCGTTACTGGTGTTTTGTCGGCTTCTTGCATTGCATGCTCGTAGCCCGCCATTTTCAAGCGAGTACGCTCATCCATTCGAGCAGCTAAATAAGCGATATTGGTGCGCCCTCGGTCGAGCATAGTTTTGGTCATCGCTCTAGCCGCTTCGAAGTTATCAAAGCCCACTGCTTGTTCAATACGGGGAGACACCGAATCCATAATTTCAATCACAGGAATAGAAACAGTCTGCAGCATTTTACGCGCTCTATCAGTGTGCACGTTTTCTGAAAGGATAATCGCATCAACGTTGTAAGAAAGCAGTGAAGCGATGCTCTGCTCTTCCAGTTCAGCGCTATAGCCATAGTGGGCAATCATGGTTTGGTAGCCCGCAGGCGCGGTAACTTGTTCAATGCCACGGATAACTTCGGCGAAAACTTGGTTAGTTAACGAGGGAACAAGAACACCGATAGCATTACTTTTTGCGTTAGAAAGAATGTCTGGCGCACGATTAGGGATGTAACCTAACTCGTCTACTGCAGCGCTGATCTTATCTCGCAGTGCTTCTGATACCTGTGAAGAGTCTCTTAGACAGCGACTGACGGTCATTTTGGTGACACCAACTAGGTTGGCAACATCTTGTAATGTGGGGCGTTTTTTCTTACTTAGCATACTGACAGCATCATGGTTACGATTAATGTTACTGGTAACATAGTAACGAATTTCGACTACTTTAGAAGAACTAAACACCTAAAACTTGATATCAGATCATAAACACACACGTCGCTTTACCACTAATAAAACTAACAATACTTCTTTTCGAAGACGATGTTCAATAAGTTCTCAACTTACACTTGATGTGTATATTACGTATTAAAAACCCCAACCTAAGATGATCAAGATTGGGGTTTATCTTAACCCATTGCAGTTGCGTACATAGCCTACCCCTATTAAAGAGGCAGTAGCCTGTCTCTATTCGTTACCTAGCAACCGATGTCCATCAAGAATGCAAGATCGCTGTCCGCCGTGAACGTTTCAGCAAGTTGACCATGCTTAAAGAGCTTCATTGGCTTGCCTGTCGCGGTGTGGTACGTTAATTTTCCTTCACACACTTGCAGCATCGTCCCTTCAGGGATACCAACAACGACTTCACTTGGGTTCATACACAAGAACTCTTCAATACGTTCATCACGTGTTTCGCCCATATGCCCAGAAATGGATGCTTCTATATAGTGAGGGTTGATCTGAAATGGCACAAAATTAAGCGCAGGCAAGATAGCAGCACTGACAATTGGCATGTCATTAGTGGTACGGATCGTTGGGGTTGCGACATTTGTTCCCGCACTCCAACCAATAAACAGCTTACCTTTGTTGATCACAGCATCACGCATCGGTGTTACCAAGCCTAGGTCGTGAAGCATACGGTTAAGCACCCACGTATTACCGCCACTAATGATGATACCATCAACCTCTTTCAAGGCTTGCACTGGGTCTTCGGCTTCATGAATACTCACCACTTCGCAATCATATTCATCGAACACTTGCTGCAATTGTTGCGTGCGATCTGAGTATTGCCCTCGAATCATTGCGAATGGAATAAACAACATTTTTTTAGGCTGAGTTTTTTCCATCATTGGACGAATCCACTCTTTACCATACTCTAAAAGTGATGTGTCACCTGGTAACTTACCGTTACTAAATAGCATTACATTCATTACAACCTCACTACAATTTGCAAATTTACTATATATTATTTTGATATTCTCTTGAACTACAGCACTTGCCGCTTTCAAAGACTCTACGGGTAAGTATTCATAAATTGAGGGGAAGTAATGTGCGCCAGTAAACAAGTTCGGAAAAGGAATGACCTTTTGAGATAAAACAGTTCCGTCATAACCATAACGCGAAGGAATTGAGCGCATTTCTATTCCAGCATTATTGTAATAATCGAAATCATTAAACATCTTTTCAATTTGGGGAAAACTTTTCTATAACAACCATGAAGTAATCAAGGGAATCTATAATCCCCACAACCAAAGGTGCGCAACCTATGATAGTCATGTTGAGATGATGGTCATACGTTATGGTGGCGTCAGTAGTTAATAGATTTGTTCGACATGTTTGTTTTGGTTTAAAACGAATAAAAATAACGCCCTCTTATTTGAGGGCGTTATCGATTGTTTAAGCGTTCACTTTTACTTCAGTTCTTGGAGACTGACTCCAAGTCACGTGAAACTTTTCTGCTTCATCTCTATCGACTCGCGAATAAGTATGAGAACCAAAATAGTCACGTTGCGCTTGCAGCAGATTTGCAGGCAACACCTCACAACGTAATGAATCGAAGTAACTCAGAGCAGAGCTGATTCCCGGCATCGGCACACCATACAGAGCTGAGTTCGCTACCGCGATGCGCCAAGCAAGCTCACGCTCTTCCACTTGTTTGATGAAAGCCTCATCAAACAACAGGTTCGCCAGCTCACCATTTTGTTGATAAGCCGATGTAATACCTTGTAAGAATGCTGCACGAATAATACAACCCGCTCGCCAAATCTTAGCAATTTGAGTGAAATCGAGATTCCACCCCTCTTTGTCTGACGCTGTTTTCAGTAAATCAAAGCCTTGCGCGTAAACAGACAACTTGGCGCAGTATAGAGCATCGTGAAGCTCAGAAATAACCTCTGTTTTATCCAACTGGCTAGCATCAGCAATATTGCCCTTTAGAAGCTGACTACCTTGAATACGTTGTGATTTTTGACCGCTCATCGCTCGTGCATAAACCGCCTGTGCAATGGTTGGGGTTGGACACCCTTCTTGAAGGCTGTTAACTGCTGTCCACAAACCCGTGCCTTTCTGCCCTGCTTTATCAAGCACAACCTCAACGAACGGCTTACCCGTTACAACATCTTCTTGTTGAAGAATATCGGCACTGATTTCCATCAGGTAACTATTAAGTACACCATTGTTCCATTGCTCAAAGACTTGTCCAATCTCTTGAGCTGGCATATCAAGCACATCACGCATGAACTGGTAAACTTCACAAATTAGCTGCATGTCGGCATATTCAATACCATTGTGTACCATTTTTACATAGTGCCCTGTACCAGAAGGACCAACATACGCCGCGCACGCTTCACCCGCTTCAAACTGACCAACAGGTAGTCCATTAGCATCCACTTTTGCAGCAATCGCTTCCCACATTGGTTTCACATATTGCCAAGCCGATTGGTCGCCACTCGCCATGAGCGCAGGGCCAACACGAGCCCCTTCTTCTCCACCAGAAACAGCGGTGCTAAAGAAACGAAGCTTGCCTTTGTAGTTCACTTCGCGTGCTTCGGTATCTGTCCAAAGGCTGTTGCCTGTATCGATAACAATGTCATCCTTTTCTAAGCCAGCATCAAGCAAGCTATTCACGACGATATCGACAGGTTTTCCAGCAGGAACCGACAACGCGATTACACGCGGCTTAGCTAGCCCTTGCAGCACATGCTCAAGGCTAGCCCCTTGTGTGAACTTACCTTTACCAGTAAACGATTCATTAAGCAGCTTTGCTTCTGAACTGGCGCGATCAATGTTGTCTGTATTCAAGTCAAAGCCAGCAACGTTAAAGCCGTTATCCAGTAGGTTGAGTGCTAGGCTTTTGCCCATCACTCCTAAACCAATCATCGCGATGTCGTTTTTTAACTGAGTCATGGTTTAGCCTATCTGCTTAATTTGTTTGAGTGCGCTTTCTACTACCTGTTCGACATCTTGTGAGATATCAACAAACAACGCATCGGCTTCATTCGGTTCAACCAAGGTTGCGAACTGGCTTTTCAACATTTCTTGACCATTGAAGTAATGGTTCTCGCGCGCTTTGTGGCGGTTCCAAATGGTGTCGAAGCTACCTTGTAGGTACACGATAACTAAACCTTCATTGTTCTTCCGTAGAATGTCGCGATATTGAGGTTTCAATGCAGAACATGCAATCACAGCACTTGGCTGCTCAATGTATTGCTTGTTGAGTGTTTCTAGCCATCCTTGACGATCTTCGTCAGTCAGCGGAATACCTTGACGCATTTTTTCTACATTGCTTTGCGGATGGAAGTCATCGCCATCAAAGAATTGAAGCTCTAAAGCCTGTGCGATACGGCTACCAATTAGGCTTTTTCCGCATCCAGATACGCCCATCACGAGTATTTTTTTGCTTTTCATAAGGCAAGCCTTCCCTAAGCCCCAACCAAAACAGGGGCTGACAATCGAATCTAATAGTTAAACTTGTGTTGCTGATGATCGGTTCCTGAACATTAGATTCGCTCTGGAACCTTCGCTGTTATTGCCACCAAAGCGCAAGCTGAGGGAAGATAATAACCAGTGCCAGAACCAGTACTTGAAGTGCAATGAACGGCAGTAGTGAAGAGAAAATCTCACCCAAACTGATGTCTTTTGGTGCTACCGATTTTAGGTAGAAAGCCGCAGGACCAAACGGTGGCGATAAGAACGACACCTGCATGTTTAGACAGAACACAACACCGAACCAAACGGGGTCGAAGCCAAGGCCAGTGATGATTGGAACGAAGATTGGCATTGTTAAAAGTGCTACACCTACCCAGTCAAGGAACATACCAAGTACCAACAGGATAGCCATCATGATTAGCAGCGTTACTGTCGCATTACCGCCACTGAGAGCAAGGATGGTTTCTTCAACAAAATCAATACCGCCCATTAGGTTGTAGATACCAACCAATGCACTTGCACCGATACCGATCCACATGATCATGCCGCAGGTACGCATGGTTGCGATGGCACTCTCTTTCAACATACTGAAGTTCAGTTCACCACGGATTAGCGCACTGATCATGATACCAACCACGCCCAAGGCAGAAGCTTCTGTTACTGAAGCGATACCTGTGTAGATACTGCCCAACACCGTTGCTACAGAGAGCAGTGGGAAGAACAGAGCCTTGAAGTAACTAGGCTGATTTGCAATGTCTTCTTCTGTCTCATCATCACTTGGAATTGGCGCAAGGGAAGGGTTCAGCTTACAGCGAATCAATACGTAGCCGATGTAACAGCCCGCCAGGATAAACGCTGGCAAGAAAGACGCTTTGAACAAGTCGCCAATCGATACGCTGGCTGTCATGCCGTAAATGATAAGTACAATACTTGGTGGAAGCATGGTGCCTAGTGCACCACCCGCACAAGTTGTACCGATAGCAAGCTTTCGGTCATAACCCAAACGAAGCATTTGTGGTAGTGCAAGAATACCTAGTAGTACCGTTTCACCACCGATAACGCCCGACATAGAAGCCAATAACACGGCTACCAATAACGTCTGTACTGCAACGCCACCACGAACCTTGCGGCCAACGGATTTCATGGCATCAAACAGATCACGCGCGATACCCGAACGGTCTAATAAAGCCGCCATCAATACGAACATGGGAACGGCGAGGAAAACATAACCAGAAGCAAAGCTGTAGGTACGGCTTGCGATCAATGGCAGGGCATCAGGACCAAACCAACATAGAGTAAAGAATATCGCGACAAAGCCTGTTACGAAGGCCAGCTGCATACCAGTGAGTAGCAAGCCAATCATCATAACCAGCATGAGCAAGCTGCCCCATGCGATACCAATAGAAGATAAATCAAACATCGTCATTCTTCCTTAGACCCATCAACTCTTGGATTAGGTGCAATACAAACTGGACAACAAGAACACACAAAACGACAAAGATCAGACCTTTAAGCAATGCAGGATAAGGCGCGTTTAACACTGAACCTGATGTTTCAAGGCGGAATTCACCCCATGGTGCAAACCATGCTTCCTCTGCGGTGAAGTAAGCCGCATAAGCGAGCATGCCAGCAAAGGCCAAACCCACAATGTGGTGAACAAGATTAAGATATTTACGTGCTTGGTTAGACACTGAGTCGTAAATAAGAACCACACGCACGTGCTTATTCGCAGCAAACGCGTAGATACCACCAATAATGAATAAAGAACCGCCGATGAAAGAAGCTGTTTCATGTACCCATGTGGTCGGGGCATCGAATGCGTAACGCATCACAACTTCATAAAATGAAATCAATACAGTAAAAATAAACAACCAGCTAACGAGATTACTGAACTTTATAACAAAACGATCAAGCGCATTTCTTGGTTGCTCGTCGTTTTCAGCTGGGGCGTGGGGGATTTTATCGGTCATGAGCCAAATTTCCTGGGAGAATACGGGAGAGCAGTGCCCTCCCCCGTCAGTAAACTAAGTTTGAATTACAGTAAGCCGTTTTCTTCTAGGAACACAGTCACTGAGGTGTAAACTTTTCCTGCGTTATCAGAACGCTCTGCAAATACTTTCCATTGACCTTTCGCGATTTCACGGAACTTTTTACGTTCTTCTTGAGACCAGTCGTGGATAGTGATTTCTGGGTTCGCTTGAGCTTCTTTAAGTGCCGCTTGGTCAGCCATTTTCAGCTGAGTCGTCATGTCGTAAGAGAAGTCACGCACTGATGTTTGCAGCATTGTTTGTAGATCAGCTGGCATCTTGTCCCATTTCTTCTGAGAAATAGATATATCGATAAGCGGCAGTGAGTGGAAGCCCGGTTGAACTGGGTGGGTAGCAATGTCGTTCATGCCCGCTTTTTGGTTTGTTGAAAATACTGTGTAGTCCGCGGCATCAATTACGCCTTTGCTCAGGCCAGTAAATACTTCAGAACCCGGCAGGTTTACTGGAGTCGCACCCGCAGCTGCAAATACTTGTTGTACTAGGCCTTCAGGTGCACGCAGTTTAAGACCTTTAAGATCCGCGACACCATCAATTGGTTTTTTAGAAATGAAAGACTCAACACCCGTAGTAGAAGCACCAACGAACTGAACACCGTAAGGCTTATACAGTTCAGTCATTAGCTCGTTACCGCCGCCGTAGTTCATGTACTGAAGCAGTTGCGTTGTGTCTGACCATGCGCCAACCATGTTACCGATTAGGCCGAATGCTGGATCTTTACCAGAGAAGTAACCTGTTGCAGTGATGTGGCCATCTAAGATACCCATTTTGATCGCGCCTAGCGTTTCTGTGTGCTTAACCACAGCACCAACAGGAAGTAGATCGATGTCGATACGTCCGTTAGACATCGTTTCTACGCGCTCGGCCCACTTCTGCTGAACCTTGAAGTTCAAATCACCAGATGGATCTGAAGATTGAATCTTAAGTTTAAAGTCTGCAGCCATTGCTGAAGTAGCAAATAGACCAGTGAGGGAAGCGGCAATCAGCGTTTTAGTCAGAGCTTTCATTTGGGTATCCTTATGAGTTTCACAGAGTCCGGCTTGTTATTATATGTTACCGGTAACGTTGAGATGAATGTTACCGGTAACTTTACAACCTTGTCTATGAGAAGGATCACATCTTTAACATTAGTAAAACGTTTGCTATCAATAAGAAAAATGCGACTGAAAAGTCACATTATAGGTTGGAGGTAGAGTTTAATTTCTTTTTAAGTCAGTGAGATAACTAAGCCAGCAATGATAAAAACGACGCCTACACCACGTGTAACGTGCCACTTTTCCTTTAAAAAGTAGATCCCCATCACTACGCCGAAGATGATACTTACTTGCCTAAGAGCAACAACCAAGCTGACGTTCTCTGTCATGGTCATCGCAAACAACACCAAACCATAAGTCGAAGCCATCATGATGCCGGCCACTGTGGCTTTCTTTCGCAGTATCCAAGCATTATGAAATTCGATTCTTTGGTTGGTTACGAATAACCAAACACTCAGCGGAATCACAATCGCCCAAAACTGAATGCCTAGGTAGAAAATCGCGGTGTGCTTGTTTGTGGTACTAAGTGTGCTTAGAGGCTCCAATAATAGAAGTGCCTCTTTATCAATAATCGAATAACCCGTGGTACCTATTGCGGCGATGAGCGCCCACAACACGCCAAGGTTTAGGTAGGCCTTAAGCCTCAACTCAGAGAATTGCTTCAACGGGACAAACAAACAACCCAAGGTAATCAAGGTGAACCCAATCCATTGATTAGACGACAGTTCATAACCAATCAACACAGTACCCAAGCCAACCATTAGAACCGGAAGAGCTCGGGCCATTGGGTAAATCACGCCGATATCAGCCTGTTTATAGGCTGCGCCCAAGCCGATCAAATAGATGATTTGGCAAATCCCGCTCAAGAAAACCAATTGCCAAAATGGAATTGAGATATTTGACAGGCCAACACTGTGTACATACCAGATCAAGTAAGGCGTCAATATCGCGGCAGCGGTAAAACCAGAGGCCAAGAAGAAAGACGAGCCCGAACCTTGATTAGATTTACCTAAAACGTTCCAAACCGCATGAAGCAAAGCCGAAATGATCACGATGACAGTGGCAGAGAATTCCATTTCATTCCTAAATTATTGACTAATAAAAGCAGTCGCTGAAAACAGGGGATAAAAAAGGCCTCCAGATAAGAGACCTTTGATCATTCCAGTTGGGCAAAACCCCAAAGCGAGGTGTGCCGATGTTCTAACGTTCGACTAACGCTCTAACTGCGCTATCGACTCGATACTGATCGCGTCATGACGCCAATATTCAATATCGCAATCAATCAAATCACCGTCTTGATTGTAATTAACACGCTCAACCACCATAGCCGGAGAACCAGAAGTCGCACGCAGAGCTTGCGCGGTTTCGCCAAGCAAAGACGTTGTGCTCACTCGGTAGCGAATCTTCTGATACACCACACCAAAGTGTTCTCGGTAGATGTCCGTCAACGACTTAGACAAGTCGTAGTCAAGCAAGTTAGGGAACAGCTCAGGTCGAATGTAGTTGGTCACATACACAACGGGTCTGTCTTCAAGATAACGAACTCTGTCTACTCGATAAACATCCGAAAAAGGTTGCAGCTCAAGAAGCTTAGTTGCTTCCTTGGTTGCTAACATGCCTTTCGCTGCCACTAATTCTGTTTTCGGCTTACGGTTCTGCGACAGAGCCATATTGGTGAAGTTCAGCGTTTGTGTTGGATCATAACGAAGCGGCTCGGGAGAGATAAACCAACCACGTCGGTCTTCTCGATAAATGCGCCCTTCCGCTTCAAGTAAAGACAAGGCTTCACGTAAGGTAACTCGAGTCGTATCAAACGATTCAGCCAGCTTACGTTCCGCAGGCAGTTTCTGTCGTGGTGTTAACATCCCCGACTCTATCTGCTCTACGATGACATCTTTGATTTTTACGTACTGCACTTCATTTCCTTTCATTCTTGTTCTTGTCGTCAGCCACTCCTTGGCCAACTGCAATATAAAATAGTTCTTTAGCGTTTACGCCAAGCCTGGGTGCGCTTCTCGAATAACTTGTTGATTAACATATGAATCAACTTCGCGCTCGCTGCCGATATCATGATCATCACCGCCATGGCAGCTGCTGCACCCGTTTGTCCCGCATCATCCATATTCAGTACTGAAACTGACGCAGGTATCGTATCGGTAGAATACAAGAATACTACCGCAGATGTCGTGGTAAGTGCATTAATAAACAGGTATGTCGCAATATCTAAAATCGCAGGCAAACAAACCGGCACCGTCACTTTAAAGAACAGCTTGTATTGCGGTAGGTTAACCGACGCCGCCGTCGCTTCTATTTCCTCAGGCAGCTGTTTTAATGCGGTTAACGCTGTCATGTGGCCGACTGTGTAGTAGTGAACCACCGTATTAATCACCAAGAACGCCATCGTGCCATACAAGAAGTTGAGTGGGTTACTCAAGTCATTGAAGTAGAAGATATATCCCAAACCCAACACCATACCCGGAACCGCCATCGGTACCACACTGAGCATTTGCATTGCTTGACGAACAGGACCGAAAGCGCGGCCTTTCTCAATGCAATAAGCACCCAAGAAAATCAATACGGTACCGATAATCGCAGTCCAAGCGCCGAGGGTTAAAGAGTTGAAAAATGGCGTCCAACCATAAGTACTCATCTCTGCGAAGTTATAGTTATTTAGCGTTAGCGTTTTATTCCAAGGCCAGAAAGTGACCATAGATCCGTATATCGCCATGCCTAGCACGATAACAACAGCCACTGAAATTACGGTGCAATAGAGTAAACACACGCCATCACGTAGAGTGTTTGGCTCTGGTTGGTAAGCGACGGAGCGAGTATCAAACAAGCTCTTTTGTTTCTTTTGAACCCAGCGGTCAACGGTAAACGCAAGCAACGCAGGCAATAGCAATAGGATGCTAGTCACCGCGCCCATAGAGAAATTCTGTTGCCCTACTACCTGCTTAAAGATATCGGTAGACAGAACGTTGTAGCTACCACCGATCACCTTTGGCACACCAAAATCACAAACCACCAGCGTAAATACAACGATCAAGGTACTTATCAAACCGTATTTTGCCGCAGGTAACGTCACCATGAAGAAGGTTTTTAGCGATGAAGTATTGAGTGCACGTGCCGCCTCATAAAGACGAGCGTCAGAGGTTCTCAATGAAGTAGTTAAAATCATTAAGGCGTGTGGAAACGTCCAGAATATCAGGCCCAGTGAGATACCAATCAAGCCATAAACCGAGTTGCCACCCAAGACTTCTTTTGCGATACCTTGATTACCAAATAAGAAGATCAAACTGATAGCAGGAAGCAACGACGGAGCAAGAATCGGCGCTGAACCCAACACCTGAAAAAGCCCCTTGAAAGGCATGCATGAACGAGTCAACGCATAGGCATAACCAAAAGCTAGTACCCCCACGACAACGGTCACTAACAACCCAAGCGAGAACGTATTTCCTACCGACTGCCAAAGGCTCTGCGAAGCAAAATATGTTGCGAAATTCTGTAATCCTACAAATTCACCGTCTGCGTTCTGAACACTCTTTTTCAACATTGCCCACAGTGGCATCAGAATGAATAGCGTCATGACCACAGACAAAAAGGCCAGCAGACCAAATAGAATTACGTTGTCTTTGCTTAACCGAGCCAGAAAAGGCTGTATTCGTCGTTGAACTAGCAGCTTAGATTGCATCATTTGAGTCGATTCCATGATTATTTACGCCGCCTCGTCTTTCATCACTTGCAGGCTTTTCGATGAGTAAGCTCTAAGACCTTCTTGATCAAATGCTACGTAACGAATATCACTGCGACGCAGTTTCAATCGATTGAACTCTTTAACTGATACATCAACGATGATCTCTTTCGCCGTTGAGTCATGTTGCAATTGACACTCAACACGATAAAACGCCCCGAGGAACTCGCTTGATACGATTCTCACGGGTAAGGATTCACTAAAACGATCAACAAATTGGATTTGCTCTGGACGAACGGCAATATCAAAAACCTCACCAAGTTTTGGCGTGAGATTGTCTAAGCGAGGTAACGGTAGCATCGACTCAGCAATACGCACCTTGCCTTGCACAGCAACAGAAGCTTGAATGAAGTTCATGCTGCCAACAAACTCAGCGACAAAACGACTGACTGGTTTTTGGTAGATCTCTTGTGGGGCACCTACTTGCTCAATGACACCATGGTTCATCACCACAATTCGGTCTGCCATCGTCAAGGCTTCATCTTGATCGTGCGTCACCATAATAGTGGTGATCCCCAGCTTGCGTTGCAGTTGGCAAATCTCGTCACGCAGGTGTGTTCTTACCTTCGCATCCAACGCAGAAAGCGGCTCATCCAGTAACAACAAGCCTGGAGAAAGAGCCAATGCGCGAGCCAAAGCAACACGCTGCTGTTGTCCGCCAGACAGTTGATTCGGATACTTTTGGCCAGATGTTGGTAAGCTAATGGTTTCTAACCAAGACTCAACCGTCTCAAGAGCTTCTTTGGTCGACATCCCTTGGTTCTTCAACCCAATCGCGATGTTTTCTTCAACGGTGAGATTTGGAAACAAAGCATAAGACTGGAACACGATGCCAAAGTCACGCTTTTCTGGTGGCAAGAAGGTCGTATCCGCTCCATTCTGCTCAATTGAGCCTGAGGTCGGTAAATCCAGTCCTGCAATCGCACGTAATAAGGTGGTTTTTCCACAGCCAGAGGGGCCAAGGAAGCAGACGAACTCGCCTTTGTCTATCGATAGGGAGATGTCTTTTAACGCTGTAAATTGGCCAAATTGCTTTACAACGTTTTCAATATTCAAATAAGTTTGGTTGCTCATACTACAGCACTCTTTAAATGGTATATACCAAATTTAAACTTTGAACATTGCAGTTGAGTGACAAATTTATAGAAGCTAAATGACAGTTACATTGCAGAAATAATAAGCATTAAAGATTGCTACTCGTTCAGCTTTGAAAGTTAATTCAGAAAGCCCTCAATAACTAGCCCATAAGTCACTGAGAGCCTTAATGTAAACCTCTAATTTAAACGCTAGATTAATTTATGATTCAACCTTGTCGGCTTTACCTGCCGCACCCGCGAGCTTTGCCAATTGTTTATCCAGCCACAATGGCGTGTTGCCAGAGTCTTCCGCGTTCTCTTTTCTTCGAACAGCATCTCTAACCATCATTGCCCCAACCCAACGGAATGGCTCTGGTGGGAAATAGCCTCGTGGACCGCTAGTTAAGCCACTACGTGTCCATTCGTTATCATCTCCTAACACCATTGAAGACAAAATTTTGCCTCCCATGCGAGTTTGAGCCACACCATTACCTGAGTAACCGAGGCCATAATAGATGTTGTTTTGGCCTTTTAGATTACCGAAAAATGGCAATCCTGTGACGGATCGGTCTGAACCGCCCGACCAGTTGTAATCGAATTCATTCTGTTCCAGTTTAGGGAACAATTTCTGGAAAGATTGATTGAGGATCGGCAGGTAGTTAGTCGTTTGGTTGAACATGCTTTCAACCTGATTTGCAAACGAGAATTTATTGCCGCCTTTGCCCAACATGAGTCGTCCATCTTCAGTGTCACGGTAGTAATGAACAAAGATGCGTGAGTCCACTATCGCCGCTCCTTTTTCGGGACCAAACTGCCTGAGTTTTTCTGGAATAGGCTTGGTCACTACCATGTCAGACGAGACAACCACAATGCTGCGTTTGAACTCTTTAAAGTGATCGAGCATCCATGCATTGAGCGCTAAGATCACTTTATCGGAAGTTATCGTCCCTTCCTTAGTTTGGACGCGAGCTGGTGAGCCGTAATCAAGAGAAGTCATCTCTGTATTTTCGTAAATTTCGATCCCCAATTCGATCGCAACGCGGCGCAAGCCTCTCGCCAATAAAGCTGGCTGAACGCTACCCGCAGCTTCTGAGTAGTAACCTTCAATGTGGCGATCCGACCCCGCTTTATCAGCCAAAGACTTATCACACTTCTTCCAGCTATTGATACCCTGCTTGACCAACTCATTAATCACAGGCTTCATTCCGCCCTTTTGAGCTTCATTGGTCGCCGTGTAATAAGTACCGCTGCGATACAGGTGCGCATCAATGTTGTGTTCGTTACAGAAATCTTCGATCTCGTATATAACCTTTTCCGATTCCTTAACCAACCATTTCGCTTGTGCTTTTCCGTAGAGCTTTTTCAGCGTCGGATACTTAGTTGACCACGTCAGCATGCAACCGCCGTTGGCGCCAGAAGCACCGCTGCCACACAAACCTTTTTCAATCACCACAACGTGCTTTTGAGGCTGTTGTTGTTTGATTAAAATCGCTGTCCATAAACCGGTGTAACCACCACCGACAATGGCGATATCACAGTTAACGTCTTTTTGAAGCGGTTTAGCGGATTCTAGCCCAGCATTGATGCTGCCAAATTCCTGTTCCAATGCTTGCTTGAACCAATATGAGTAGTGCTTTGTCATTTGTTGTACCTTACTTAAAACCTAAAGGCGTAAAACTAAAAAAGGAAGACCGAAGCCTTCCTTTACTGATTTCTAACTTCTAATGAACTAAATAGTTAAGTAACTGAATAGGTCGTCAGATTAAGATTTTGGCTCTGATTTAGCGTCAAACTTGTCAGACCATGTTTTAAGAACGTCTGCACGTTCACTGCCCATGCGAGCGAAGTCCATTTTTGCCATGTTCTTTTCTACATTAGGGAAGTTCTCTGCTTTGCCTGTCACATCTTGGTGACCAACAACTGGGTACATTTCGATGTAAAGTTCATTCGCTGCTTTAGAGATAGACCAATCGATAACACGTTGTGCAGCATCTGAAGGCTTAACAAGACCTACCGCTTCAGATTCCCAACCGATACCTTCCGGTGTAATCACAGAAAGTGGCGCGCCTTGAGTTTTCAGCTTCGCACCACGACTCGCCATAGAGATTCCGATAGCCACTTCACCCATACCCGCTTGAACACATGGCTTCGAACCTGAGTGCGTGTAGTGAGCAATGTTTTGATCTAGCTTCTGCATGTAGTTCCAACCTTGGTCTTCACCCATGTTTTGTAACCAAGCCGAAACCTGCATGTAGCCCGTACCAGAAGATGCTGGGTTTGGCATAGCAATGTGGCCCTTGTAGATAGGTTTCGTTAGGTCATCCCAAGACTTAGGTGCCGGTAGGTTCAATTGCTTAGCGACCACTTCGTTGAAACAAACTGCATTGAAGAATGCATCATTACCGTACCAAGCTTGAGTAGACTGTGGGTCGTTAAGGTTAGCGCGTAATGCTTCTACACCTTGAGGCGTATAAGGTTTCAGGATGCCCTCTTCTTTAAGCAGTGCCATTGAAGAACCAGCAAGTCCCCAAACTACCTCTGCACGCGGGTTGTTTTTTTCGGCCAATAATTTTGCCGTCATAATCCCAGTTGAATCACGTACCCACTTGATGTTGATGTCTGGGTTTTCACTTTCAAATGCGTTCTTGTATTTCGCTAAAATGTCAGTTTCAAAAGCGGTGTAAACCGTCACTTCCTGTGCTGCATAAGCATTACCAGCGAGTAGAGTTACTAACGCTGCAAGTGATCCTTTCATAAAACGGTTTTTCATCATTTTCTCCAGTCAGGCCCGATGCCAAGGTTAGAAGCTAGAAGCCCCATCAAGAGGCTTCTATGTCCATAAATTCATTTAGGTTGTTAACACACACCTTTGCATTGGTATGTACCAGATTTCGAGTATTAAGCTAACTGGCTTTTATGACGATTAAATGAACAAAAAATGGCAGTTTAAAGATCGGAAAATTGATCAGCACCAGTGACAAATTTGAATATGAAGCTTTTGTGAAAATAACGTTTGGGCTATTTACGACCGTTTAAATTGGTTGTTAAAGTAACCGTAAATATTGGTATAGTCCAAAATATGAATCACGAGAATTGAACATGAGAAACGAATACCTACTACTGACACCGGGTCCTCTATCTACTTCTGAAACCGTTCGCCAAGCGATGCTAAAAGATTGGTGTACGTGGGATGATGAATACAACAAAGACGTTGTTGAAGTGATTCGTAGCAAGCTAGTGACTTTGGCGACTAAGCAAACGGGTTACACGAGCGTACTAATGCAAGGTAGCGGCACCGCTTCAGTTGAAGCAACAATCGGTAGCGTTATCTCTAAAAGCGGTAAGCTTCTTGTTGTTGACAACGGTGCGTATGGGGCTCGGATTGCTCAAATCGCAGAATATTTAAACATTCCATGCCATGTCGTTTCCCCAGGTGAAACATCACAGCCTGGCTTGAACGAAATGGAGACTGCATTGGCTATGGATTCAGACATTACTCACGTTGCGATTGTGCATTGTGAGACCACTACGGGTATGTTGAATCCAATCGAAGACATCGCCAAATTGGCAAAGCAGCACAACAAAACCGTCATTCTAGATGCGATGTCGAGCTTTGGTGGCATCCCTATGGATATTGCTGACTTAGGTATCGATTACATGATCAGCTCGGCAAACAAGTGTATTCAAGGCGTACCGGGGTTCGGCTTTGTTATTGCAAAGCAATCAGATCTCGAGAAGTGTAAAGGCCAAGCTCGCTCATTAAGCCTTGATTTGTTTGACCAATGGCACTGTATGGAAAGCAACCATGGGAAATGGCGCTTCACCTCTCCGACTCATACAGTGCGCGCTTTCTACCAAGCTCTACTTGAATTGGAACAAGAAGGCGGCATCGAAGCTCGTCATAGTCGCTACCAAACCAACCAAACTACATTGGTTGCAGGTATGCGCTCTCTTGGCTTTGAGCCACTGCTTAATGATGATCTTCATTCACCTATCATTACTTCTTTCTACTCTCCAACTCATAGCGATTACCAATTCAAGGAGTTCTATGACCGTTTGAAAGAGCAAAGATTTGTGATTTATCCGGGCAAGGTTTCAAACGCAGACTGCTTCCGTATCGGTAACATCGGTGAAGTTTACCCGTCAGACATTGAAGACCTAATTGGCGCGGTGAAAAACGCTATGTACTGGGACATCAAATAATGACGACGACCAATCAAGAGCCGATTCTAAAGGCCACACACTTTCGAAGCGAAGGCGATGTGAACACCACGCCAGCACGCGAAAAATGGAACGAGTCGCTAAACGATGATGCAACTCAAGCGATGTTAAAACGTGACTCAGACGTGTTTCTTCATCAAGCCATGTCAACGCCTTGCCTAGACACACTTACAGCCGCTGAAGGCATCTACATTCAAGATGCGACGGGCAAGAAGTACATGGACTTTCACGGCAATAATGTTCACCAGCTAGGTTATGGTCACCCACACATCATCAATAAGGTGACTCAACAAATGGCGTCATTGCCGTTTTCACCCCGTCGCTTCACCAATCAAACTGCGGTTCAGTGTGCTGAGAAACTCACACAGATCTGCGGTGGTGATTTGAATCGCGTATTGTTTGCTCCCGGTGGCACATCAGTGATCGGCATGGCGCTAAAACTTGCTCGACATGTCACCAACAATTTCAAAGTAGTGTCATTGTGGGACTCATTCCATGGCGCGTCACTCGATGCAATTTCAGTAGGTGGTGAAGCTTGTTTCCGCGAAGGCATGGGACCATTAATGGCTGGCGTAGAACGCATTCCACCAGCGGTTTCTTATCGTGGTGCTTTCCCCCTTAATGACTCTTTTTCGCGTCGCGCTAGATTTCCGTTAAGTGAGTTTAGCTCAGGCGATAACAACGAGACCGCATGTGATGTGCATTATGCGGATTACCTTGAGTACGTGATTGAAAAAGAAGGTGGTATCGGCGCCTTCATTGCCGAAGCAGTGCGTAACACAGACGTTCAAGTTCCAAGCAAAGCCTACTGGAAGCGAATCCGTGAGATCTGCGATAAGCACAACGTCATGTTGATCATCGACGACATTCCTAACGGCATGGGTCGAAGCGGGGAATGGTTCACTCACCAAGCTTTTGATATCGAACCTGACATCCTTTGTATCGGTAAAGGTTTTGGCGGCGGCTTAGTACCAATTGCAGCCATGATCACTAAAGACAAATACAACACGGCAGCGCAAGTATCACTTGGTCATTACACCCATGAGAAAAGCCCTATTGGCTGCGCGGCAGCACTGGCTACCATGGAAGTGATTGAGCAAGAAAACCTACTTGAAAAAGTGCAAGCAGACAGCGTATTCGTACGAGAACACCTGCTTCAAATGAAAGAGAAGTACCCAGTCATTGGCGACGTTCGCGGCATCGGTCTACTTTGGGGCGTTGAGTTGGTCACCGATCATATCACCAAAACCCGAGCGTTCGATGAAGCGGAAGCCGTACTTTACCAATGTCTGAACGATGGCCTGAGCTTTAAGGTGTCACAAGGTAACGTGATCCAGTTGAGCCCACCATTGATCATCAGCCGCAGCGAACTAGAAGGCGCTCTGTCTGTATTTGAAAAAGCGATAGCAAAAGTCTGTAAAGACTTTGAATACCTTTGAATCTCCTTTTAAAGCATGTCTTGAAGCCATAATTTCAAGCAACCAATAACCTAAAAAATCATTCGTCCCCCAGTACTTTTGAACTGGCAGTGACACAAAAATAGGACATTATTATGAACACAACATCACCTATCCAAGCGGTTATCTTTGACTGGGCAGGCACTATCGTTGATTTTGGATCATTTGCTCCAACCAGTATTTTTGTAGAAGCATTCAGACAAGGTTTTGACTTTGATATCGACCTAGCAGAAGCGCGTGAACCTATGGGTATCGGCAAATGGGAGCACATCCAAGCGGTTGGTCGAATTCCAGCTGTTGACGCTCGTTGGAATGCTCAATTCGGACGCTCCATGACCAGTGAAGACGTTGATGCGATCTACGCGGCATTCATGCCTCTTCAGAAAGCAAAAGTAGCAGACCACGCAGCACCAGTTTTAAACGCGATTGAAGTGGTGAATAACTTAAAAGAAAAGAACGTAAAAATTGGCTCTTGTTCTGGTTACCCACGAGAGGTGATGGACGTACTGATTCCAGCTGCAGCAGTTTACGGTTATCTTCCTGACAACGTAGTTGCAACTGATGACTTACCGCAAGGCGGTCGCCCTGCTCCATTCATGGCGCTTAAAAACGTCATTGACCTAGGTGTGACGAACGTCGCTGCGTGTGTGAAAGTAGATGACGCGGCACCAGGTATCGATGAAGGCCACAACGCAGGCATGTGGACAGTTGGACTTGTACTATCAGGCAACGAAGCAGGCTTAACCTACCAAGAATATGTGGATGCCGACGAAGCGACACTTGCAGCTGCGCGAGAAAAAGCAAGCATTAAGCTAAACAAATCAAACCCGCACTACCTGATCGATACCATCGCCGACTTACCTGGAGTGATTGCAGATATCGAAAAGCGTTTGTTAGACGGTGAACGCCCGTAACAGCTAAAGCTCCGCTCCACCCTACAACTCAGATTATGTAGCCAAATAATCCGTTCACACAAAAAGATGAAACCTCATATCACCCAAAAATGATACGAGGTTTCATCGTTTCCAACATTTAAGACAACAATTGATCAACAAAAAAGCTATAAATAGCGCCTTGAAAACTATGAATACCAACAATCTGATTGACTATCATACGCAATCAGACTAACAATATATTAGTAGTGTCTTAAAAGCTCCACCTGAATCAACGCCTTGATTTACTTACGGTCGCAGTGTCTTAGCCAGTAAGTTATCGCTTTCCAGGCCAGTTCAGATAACAATAAAAATTAATCCAAGGATAAGATTATGAAAAAACTTTCTAAAATCATGTGTGCTGTCGTCGCAGCTTCCGGCTTAGCGGCAGCTCCTTCTATTGCTGCAACCACTTATGTTGGTGCAAAAGTGGGCATGGGTTGGCTAGATAGTGCCTGTGTCGATGGCGTTAAATGCGAAGATGATTCTGTTGCGGGTGGCCTTTACGGTGGCTACAACTTTTCTGACAAGTTTGCTCTTGAACTGAGCGCAGACTACCTAGGAGACTACGATACAAGCTTTAACAGCACAGGAACTTTGAAGCAATATAGTGATTCAATCGTCGCTATCTCTCTGAGCCCTATGTATCGACTCGCTATCCAACAAAAATTTGATATCTTCTTCAAAGCCGGCCCAGCTTACATCATGCACGATGACGAAGATGACGTAGTATTGTCTCTTGGTATCGGTGCTGAAAAGCAATTCGCTGAAGACTGGGCACTGCGTGTTGAATATCAATACTTCGATGATTTCGATGATAAATTCGTGCAAGACTTAAACTCTAACCTTGTTACCGTTGGCCTTAGCTACAACTTTGGTACAGGTAACACAACGGCTTCAGCAGCAGCCGCTTCTGCAGCCGTTATAACACAGGCTCCTGCAGAGCCAATTGCCGAACCAGAAGTCGTTGTTGTTGAAGAAGAAGTTGTGGTTACTAAAGCGAAAACTGAAAGCTTCTCTCAAGGTATGTTTGAGACAAACAGCACTGAATTATCTTCAGAAGGCAAAACTGCATTAATGCCATTAGTTGAAGTACTGCAAGCTCACCCTCAATCATCAGTTAATGTTGTTGGTCACACCGATTCAACAGGTGCAGCAGAGTACAACATGATGATCTCTAAGAAGCGTGCTGCTGCTGTAGCCGCATACATTGAAGAGCAAGGCATTGAGGCAGACCGCATTACAGCTTCAGGCGAAGGGGAAGAAAACCCTGTAGCATCAAACGCTACAGCTGAAGGTCGTGCGCAAAACCGTCGTGTTGACGCAACGATCCCAAGCTTCGAATACCAAGAAAAAGCGCAAATGGAAGAAGTTATCGTAGAAACTGCTCAATAATAGCACTCTACCTTAGTTAAAATAATAAGGGCGGAGCACTTTCAAGTGCTCCGCCCCTTTCTTAATCTGGCTATGCCTATAAACCGTAAGCCATAAGCTGTATAAATCAGTCTACCGCCAAGTGTACAATCAGAGACTAGACTATTTCCCAACTGTGGGTCATCTCTACGCCAGCACCTAGCATTAGACATACTGAACAGTACTTTTCTAATGAATCCACGCATACCTTAGCGACAAGCTCAGGATCAAGATTATCACCAGACACTTCAAAGTGAATATTAATCACAGTAAAGATCTTTGGTGCCGTTTCACGACGTGTCGTTTCAAGCTTTACATTGCAGCTGGTGATGTTTTGACCTGCAGATTTCAAGCCATCAACCACATCAACAGAGCTACAACCGCCAGCAGCCATTAACACCATTTCCATAGGGCTTGGCGCCGTAGCACCGCCACTGCCATCCATAACGACAGAATGACCTGACTGAGATTGACCTAGGAATTTAAAGCCTTCGACCCATTTAACTTCTGCTTGCATGCTGTTCCTTAGATGTACGAAAACCGCCATCATTATCTATTATATCAATAGTGGACACCCTACTACTGGCAGCATTGATGAGCAAGATTTTCTATTTGAGATAATTTTTTTCATGAATAGTGCAATTTTTTCCATCTAAACCCTGTCTCTATTCGTACATTCAAAATCGAATGAGAAAAACGTCAAGATGAGGTATCTATGAATAAGTTATCTAAAATATTGGTATCACTCGTGGTTGCACTACCACTGACTTCGCTATTTGTAAGCCAAACTGGCACTGCCAATACAATGGATAAAGCGATGGATTCAGGTAAAAGTGAAATCGCGACACTGGCTGGTGGTTGTTTTTGGTGTACAGAATCCGACCTAGAAAAACTGACCGGTGTCACCGACGTTATCTCTGGTTATTCCGGTGGTGAATTAGAAAACCCAACCTACAAACAAGTCTCATCAGGCAAGTCTGGACACATCGAAGTGATCAATGTGACTTATAACCCTGAAGTGGTTAGCTACGAGCAAGTGCTTGATCAGTTCTTCAGACACATCGACCCAACCGATGACAAAGGCTCATTCGTAGATAGAGGCCCTCAATATCGACCTGCTATTTTCTATCATAACCAAGAGCAAAAAGACGTCGCTCAGAGCTTCATGATGGAAATCGACAAAGCTCAGATTTTTGGGAAGCCATTAAAAACAGAACTGATTGAATTTGGAAAATTTTGGCCAGCGGAAGACTATCACCAAGATTATTACAAAAAGAGCAAAGTTCGTTATAACTACTACCGCTATGCTTCGGGTCGTGATCAGTACCTAGATAAAATCTTCGGCGAGGATAGAAAAGAAAACCCACAAACACTCCGTCAGATCATCGACAGTAAGAATGCAACAGCCAACGCTAAGACCTACGTGAAGCCGTCTGATGCAGAGATCAAAGCATCTCTAACTTCACTGCAATACGATGTCACACAAGACGACGCAACAGAGCGCCCGTTTGACAACAAGTATTGGGATAACAAGCAGGAAGGCATTTACGTCGATATAGTGACTGGTGAGCCATTGTTCTCTTCAAAAGATAAGTACAAATCAGGTACAGGTTGGCCGAGCTTTACCCAACCAATCAGCGAGGCTTATGTCGTAACGACGACTGACTATAAGCTGCTATACCCAAGAACTGAGGTTCGCAGTAAATTTGGTGACTCTCATCTAGGTCATGTATTTAAAGATGGTCCAAAGCCAACAGGTTTACGCTACTGCATGAATTCAGCTGCAATGCGTTTTGTCCCTGCAGATAAATTAGCAGAACAAGGTTATGAGGAATACGTGGAAATGTTTGAGGGTTAAATAGCTCTGCATAAAAATCTAACCATAAACAACAAAGCCAGCATATCGCTGGCTTTGTTATGACTAACAAATCTTTTTTACTAACCTATTAACATTATTAACCCGTCAACACCGTATCTTCTGGGTATTTCAATAAGGACGGTTCTGGACGAGCTAACATGTACGCCAAAGTCAAAGGACCAATACGCCCTATTACCATCACGACAATCATGATGTATTTCCCAGGCTCAGAAAGATTGGCTGTTAGTCCCGCCGTTAACCCAACCGTTGCAAAAGCAGAAATCACTTCAAACATCACTCGATCAAACGCCGCTTTTTCAGTAAGCATTAACAAAAACATCGCGGTAGTTAATAGCGCGCCACTGACCACAATAATGGCCAATGACTTTGTTACCGCTTGCCACGTTACCGTACGTTTAAACATCACCACATGTTTTTTCTGACGTAGAAAAGTCCAGGTCGCAACAAATGCCACGGCAAAGGTCGATACCTTAATTCCGCCCCCTGTAGAAGTTGAGCCTGCACCAATCAGCATCAGTACTATCATCACCAACAATGCAGGTTGTGTGTACTGCGATAAGTCTACGCTATTGAAACCAGCAGTACGTGCGCTAGCAGACTGGAAAAAAGCCGCAAGCCACTGACCTTGGATAGACAAACCTTCCATCGTTGTTGAGTTATTCCTCTCCAATAACCAAAACATCACTGTGCCTACTAACAATAAAGTCGGTGTCGCCGTTAACATTATCTTAGTGTGTAGATGAAGGTGTTTGAATCCTCTACGCCAATTACTAGAGAGATCGCCAACCACCGTAAAACCTAGTCCACCAAAGATAAATAGGCCCGCTAAGGTAAAGATCACCAATGGATCATCGACAAAACTCATCATACTGTCTGAAAATAGGGCAAAGCCTGCGTTATTGAACGCTGAAATCGCATGAAAAAGCGCATAAAAGCTTCCCGTTGCCCAACCCATTTCAGGAACCCAACGGAAACAGAGCAACACGAAACCAAGACACTCCGCAACCAATGCAAAGATGATAATCTTCTTGACTAACTTTCGGAGGTTAACCTTACGATCTTGTCCAAGCGCTTCCTTCGCCAATGCTTGTTGTTTCAAGCTTAACCGAACTCCAAACATGTAGAGCAGTACCGCAGACAACGTCATCTGCCCCAAGCCACCCACTTGCATCAAAAACATCAGCAAAATCTTTCCAGACAAGGTGAAATGCTCACCAGTATCGACCACGCCTAGTCCAGTCACACTGATCGCTGATGTAGCCGTAAATAATGCATCCGTAAAACTTAACCCTGTAACCGAAAAAACAGGCAGAGTCAGCAATATGGCAGAAGGAATAAGCACCGCAAGAAAGCTCGTCAGGATAACCTTAGGTTCAGAGCCTTTTTTGCGCTTGTTATCTTGCTCTAAAGCGTAAAACAGCCCTCTTCGATTTAACGAATTCATATACTCACCTTACGATAAGTTTTTTAGTTTATGAGCCAAGAGAGTTTTCGGTCCTGCAATAATAACGACATCACCTATCTCCAAACTGATATCCAACGACGGCGCTTTGGTTAGGTTAGGACCGCGCTTAAAGCCCAAGACTTGTACATCCGCTTCTTTACACAGGTTTAAATCGCAGAGTCGTTTTCCTAAAAATTTATGCCCTATTACGATTTCTGTCATCGCTAGGTCGCTACCGAGATCTATGAATTCCAGGACGCGTTTATCTAACATTTTTCGAGCTACGCGTATTCCCATATCTCGTTCCGGCATGATGATATGATCGGCACCTATTTTCGAAAGGATTTTGCCGTGAAACTTATCATTGGCTTTTACCCAAACCGTTTTTGCCCCGGCCTCTTTGACGACCAATGTAGTCAGGATACTGGCGTTAACGTCAGCCCCAATTGAAACCATCACCATGTCGTACTCGTCGAGCCTTAACTCTTTAACTGTCTCTTCGCTTGTACAGTTCGCAACAATCGCTTGAGAAACAAAAGCCGCCGCATCTTTCACTCTCTCTTCATCAATATCGACAGCGAGTACCTGTGAGCCTGAACTTTGTAGCTCTTTACAGACAGAGAGACCAAAACGTCCCAAGCCAATAACTGCATATTGTTTGTCACTCATTTATTACTCCACTTACAAAGCTACGTCGCATCGAAAACAAGCAACGAAATTGTCTTCATACAAAAAAACGACTATATATCCATATAGAGATACAATTGTCAGCTAATCGCTTGATTTATAAAGGTAGAGAACAAAAGTGATTTCTGCTAATTTCTAACCCACTATTTCTGCGGCAGTACACACAATGAATGAATTCATAACCCAAGTACAAACCTACATTAACCAGAGCCATAGTGATTGGGCAAGCAGCGTCCTATTCATCACTATTGCGAGTTTTCTCGCTTGGGTCGCTTGGCGAATTATCCATAATCGCTTAGAAATTCTGGTTCAGAAAACCCCTTTCCACTGGGACGACCTACTATTAGAGGCGCTAAAAACGCCTGTCAGTACATTACTCTGGTGTTGGCCTGCAACTGTCTCTGTGGGGTTAATCCTTCAAGACCAGTTTGGTAATGAAATTAATTGGTTAAAAACACTTAAGCACATATTAATTATCTGTACCTTCGTTTGGTTTACCTTGCGAATGATCACCAACACTGAAGCGTACGTCTTAGAGCAAAAAACCAGAGACGAAACCACAGTACAAGCTATCGCTAAAGTCGCTCGCTTGTTCTTTATGGTGATGGGCGGCCTGACCATCATGCAGGCATTTGGTCTGAGCCTATCTGGCTTACTCACCTTCGGTGGTGTGGGTGGCTTAATCGTCGGTTTGGCAGCAAAGGATCTACTGTCGAATTTCTTTGGCGGCATGATGATTTACTTCGACCGTCCTTTTAAAGTCGGTGATTGGATACGCTCACCAGACCGCCAAATCGAAGGTACTGTCGAACGTATTGGCTGGCGCATGACGATCATTCGCACCTTTGATAAACGTCCACTTTATGTCCCGAACTCAGTTTTCAGTAGCATCGTGGTGGAAAACCCATCAAGAATGCTCAACAGAAGAATCAACGAAACCTTTGGACTTCGTTATCAAGATGCAGACAAACTGGCTCTCATTGTCGATGACGTAAAAACCATGCTCGAAAACCACAAAGATATCGATGCCAAGCAAACACTCATCGTGAACTTTGATAAATTTGGGCCATCAACACTAAACTTCTTTATCTACACTTTTACAAAGACAGTCAATTGGGTGAGATACCACAAAGTTAAGCAGGATGTGTTATTACAAGTGTTAGAGATTATTCATAAGCACGATGCTGATATTGCATTCCCTACACAGACACTCAAGATCGATCCTCAAGATTTTGGCGAAGCGCAAGGTATGGTCATTTCCAACCCAGAAGGTCATCAATAAGCACGGCTATATTGATGACCGTTTATAGCTTCTCGTTAAGTCGATGAGTTATCGATAAGTAAGTCGGTTATTGATATGTAAGTTCGTTATTGATAAGTAAACTGGTTATCGATAAATAAACAGAGTGAAGCGTGGTAACATGGCGCCAGTATTCAAATACACCTAATTACCACTCTATGATTTTACCTGTGATCCTAGCTGGCGGCTCCGGAAGCCGCCTCTGGCCTTTGTCTCGCGAGCTTTACCCTAAGCAATTTCTCAATATTGCTGGCGAACAGTCGATGCTTCAGCAAACACTTCAACGCCTGCAAGGGCTTGAGAAGCACTTAACAGATAGTACCTGCGATGCCCCGCTCATCATCTGTAATGAAGAACATCGCTTTATTGCTGCAGAACAAGTCCGCGCCGCTAAAATCCAACACAGTGGAATCCTATTAGAGCCTGTAGGCAGAAATACAGCCCCAGCTATTGCGCTTGCTGCCCTACAGACTCTAAGCAAATCAGTGGATAAGAAATCGAACGAATCTGACCCTATCTTATTAGTGTTGGCGGCCGATCATCACATCGCTAAAACCTCTGAATTTCAACAAACAATTAGCCGTGGTGTTGATTACGCAAAACAAGGGAAACTGGTGACATTCGGTATAACCCCAAATGCTCCAGAGACTGGCTATGGCTATATCAAACAAGGCCAGCCACTTCCCTCTAGCCTGCAAATAGAAACCAACGCTACAGTGCAACCAATCCATCACGCCTACACCATTGAATGCTTCGTAGAAAAGCCCGATAGAGAAACTGCAGAAGCGTACATCCGCTCAGAACAGTACTTATGGAACAGTGGCATGTTCATGTTTAAGGCATCTCGTTATATTGAAGAACTCGCCGAACACCACCCAGAGATATTAGCGGCTTGTAAACTTGCTCTTGCAAAGCAAAATACCGACCTCGATTTTATCCGTATTGATGCTGAAGCATTCAAAAGCAGCCCGAGTGATTCCATCGATTATGCTGTGATGGAGAAGACCTCACACGCCGCAGTGCTCCCAATGGATGTCGGTTGGAATGACATCGGTTCATGGTCTGCTATCTGGGATGTAAGCGCCAAAGATGAGCACAATAACGTCATTGAAGGTGATGTATTAACCGTCGATTCTCAACACAACTATATTCATGCGGAAAATAAGCTGGTTGCGACTGTAGGTGTCGACAATCTGATCATTGTCGAAACCAAAGACGCGATATTAGTTGCGAATAAAGACAAGGTTCAGGGCGTGAAATCGATTGTCAGCCAACTGAATCAAGCCGGTCGAACAGAACACATTCACCACCGAGAAGTCTTTAGGCCTTGGGGTAAATACGATGTGATCGATTTAGGTAAGCGTGACAAAGTGAAGCGCATTACAGTCAACGCTGGCCATAAGCTTTCACTGCAAATGCATCACCATAGAGCAGAACATTGGGTAGTAGTGGCTGGCACTGCGAAGGTAACCAACGACGATAAAACGTATCTAATCAAAGAAGATCAATCCACTTACATTCCGTTAGGTCATATTCACAGCTTAGAGAACCCTGGCGAGACACCTCTTGAAATGATTGAAGTTCAAACTGGCAGTCACTTAAGTGAAGACGATATCATTCGATATCAAGACAGCTATGGGCGAGATATTCGAAGCGAACAAGCTTCTCCGCTTCAGAACAAAAAATCGAAATAGAAGCAGCGACAATCAAATGAAACCAACATTAGATCTTAGCTGCTTTAAGAACAACGACATTCGCGGCATCATTGGTCGCCAAATCAATGAACCGTTTGCCTATCTGCTTGGAAAGGCGTTTGGTGAATATCTCCTATCACGAAATGCCAAAGGTTTAGATGCATCGGCTCAAGTCGTTATTGGTCGAGATAACCGTGAAACGTCCCTTTCATTACAAGAAGCCATGACCAAAGGATTAAGCGAGTCAGGGGTAAACGTCATTGATCTTGGAATGACTGGCACTGAAGAAGTCTACTTTGCGACTCGTTACCTAAAAGCGATTGGCGGAATCCAAATCACAGCTAGCCATAACCCAATCCATTACAACGGAATGAAATTAGTCGGTGCTAACGCTAGCCCAATCAGCAAGCAGAGTGGGCTGACTGAGATTAAACATCGCCTTGAGGCATTAGCTCACATGGAAACGTTAGCTCCAAAGTGTTATGACGATGTGACTCTCTATGACTCACAGAAAAACAAGTATTCGACATCGGCGAATATTCTAGCTCCCTATGTAGACCACCTACTCTCCTATATAACACCGTCTAATCTTTCACCTATGAAGATTGTGGTGAACGCAGGGAACGGTGTCGCTGGGCGTATCATTGATGATTTAGAAGCTCGCTTTGCCACGCTCGACATTCCGATCACCTTCATCAAGGTTCACCATACTCCTGACGGAACATTCCCTAATGGCATTCCGAACCCATTGATTAAAGAAAACCAAACAGCCACCAGAGACGCCGTTTTACAAAGCTCGGCCGATCTTGGTATTGCTTGGGATGGCGACTTCGATCGCTGCTTTTTCTTTGACGAGAAAGGCGATTACATTGAGGGTTATTACATTGTCGGGTTACTTGCTGAAGCATTCTTATTAAAAGAGCCGAACGCCACTGTATTGCACGATATGCGCATGACATGGAACACGATTGAAGTCACCAACAAGCATGGTGGAAAAGCCATTGGGATTAAAGCGGGACACGCACTTATCAAAGAGAAGATGCGTGAAACGAATGCTGTCTACGGGGGTGAAATGAGCGCACACCATTATTTCCGTGATTTTGGACACTGCGATTCAGGAATGATTCCTTGGCTACTGGTTATTGAACTGATGTCGAAAACCCAACAGTCTCTTCACCAACTGACCAGCGCAAGTATGGATAGATTCCCCTCGTCCGGAGAGCTTAATCGCAGAGTATCCAATCCAGAGCAAGTCATCGCTTCTGTGCTAGCACACTATCGTGACAATGCCGTAGACATCGATTATATGGATGGTATTAGTGTGGATATGGGAACATGGCGCTTCAATCTAAGACAATCCAACACAGAGCCATTGATACGCCTTAATGTAGAAACCAAGCAAGACAGAGCTTTGCTTTCGCTTAAAGTCGACGAGTTACTGTCTTTTCTCATTTAAGAGTACACGGCACTTTCAATTTACAACTAAGAACTATAAAAAAGCCCTTACTAGCGATTTGCTAATAAGGGCTTTGAATTTTTAGCCGCTTAGCGACTGGCTGTAATAATTAGATTACTTGTTACGACGCGCTTCAACAGCACCTGCAAGTTGACGAAGTACTGTTTCAGTATCTTCCCAACCAATACATGCGTCAGTAACAGATTGACCGTATGTCGCCGCTTTACCGTCAACTAAGTCTTGGCGACCTTCAACTAGGTGAGATTCAATCATCACACCAAAGATTGCTTTATCACCACCCGAGATCTGTGCACTTACGTCATCAGAAACGTTCATTTGGCGCTTGAACTGCTTTGAGCTGTTCGCGTGGCTGAAATCAATCATCACTTTCTGTGGAAGACCTGAAGCTTCTAGCTCTTCTTTAATCTTACCAACGTGCTCTGCACTGTAGTTTGGCTCTTTACCACCACGTAGGATGATATGACAATCAGGGTTACCTGCTGTTTCAACGATCGCTGAGTGGCCGTATTTAGTTACCGACAAGAAGTGGTGAGAAGCGCTTGCAGAGCGAATTGCATCTGTTGCGATCTTGATGTTGCCATCCGTACCATTCTTGAAGCCAACAGGGCAAGATAGGCCTGAAGCCAGTTCACGGTGAACTTGAGATTCTGTCGTACGTGCGCCAATTGCGCCCCAGCTGATTAGATCTGCAACGTATTGTGGCGTGATCATATCTAGGAATTCACTCGCCGTAGGCATTCCCATATCAGTTAGGTCAAGCAGTAGCTTACGTCCTAAACGAAGACCGTCATTTAGTTTGAACGTGTCGTTCATGTACGGGTCATTGATTAGGCCTTTCCAGCCAACAGTGGTACGTGGTTTTTCAAAGTAAACACGCATTACGATTTCAAGGTTATCGCCTAGTTCGTCACGTAGCACTTTCAAACGTTTACCGTACTCAAGAGCAGCTTCTGTATCATGAATAGAACATGGGCCAACAATAACAAGTAAGCGATCATCGCTATCTTCTAAAATATTGTGGATCGCTTTGCGGCTTTCAAAGGTTGTAGAAGAAGCAATTTCTGTCGCTGGAAACTTTTCTAAAACAGCAACAGGGGGTAATAACTCTTTTACTTTGGTAATTCTTACATCATCAGTCTGGAACATTGCTTACTTCTTCCTATTTTCTATCCTTGAGGCTGAATGCACGTTATCTCACGTCACTTTACATCAGCATTTATCTTCTTGTTCCCTGTAACTTAACGAGTAAAAACCACAGTTTCAATCACTAATTAAAAAAAAAGGCAATTTATTTTATGTTTTATATTTAAAACACCCCGTATAACATTGTTTACACGCCATCGATTGCGCAGTTATCAGACACAGTAAGAACACAGCTCTTCAAACTATCCTGGCTAGATAATGTCTTACGCAACGATAGATAAAAGCTCTTTACCACACTACAGCCTTTACAAAACGCATACACAAAAAATAGAGAGCTAAAGACTTTTCGTCACATAGAGAAAAATGGGAACTAGCACCACAACCTTGGTTTGGATGTTACTCATCGAAGAATAGAACCGATCAAATTTGGCAATTTCTGCGCAGGAACGGTATATGGAGAATTGTACAGGCGAAACAACAGAAGATGTGACGACGAAAGAAACGAAGAACAGCTAACTGGTTGATAAGATTGCTATCGCGACCTTACCTTGGCCTCGAGCGTCTTGTGAAAAGCCTCAAAGCGATGTGCCCTTCAAACTCAATTACACAATTTTTTTAATAAAGTGGCTTCGGCTTGTTCAACACTCGGGATTTAGTGTTGGCTGCGCAATACCTCAATCGTTATATGTTACTTTGAAACGCTGCTTTTACAGATTTCGAGACCCGCGAAAACTTCCCCAAACTTCTCTCCTTTGAACTTGCAATATCTTGACAGCTCTCATTCTGTATTCGTGTGTTGTCACAGTGATCATCATAACCAAACTGGGCTTTCATAACTAAACCAGAAGCTAATAGGCTTGCTCCAATGCCACTTCCAAAAACCGTAACAACCTGCTTAAATATTTCAAAATAACTGTTGATTGCTAAAAGCAAGGCTTGATTAATATCTTTAAGATTGGCATTTTTAGGATCGGTCATTTCTTTATTAAGTTCACCGATCACTTCACTCTGTAAAGAAAATGTAAACGCTAAAAATAAGGCAGTAGCACCGCCAATAATAAAACCAGAAATAGCAAGTCTGGAATGTAATACCGAACGCTTTTTATTTTTCGAAAATAAAACAAACTTTATAGTGATAAACAAGCAGATAAGCCAAAAAACTACATACACCACTGCTTCACTCATATAATCATCAGTAATCAATTAGTTAACCTTTACATTTTTAAAATATAACGAATGACATGGATTCCCCCTACCGAGGATCTGCCACACTTATGTGGTACTTAATTGCACTGGAGGCACCATGTCTGATTATTCTTATTTCTGCGGTATCGATCTAGCTAAAAACCACTTTAGTCTTCATGACGTAGACCAAAATGGTAAAGTCATACTTCATAAGTCAATAACCCGATCTAAATTACTGACTACAATAGCAAATATGCCTCTCATGCGTATAGGCGTTAAAGCGTGTGGTGGTGCACATTATTGGGCAAGAACGCCTAAGAAACTCGGTTACGACGCATGAATTATGGATGCTGGCTTTGCGCGTGTTGGAGTGAGCCGAACCACGTAGCCGAAGGCATCGAAAATAAGGGGAATGGCATTGACGAAAACAGAGGAGATGTGACGACGAAAGAAACGAAAAATAGCTAACTGTTTGATAAGATTGCTATCACAACCTTATCTTGGCCTCGCTCGCCTTGAGAAAAGCCTCAAAGCGATGTGCCCTTCAAATGCAATAGTACAATTTAATTAATAAAGTCGCTTCGGGCTTGTTGAACACTCGGGATTTAGTGTTGACTGCGTAACACCTTAATCCTTATTCGTTTATTTTTTGTTAGTTGACCGTACCACTACGGTCTAAAACCGGCAACGCGTAATAACGGTGTAATATTATTTTTTGAAAACTACTTTATAGTTATTCCTACCTACTTAGTCAGTAGGAACTCAAGCAAGTTAAATCGAAAGTGAATCAATATATATCAATAGGATTAACATAATGAATACTGCCGAAGCTACAAAAACAATTAAATTGGAATATAACAAAGCAATAAAATTGGAACACGGGAATGTTGCAGAAATGCGTAAAACTAACGAGGGTTCAAATTCTCAAGTCGTCATAAAGAATTTAAGTTCACAGAATACTATTACCATATCTATTACTCTAGGGAAAGATGGAAGTACACAAAAAATAGCACCAAAAGAAGAGCTGTTTTTTCATGATACACCAAGTGACTTTGATGGAAAAGTACTACAAATTTTCAATCAAACATCTAGTCAACATGCTGGAACAGCAGAAATCACTGTCAATGGCGTGAGATAAAATAAAATAATGTAGCTGAGAGCAAAGCCTCAACTACATTAAGTTTTTCGACTAAACTTCAAAGTCACCTCCAAAAGGTTAATAAGTGCAACTTACGTTCTAATAATGGGCTAAAAATTGTTTGCTAAAATGTTGAGAAACGAAAACAGAAAACTGTTTTTAGTCCTTATTTATTAGCTTGTTATATGCCAGAACTACCAAAAGCGCCACCATGATTTTTTATTTAGAAAGTTAAGAAGTTTAGCGTTGTCGTAACATGGCCACAGAGAGTTTTAATATTTGCAAATTCTTCAGCTTCTCCTTCCTACTCTCCAATTTTATTCTCTAAGTCTTCGCATTCGGAACACCACGCGTCCGGCCTAGGGCTTTCTGGTTGCTCAATTGACCACCAAAAACCTCTAGGGTTTCCATCTTTCAGACTCTCAACAGTGTGCTGACAGACATAAGTTTGTTGCTGCTTTCCATGCTCACAACATTCAATATACTCAATTTCATCAACCATACTTCAGTGTCATATAACGAATGACATGGATTCCCCCTACCGAGGAGCTACCACACTTATGTGATACTTAATTGCACCTGAGGCACCATGTCTGATTAGTCTTAATTGTGCGGTATCGACTTAGTTTTGCCCTCATCCCATAGAGCAAAATAGTAAGGTCATATTAATAAGTCGGTAAACTGCGCTAACCTACTGACTAAAATAGTAAATATATCAATCAAACACTAAAGCGTGTGTAGGTACACCTTATTGAACAAAACAGTCAATAAACTAAGTCACGATGCCCAAATTATGGGCGTCGGTTTTAACATGCGTAGAAGTCAGCCGCCCCTCCTAGCCGAAAGGCATTGATAATAAGGAGAATGGCATTGATGAAATCAGAGGGGATGTGACGACGAAAGAAATGAAAAACAACTAACTGGTTGATAAGATTTCGGTCGCAACCTTATCTTGACCTCGCTCGCCTTGAGAAAAGACTCAAAGCGATGCGCCCTTCAAATCCAATCGTACAATTTACTTAATAAAGTGGCTTCGGGCTTGTTCAACACTCGGGATTTAGTGTTGGCTGCGCAACACCTTAATCCTTATTTGTTAGGCTTTAGGTTTGATTAACAATGGTGAAAACTGAGGTAGTTCAATGCTATTTTCTTTAGCAACAGAAGAAACTTTAAAGTAAAAATCTTCAAATTTTTCTAATGAATTAATTTGCCTATATTCAGACCTTAAAAGCAAAAACTCCTGTGGTGTGACTGACGGTCTTACAATCTCTAAGGTTCTTTCTATGTAATGGACGGTTTTATACTGATAAACGGATTCAAATAACATATGACCATACATTAAAGTTATTAGAAGAGATAATAAAGGTGTAGCTATCTTAAAAAACCTGATTTTCTTCAAGAGTTTATCATTATCTACTTTTTTAGTCCGTACATTCATCTGCTTTGTCACCGAATACAGTTTCATTGTAAAAACCCAAGGAAAAAGGATCATCATGACCATGATAATTACTGGAGTGAAAATAGGAAGAAAGCCCCCGACACCATTCCCGATATTACTGTAAAGGCTATCAGCAAACCCTGAGAACAAATAACTAGCCGCGGTAACAGTAAGATCTAATACCTTTATACAAAAATCTTTTAGGAAATACTCCCAAAATCCACTTCCTAAAGCACCTAAGAAAATAACACCGAAAATGGATTTCCATTTTTTACTATCTTTTTCACTGTCCCGAACTTGATTTTCCAACTTTAACCCCATAAAACTACTTATGTTTACAAATGAAATGCACTTAGTTGATTATCATGATGCCATTATTCATTGAGCTTTCCAAACTGGGGAAGCCTAACGAATGACATGGATTCCCCCTACCGAGGATCTGCCACACTTATGTGGTACTTAAATGCACCGGAGGCACCATGTCTGATTATTCTTATTTCTGCGGTATCGACCTAGCTAAAAACCACTTTAGTCTTCATGCCGTAGACCAAAATGGTAAGGTCATACTTCATAAGTCAGTAACTCGCTCTAAACTACTGACTACAATAGCAAATATTCCACTCATGCGTATAGGCATTGAAGCGTGTGGTGGTGCACATTATTGGGTCAGAGCACCTAAGAAACCCGGTGACGACGCACGAACTATGAATGCTAGCTGTGCGTGTATTGGTGTGAGCCGACCCAACTAGCCGAAAGGCATTGATAATAAGGAGAATGGCATTGATGAAATCAGAGGGGATGTGACGACGAAAGAAATGAAAAACAGCTAACTGGTTGATAAGATTGCTATCGCAACCTTATCTTGACCTCGCTCGCCTTGAGAAAAGCCTCAAAGCGATGTGCCCTTCAAATACAATCGTACAATTTACTTAACAAAGTGGCTAAGGGCTTGTTCAACACTCGGGTTTAGTGTTGGCTACGCAACACCTTAGCCCTTGTTTGTTATAGCTCAGCGATGTGCGAAAGAGTTTCCGGATGACGCTGAACCAATTTTAGAAGGGTCACAGCTTGTCCATTTGGTGCGCTACGCCCTTGTTCCCAGTTTTCTAATGTTCGGGATGATGTATGCAGTAAACGCGCAAACACACCACGCGACATATTAAACTGTTCACGGATACTCACGATCTCATTAGGTGAAATATCTAACTCACTGATATCGTTAACTTGATGAGTTTTAAGAGTGAGTTTACCCTCTGAATGCTCTTTAGCCTCAACAAGAGCAGAACTTAACTCTGCAAATAGATCACGATTGCTCATTACGCCACGCCTCCATAAAAGCCTTTAATTGTTTCTTTTGATCTGCAGTTAAATCAGACATTTCATTCTTGCCATAAATTGTCAGCAAGTAGAAGCGACGCTTTTCATCGAGGAAGTAATAGATAACACGAGAGCCGCCTCGCTTGCCCTTACCTTTACTTGCAACTCGAATCTTTCGCAAACCACCTGTACCTTGAATCACGTCCCCCTGTTTCGGGTTAGACATTAACTCAGCTTGAAAAAGCCTAAACTCATCATCGCTGAGATATTCATTACGGTACTTTTCAAATATGGTCGATTCAACAAATACACTTTTCATATGCAGAGTATACGCAAGTAACGTACACATAGCAAAACTATACGTGATTAACGTAGTTATGACTTTTCGGAAGGCGAATCTGACCTGAGCTATAACGCCTGCATACCCACAGCCGACAGCGAAACTTGCACCCACATCTGCACATTATTAGGTAACAACACTCAATAAACTCGGTCACGATGCCCAATTTATGGTTGTCGATTTTGACATGCGTAGAAGTGAGCCGCCCCACCTAGCCGAAGGCATCAAAAATAAGGGGAATGGCATTGACGAAAACAGAGGAGATGTGACGACGAAAGAAACGAAAAACAGCTAACTGGTTGATAAGATTGCTATCGCGACCTTACCTTGGCCTCGATCGTCTTGTGAAAAGCCTCAAAGCGATGTGCCCTTCAAACTCAATTACACAATTTATTTAATAAAGTGGCTTCGGGCTTGTTCTACACTTGGGATTTAGTGTTGGCTGCGCAACACCTTAATCCTTATTCGTTATACGCGTGGTTGAGGCTCAAGTGAGAAACTCATTACGCTATGGTTTGGTGCACTTTCAATATCAACCACTGACCAGCCTAAAGACAGATACAATGGTGCTACATTTGTATAAGCATACAGATTACCTTGAACGGCTTCTGATACTTGCTTAACACCACGATTAATCAACTCACTCGCAATACCTTGCCCACGCAATTCGGGAGATACAAAGACCGCATTAAACCAAATAACTTCAGAGTTACCTTGAGGCTCTTTAAAACAAGAATAAGCAAGACCACCGATAACTTCATTATTTCTAAGCGCGACAATAACAGGTGGAAGATGAGCTTCTGATTTGTAGGTATCCGCGAACAGAAAATCAGACCATTCGGTTTGAAACAGCCTTTCTAAAGCAATCCAATGCAGGCTATTTTAATCACAACTTCTGAATACTACCTTGTTCATATTGGATTATTTCCTTGATAGCGTATAACGCCTTGCTCTGCGGCAATTTTGGAGCGCAGCGGAAAAATTGTCCGACAGCAGCAACTTGTTATATTTAAAGTACATTACGATATAAAAGGTATGCTAAAAAAAGAGCAAACCATATGCAGTATAAAAAATAATAAAACCACAACGGCTCACTAAATCCCTTTTTCATACCATTAGCTCTGAAATATGACCCTTGTATGTGCCCAATTAAAGCATTGCCTATTGTGTATACAAGCAAAGCAGGCACTAGATACGACTTTGTATTATCAGCCAGTTCTTTATAGAACAACATTATCAAACCAAGAACCAAAAGATTAATAATTGCAACTGAATACCAATTTGGGTTGAGCTTATCCGCTAAAGACTGATTCAAAATTATTCCTTAAATATAACATTTTAATATCGTTCAAGCACGAATTCATCCGATCAATATATCAAAAAGGTCGGTCATAACCAACTGAATGCTATGCATTTGATATAAAATCGGGTCTCAACATTCCGTGTGAAAACGTGCAAGCACACATTGCCGCCTTTGTAAGGCACGTTATCATTCTTAGCCACTTATCAATCCAATTACTATTCAAAAACTTAACACCATTACCCTCGTTAGGTTCGTGCTCATTCAGTGTAAAAAACACTCTTTTTAAAGTCATTAATTATTCAATAAACTGTCTGTGTGTACTGGTCACTGAGGGGAAGCTAAAGCTAGTCGATTCTGACTCGTCATTAATGAACATGTGAATGACTAAAAGTAATCATAAATTTGGAAGCTTTGAGGGAAGTGTTGGGGGGGAATATTACAGTTACGGCGACTCTGGGTTCATAAACATTCAAAGGCAAGATTCAGTTTTGCCTTTGAATGTTCCTCAGAAAATCACCACTACTCGTCACTTAGGTGTATGGGTTTTGGTTTAGAACTGCGGGGGGACGGACTGGGGCTACTTAAGGCTAATAGTCATATTTGAGCGGTTGCACCACAGAATCTAAGCCCTCAATTTTAAGAGCTAAGCATAGCTGCATTAAATCGCCCAACTCACCTTGTGGGAAGCCCTTTTTATCGAACCACAGCAAGTATTCTTCAGGTAGGTCAATCAAGGTGCGGCCAGCGTATTTGCCAAATGGCATTTGCATTCTGGCTAGCTTAATTAGGTTCTCTTTCTCTAGCATTACAAGCTCTTTCTAGACGTCGTCGATGTTCTGTAGAGTATCACCTAAGCGTTCAACCCAATAGTTGATCGCATCTTTGGCGTCATCTAGCGAATCAATCATAGTAGAAAAGTCTTTGTTACCCGCTTCGCGGTCGATGGCTGCAAACAACGGAGTGCCGTCTTGCGCATCACTGACCAATAGCTCAACACTGGCGCTCCCAACGTTGGTGTGCTCACCTGTCGTCACCTTAGATATAGTCGACATCGCAAGACCAAACGGCAGCACACTGCTTGTCACGGCTAAGATCGGGTTGGGCGTTTCAACATTACTTAAGGCAATACTCAAACGTAGCGTGTTCCCTGTTGGTTCATCGACAATCGTTTTATGAGGCGATATTTTCGCTTCCAAACGACTCACCATATGATCTGTGAGCTCCTGAATGTCTTCCTGATCTAATGTGCCTTCTTCTGCTAACACAAAGATTTGGTCGATCACCACAGAGTCATAAGCGTCTAATTTGGATTTCAAACGTTGTTCGTCACGCAGCCCTATCCTTGCCCAAACTAAATCAACGCCTCCATCAGGGCCAGGCTGAAAATCTTCATAACTGGTGAATTTAGTCGCAGTTTTAATTGGGCCGCCTGCACAACCAAACAAAAACATGCTGGTTGCAACAAGCAAAAGGACTTTCAAAGGTTTCATAACGCACTTAAGTAAATCAAGGAATTAACTAAGTATGACATACCCTAAGTGGAAAAGTTGTAGAAAAAGAGGTAAAACTCAGAGCTCGATCTAAAATCAATGGTTCTGAACGGTATGTGCATACTCTACGATCACCTGATTGCCTTCGATATAAGCATTTTGGATCTCACCATCAACACTCATTCTACTTTTCAGATAAACCACTTTGGGCCCGGATTCATTGTCTTCTTTAAGTGAAGGGAGCACATTCCTTGGCTCCAAATGAAGCAAACGACAGAAGTGACTAACGAAAGACATGGTTAATGCTTTCTCCCCTCTTAGCACTCGCGAAAAATCCAACTGGTTCATTCCAAGCTTTTTTGAAAACTCCATCTGCGTAATTCGCATTCGAGATTTTTGTGACATCCACGTTTGGTACAAAGCATCTCTATCTTGCTCAGTGAATTCCATTACCGGTTCCTTTATATAATTCATGCCAATCAATTGTCCGGCTTTTCATAGATGGCATGTCAGGGTTTGGTTAGTGAAAACCAAAGGTTTGGTTTTGATATGACCTTGTATTGAGCTCCTCACCGCTATCAGAGCTATCAGAGCTATCAGAGCTATCAGAGCTATCAGAGCTATCAGAGCTATCAGAGCAAATAATGATCCGCCAACAGAGCAACAAACAAGATCATGAGATGATAAATGGAGAACTTGAAGGTCTTCATCGCCATGTTAGGCTCATCACGATACTTAAGTACCCAAGCGTGATAGACAAACCCACCGTTGAGTACCAATGAAGCGCTCAGATATATCCAGCTGCTCATGCCGACCAATACAGGCAATATACACACGATGCTAAGCAACAAGGTATAGAGAAAAATAGAAGTCTTGGTGTATTCGATTCCGTGGGTCACAGGCAGCATGGGGATGTTCACTTTGGCATACTCGTCACGACGATGAATTGCCAGCGCCCAGAAGTGCGGAGGGGTCCAAATAAATATGATCATCACCAATAACCAAGCGTTTGAATGAAGCTCATTAGTAACTGCCGTCCAGCCCAACAGCGGAGGCATTGCACCAGCGATCCCTGCTATCACGATGTTTTGCGGCGTCGCTCGCTTTAAGTACATGGTATAAATCACCGCGTAGCCCAACAAGCTTGCAAAGGTTAACCAAGCGGTGAGTTGATTGACCCACACCACAAGCGTGACGAAACCAAGTAAGCCAATACCCGCGGCAAAGCTGAACACGCGCGCACTACTCAGTTCGCCGGATGGTAAAGGGCGTCGATTGGTTCGAGTCATCTGGCCGTCGATCTTTTTATCGATCAAATGGTTAAACGCAGCGGCTGAACCTGCCATTAACCCAATCCCAATCATCCCGAACAAAGTTTGTTGCAAAGGCAATCCATTCGGTACAGCCAAACACATTCCAACCAATGCAGTCAGCAACATCAAAGCCACCACTTTCGGCTTGGTCAGTGTTAAATAGACCTTCCAAACAGCTTTGTTTTTTGCAGCCATTTCATTGCTTAAAGCTATGTCATTGTTGGCTGTTATCTTATGAGTTAAGGCTGCGTCTTGAGCCACCACTTCATACTGTGTTGACGTTCTACTGACCATGATTACCTCCTTGTAATACACTGTTTTTCACCAATCTCTGACTTGGTTTGCGTTGCCACACGACAAAATTGGTGACAACCATGCTGATGAGCAACATAGCTGCGACTAGGTTATGCAAAACCGCGACTGAGATTGGCAGGTGAAACCATACATTACTGATCCCAAGGCTGATTTGGGTAAACAGGACTATTGCGACAATCACGCTCAGCTTTTGTTGAGGCGCTTGGCCAAATTTCCATAGCTGGTAAACGATCATCAGCACCGTTAACGTCGCCACAATAGCCCCGAACCTATGCATGACATGGATTGTGAGCCTTGCGGGATATTCCAACACACCAAACTCATAGTTATCATGGCCGTGTTGAGCAAAATCGAACGCATTTTTGAAGTCGAGATAGTTCATCCAATTACCTTCACAGATGGGTAATTGGGTGCACACCAACGCGGCATAGTTTGACGACGTCCAACCACCAAGCAGTATCTGCCCAACCACAATAAGTAACCCAAACAGCGCCCAAACTTTAAGTGATGAAGGATAGGCAGCCTCGCCAAAACGGCTTTGGAATTGAGACAAACGACAGTAGAGCAGACACAACAGTGACAGCAACGTGAAGCCCCCCATCAAATGCGCCATAACCACAACGGGCATCAACTTGAGAGTCACCGTCCACATTCCAAGCAAAGCCTGAAATATCACGGTTGCAGAGATAAGTAATGGTAGACCAGCCGCTGTTATATTCTTTTTAATACACCAAGCAACAACGACAAAGATAAGCAGCCCTAATGTTCCTGCAAAGTAGCGATGGATCATCTCTATCCATGCTTTGTCTGCTTCGAGAGCACGTTCTGGAAATTGTAGATTGGCTTGATTAACAGCTTGGGTATTCGAGGGAACGGTGATCTTTCCATAGCACCCAGGCCAGTCAGGGCAGCCAAGGCCAGCATCCGACAGACGTGTATAAGCGCCGAGAACAATCACGGTAAGTGTTAACAAGATAGTTAATCTCATCACGAGCATGAGTAAATCAGGGGCTTTATTCTGCATCACTTATCTCCCTATACTTATTCCCTTTTCGCTAACAACACTCAGCATTAACGCAATCTTCTACAACTCATCAACTCAAGCTCATCAACTCAAGCTCATCAACTTAAGCTGATTAACTACCCAACTCGTGACAGCTTGAGTAGCTTTCTTAGATCATGAATCATGCCTTTAGATTGACCAACTAACTGCGAAGGTTCTGAAACGCTTTTGTACTCCATAACCAACTGTCCTAGTGGGTCAATAATGACAATAGAAGCAGGCGAAAACTCGGTACTCAATTGATCACCACCCGCTAACAAAGACAAATCAGGCTTATCAAGCGAACCCGATAACGAATTACCCTCAGATACAAAAACAACGGCGGTCACTCGCTCTTTGTTTTTACCTAGCGCCAAGTAACTTTGATTCAAATAATGGAGTTGCTGTTCGCATAAGCTTTCACACTCTGTAGGAGCGATATAACCCACTAACCACCCTTCTCCAGCCATGGGTATCGTTACGCCGAAATCCGCAAGCGTGGTTCTTGGTTCGACCAATTCGCCTGAGTTAGTGACACCTGAGGTATACCAATTCTGGTCCAACACCGTTTTGGCGATAATGGCTGGCAAAGCGAAAATTAAAACGAGTCCGATTAATACCAAGCGCCCTTTAGTTCGACGGTTTCTAAGCTCAGCCATGTTTGCCTCGGTACTTTCCCTGTTCATTTTTACTTGAGATTTATCCATCTTTCTTCCTTGTTGTAGGCGCTGCCTTTAAGTCGCTATTTCAAGTTCCTACTTCTTCTTATTCATGTGGCCATTTTTCTTAAAATATCGGAACCCAATCAACAACATCAAAAACGAAAGTACCGCTGCCATTACAAACCATTGAAATGAGTAACCGAAGTGCTTTTCAGATTTCATCGCAGTTGGTCGCCACAACAACTCATAAGGCCACGATTCTAAGCTTTGCGGTTGGAAAACAAAGGGCAGCACTTCTTGCCCGGTGTACTCTGATAACGCTGTTATGTTTAAGTTTTGGATTCTATTCGGTGTCGTATTTTCTAATCCCAACTCATGACTTAGAGGGTTCAACGAACGTGTGTACAAACGCCCTGACATATTGGTTGGTAGTGTGATGCTTCCTAATTGGGGTAGCTCTCTTCTGTCACTGCTTGCCGCAATGAACCCAAGATCAATCAACAGTTGTTTTCTTCCATCTTGTGTTGGAACTGCACCCAACATGTAAATCACATACCCTACCGTTCCTTGGTTAATCTGGTTGTCTAACAAGAGTAACAAGCCACTCGTATTGACTAATTCGACATCAGCCTTTAATCCATTTAGGGTTTGAGGGTTTAATGACTCTTGACCAGATGAACCCAGTTCTCGCAACTCAGAAATAATGACACCTAGAGATTGTGACGATTGCTGTGCTCGTTCTGATAGCTGTTGTTCATAACGCAATTTCTCGTTACCACGCTCTAACTGCCACAAACCCAACTTGATTAAAATGCCGACTGAAACCACAGTTAAAACAACCGCTATCCAAAAACCTTTACTGCGGAACTTGTGTTCATCATCAATCAATCGGTTTGGAGTTATCACTATGGCGTCATCTACCTTTGTGTTGTTGTTTAAAATTGTATTGGTCGCTTTGCTATTTTTTATCGTTTTCAATTTGATGAAAGGCCTAATCCAAATCGCCTCGGGTAAACACAATGGAAAAAGACTCAGTCACTTCTTGGGTCGTCGAGTCATGTGGTCAGCTGTTGTCGTGTTGCTGTTATTACTGGCTTTAGGTTCAGGAGTGATAACGCCCAACCCTCGCCCCTATTAATCCCCAATAGGCTCAGCAGTTAGAGCACATAAACAAACACAAACAGACCTAACCAAACCACATCAACAAAGTGCCAATACCAACTGCCCGCTTGGAACGCAAAGTGGTCTTTCGGAGTGAAGTGGTCTTTCGCAACTCTCGCCAGTAACACAATCAAAAAAATCGTTCCCAAACAGACATGCAAACCATGGAATCCAGTCAATAAGAAGAAGGTGTTGCCATAGATGCCAGATTGAAGTGTCAATCCCATATCTTGATAAGCGTGAAGGTACTCTTCAACTTGGAAGAACAGGAAGAAGCCAGCCAGAACAATGGTTATCTCTAGCCACACGATCAAAGCCATACGCTTATTTTGTTCAAGACTGATATGTGCCATGTGCAGCGTCACAGAAGAAAGCAGCAGGATAATGGTGTTCTTAAGCGGGATACCTTGCCAAGACATAGCTTCTGTCGTCACGCCATCAGGTGTCGTGGTTAACGGCCACATTGATTGGAACATCGGCCACAACACTTCATGGGTCATTTCATTGTTGCCCGCACCGCCAATCCAAGGGACAGAAATCATACGAGCGTAAAAAAGCGCACCAAAGAAAGCACCGAAGAACATGATCTCAGAGAAGATGAACCAGCTCATTCCTTGTCGAAAGGAACGAGATATTTGCTCAGAATAGAGTCCACTCAATGATTCCGTGATCACATTGCTAAACCAACCCGCAAGCATGAAAAGCAATACACAAAACCCAACTAACAGCACCGCTTTTCCAAACACGCCACCAGCAGCATCGGTCCCCATGTTTTGTACCGTTAAACCAGCACCAACCGCGACCAAAAACAAGGCAACAGCACCCACCAATGGCCAGTGACTTTGATGTGGAACGAAATAAACTTCCTTTTTAGAACTCATCGCTCAACTCCTTATGTTGATACTGGTTCTGTAAATCCCTAGTTACTTGCGAGTGTGCTCGCTTCAGGCTTACTTGCCTTTCCACTCACCTGACTCGTGATGTTAAACAGCGTATATGAGAGCGTGAGTGTATGTATCGATTCTGGAATATCTGGCTCAATGTAAAATATCAAACCCATTTCAGCGGTCTTGTACCCGTCCAATGGCTGCTGATTAAAGCAAAAGCATTCCATCTTATTGAAGTAAGTTGCTCCCATACCTGGAGAAACCGATGGTACGGCTTGGCCAACCAATGAGGCTCCAGATAGGTTTTTAGCTATGTAGTTAGTTTGAACCACTTCACCAGGGTGAACCTCTAACACTCGAACTTCAGGCGAGAACTGCCACGGCATATCTGGCTTAATGTGCGACATGAATTCAACACGAACAGTACGAGAGTAATCAGGCTGCATTCCCTGAGGTTGCACCGCTGAAACGGTATTAGTTTTGCCATTAATACCTAAAGCCTCACACATCACATCGTAGAGCGGCACTAAAGCAAAGCCGAAACCAAACATCGCAACCACGCTCAACACCAAGTAGCCCGTCAGCTTTTTGGTAGAGCGCTTATTAGACAGGTGCTTTGGTTGTTTTTTATCTTGATTGGGATCGCTTTGCTTATCACTCATAGCTCATTCCTCTAATCAACTTTAGGCGGATGAGTAAAGGTGTGGTGAGGCGCAGGGCTTGGTACTGTCCATTCTAGCCCTTCAGCCCTATCCCAAGGCTTGCTTGGTGCAGGCTCTCCGCCTCTTACGCACTTAATAGCCAGCCATAAGAAAATCAATTGAGACAACCCAAAGGCAAAACCACCAATCGACACGACTTGGTTAACGTCAGCAAATTGAATGGCGTAATCTGGAATACGACGCGGCATGCCCGCTAGCCCTAAAAAGTGCATAGGGAAGAACAGTACATTAACTGAGATTACCGACGTCCAGAAATGCCACAGACTGAGCTTGTGGTCGTACATATGCCCAGTCCATTTCGGCAGCCAGTAATAGGCGGCGGCCATAATTGAGAACACAGCACCTGTCACCAGAACATAGTGGAAATGAGCCACAACAAAGTAGGTATCGTGGTATTGGAAATCAGCTGGCACGATAGCGAGCATCAATCCGGATAACCCACCAATCGTAAACAGAACTATAAAGGCAATCGCAAACAGCATTGGAGTTTCAAAAGTCAAAGCCCCTCGCCACATGGTCGCGACCCAGTTGAAGACTTTCACACCGGTCGGCACCGCTATCAACATGGTGCAATACATGAAGAACAGTTCGGCAAATACCGGCATACCCGTGGTGAACATGTGGTGCGCCCAAACCAAGAATGACAGCAATGCGATACTACAAGTCGCGTATACCATAGAGTGGTAGCCAAATAAGCGCTTGCCACTGAATGCAGGGATGATGGCAGAGACAATACCAAAAGACGGTAAAATCATGATGTATACTTCGGGGTGTCCAAAGAACCAGAATATGTGCTGGAACATCACCGGGTCCCCACCACCAGCGGCATCAAAGAAGCTAGTACCAAAGTATTTGTCGGTCAGCACCATGGTCACCGCACCCGCGAGCACGGGCATCACGGCTATCAGTAAGAAAGCGGTAATTAACCATGTCCATACGAACATCGGCAGCTTGAACCAAGTCATACCTGGCGCGCGCATGTTGACTATCGTGACAATGACGTTGATCGCCCCCATGATCGAACTGATCCCCATAATATGAACTGAGAATACGAATAGCGCCGTACTGTCTGGGCCATAAGTTGTCGAAAGTGGCGCGTAGAAGGTCCAACCAAAGCTCGGGCCGCCCCCTTCTGTAAACAAAGATCCGATTAAGATTAGAAACGCAAAAGGCAAGATCCAGAAACTGAGGTTGTTCATTCTCGGCAGCGCCATATCTGGTGCACCGATCATCATCGGAATCATCCAGTTAGCCAAACCCGTAAATGCCGGCATCACCGCACCAAATACCATGATTAAACCGTGGACTGTGGTCATCTGATTAAAGAAATCGGGCTCAACGAGTTGCAAACCCGGTTGGAATAGCTCAGCACGGATCACCATCGCCATCGCACCACCCGTTAAGAACATCGCAAAGCTAAACCAAAGATACAGTGTACCGATGTCTTTATGATTGGTTGAGTAAAGCCAACGCGCCCAACCTTTAGGTGCCGCATGTGAGTCGTGATCGTCAACAGGCAAATCATTATTGCCTAGTGTACCTTCCGTAGAATGACTCAGTGCTTGGTCTTCTGCTGGAGCCGATTTCACCGGCTTATTGATTGGTGAACTCATAACTGCTCCTTAGCATCGTTTTGTGCTTTGTCCATTAAGCCTTGCGTTGCATCCGTTGAACCTTTCGTTTCATCCGTTGAACCTTGTTCGTCAGAAGCTTGTTCCCCGCCTTCTTGCTTGGCTTTATAAGCGTTCACATCTGAAGCCTGAACAATATCGCCGGTGTTATTACCCCAAGCATTTCGCTGATAAGTCACTACCGCTGCGATCTCTTTCTCGGTTAACTGATTATCGAATGCTTGCATCGCCGTTCCGCCACGACCATAAACAATGGTGTCGATATGAACATCGACATCACCAAGCGCAATAGGACTTCCTTTGATGGAAGGGAATGCTCCGGGAATGCCCTCACCGTTTGCTTGGTGACAAACCGCACATCGAGTTTTGTAAACCTCTTCACCGATGGTATTCAACTCTTCCAAAGAAAGTGACGCATCTAATGCATCTTTCGCGGCTTGTTGTGCGGCTACTGCCAATTCTTTCTGCTCCGCTAGCCATGCGTCAAAGTCGTCTTCTTCCATGGCGTGCACCACTATCGGCATGAAACCATGAGCGCGGCCACACAACTCTGCACACTGCCCTCGGTAGACACCGGGCTCATCTATCTTTGTCCAAGCCTCATTAATAAAACCCGGAATGGTATCTTTCTTAACGGCGAATGCTGGCACCCACCATGAGTGAATCACATCGTCGGAAGTCATCAAGAAACGGACTTTACGGTCAACAGGCAGTACAAGCGGCTTATCAACTTCTAGCAGGTAATGGGCGCCTTTCACTTCGATGCCTTCAATCTCTTTGTCACTGGTTGCTAGGAGGCTGAAAAACTCAACGTCTTCACCAAAATAGCTGTAATGCCATTTCCATTGTGACCCTGTGATTTTAACGGTCAGATCTGATTGGGATGTGTCTTCCATCGCTATTAAGGTTTTAGTGGCGGGTATCGCCATAGCAATAAGGATAATAATAGGAATGATAGTCCAAAGAATTTCTACTTTCGTGCTTTCGTGAAAATGAGCAGCAACGGCCCCCTTCGACTTTCTGTGCCTCAGAATCGAATAGAACATCACTCCAAAAACAACAAAGGCAATCGCACAGCAGATATAGAAGATCAGCATATGAAGCTCGTATACCTTACCGCTGATCTCAGTGACACCTTGAGTCATGTTGTATTCACTGCTTGCATGCACCAAAGGCGACACCAAAACCACAACAAAACTTTTCAAAAGCCACGCTAGCCTAACCAGTAATCTTTTCAAAAGATCTCTCCTTATCCTTCCTAATTGGATACTTGCGACCTAAATGTCGTTGCGAGCTCTGTTTCATTACGAGCTACATGTCATTACGAGCTATATGTCATTGCGAGCAGGACAACATTCATTGTTATTCCGATTGCATGAAAAGGCTGAATCTCAATCTACTACTCACATGGAGCTAGCCTGTAAACGGTCTGCTGACCTCATCTCAACCTAAGAGCTAATACGGCTAATAAGCGTTGGAAGTTTCCATGAAAGATTCAAAAACGGCGAATTTGTTAAATTTTGTTATATTTATGTAAAAGGCTAGTAAGTGACATCCAATTATTCAAGGTAAGTTTACTTACTAAACAGTCAATTATTTAAAGTGGCTAAGCTACACGCCCTCTTAACGTTAGAATTTATTTTAAATCGAGTTTTACGATTGCTTTCATAGAAATGATAATCAGTATCATTTAAGTTAACCCAACAGAAAGATATCCCGACATGAAAAGGTTTAGTGATTATGCAAGATGCAATGAACTGGTTAGCGAGAGACCCAGACCCAAGAACTCGTGAAGAGCTTCAATACCTTATCGACGAGGGAATGCACGACGAACTTGAAGACCGTTTTACACAGCGATTAGAGTTTGGAACAGCGGGCCTTCGAGGCAAAGTAGGATGTGGTCCAAACAGAATGAACCGCTTGGTGATACAAGAAACGGCAACAGGCCTTGGCCATTACTTGATTGAACATGTCGCCAATGCCTCGATTCGTGGCGTCGTTGTCGGTTATGACGGGCGTTTAGATTCAAAGCAATTCGCCATTGATACGGCTTCTGTACTCACCGCATTGGGTATTAAGGTTTACCTAACCTCCGATGTCGCAGCAACCCCTATTGTTGCTTTTGGTATTGAGCATTTCAACGCAGCTGCCGCTGTTGTTGTTACGGCGAGCCACAACCCGCCGGAATACAATGGCTTCAAAGTATACTGGGAGAATGGCGCTCAAATCATTCCTCCTCATGATGCAGGTATTGCTGCTGAAATAGACATCGCATCAACCAAACCCATCCCATTAATGAGCCTAAGTGATGCTGAAACACAAGGTAAGCTGGTGTGGTTAACTGAAGGTTATTATCAAACGTACCGTGCTGCTATTAATCAGAGCCCATACGTGAATAACACTCTTGAATCGGCGAATACCACCATCACCTATACGGCAATGCATGGGGTGGGGGCAAAAATGGCGGAAGATCTTCTTCACGATGCTGGATTCCACAAGGTCTTCAGTGTTGCCGAACAAAGAGAGCCTGATGGTAACTTCCCAACCGTGAACTTCCCGAACCCCGAAGAAAAAGGGGCAATGGATCTCGTTATTAACCTCGCAAAAAGTGTCGATGCCGACATAGCTTGTGCCAACGATCCAGATGCAGATCGATTCGCCGTTGCGGTCAGAACTGACGATACAGCTAGAACTGATGATACTTCCTATAAAATGCTAACGGGTGATCAAGTCGGCGTGCTATTCGCACATTATTTGCTGTCTAAACCGCATACCAAAAACCAGTTAGTGGGTAACAGTATCGTATCTTCAACTCTGCTTAAAAAAGTGGCTCAAGCCCATGGTGCGACTTACTTCCAAACGCTGACGGGCTTTAAATGGTTAGCGAATATTGGCATGCAATTAGAAGATGAACAGAACGAGTTTTTGTTCGCCTATGAAGAAGCATTAGGCTACACAATTGGTACTCAGGTACGAGATAAGGATGGGCTATCGGCTATCGTCGTGTTTGCTCAATTGGTTGAAGAGCTCAAATCTCAAGGTCGAACCGTTTGGGATCTTCTTGCTCAAATTTCATTTGAACATGGTGTTCATACCAACGCGCAACGAAGTATTGCCCTAGACCCAGATTCGCCATCGATTGGTTCTAAACTCAGAGCCGCACAACCTAAAGCTATCAACGGTGTTGCTATCTCCGTGATTGAAGATCTGCAGTCATCTTTACGCTTTGTAATTGGTGGTAATACTGAGGCGATTAACCTACCGGCAAGTGACGTACTCATTTATCATCTCGAAGACGGCTCACGCATTATCGTAAGACCTTCCGGCACTGAGCCAAAAGTTAAGGTTTATTATGAGACGGTGACAAAATTCGAAGGGACTGAAACCTACGAAGACACTCGTCTACGCGGTGAAGAAAACATGGAGAAGCTCATCGAACAACACCAACAAGAACTGAATTCTTAACGATTTAGTATTTTTAACCTTTAGGGGTTGAACGTAAAAAGTGGTTGCTCGCCCAAATAGGTTGATCGCAAAAACGGGTTGACCACAAAAAGGGGTTGACCACAAAAAGGGATTGACCGCAAAAAACGGTCGAAAAAAAATGGACGCTTCTAAGCGTCCATTTTTGTCTCAGCGAATAACCGCAATAAACTGTTTGATCTGTCATCTACGAGGTAAAGAAAGAAGACAGCATCCACACTGCTAACACGATGAAAACTCCGCCCATCACTTTCTGCTGATAGGTGCGAAACTTAGCATTTTCTACCAAAGATTTACCAATCGTACCCACTAATGCCACAAGTAAAAAGTTGAACGTTAAACCTAGCACATTCAGCAATAAACCCAGAACGAGCATCTGCTCACCGGAAGTCGCTTCAATATTCGTCGACACAAACTGCGGTAAGAACATCACAAAGAAAACCAATGCTTTAGGATTAAGCAGGTTACTAATAAGTGCTCGTTGGTAGTAGGCTTTTGCAGCACGGTTATCGCTTAACTCAGGCGCATCGCCCTGCTCTGTTCGAAGACAATCCCACCCCATCTTTAATAAGTACGTACCGCCTAATAGATGAAGGGCTTTTAAAGCCACAGGGCTCATCGCAATCAACGCAGAAACACCCATTGCAGCCAATACTGTCAGGATAATTCCAGAAGTCGCATTACCTAAGCTCGCAAACACACCGACCTTACGGCCATAGCTCATGCTTGAGCTCGCGATGAGTAACATATCAGGACCAGGTAAAAGGAGAAGTGCAACAACGGCCGTCAAGTAAACCGGTAGAATAGTTAAATCGATCATGAGTTTCAGCATTGATAAAAATGGAGGCGAATTTTATATCAATTACAAACACCCTTCCAGATGCAATTGGTTGCTAGCCGTCAAATTGATCGAATTAAACACCACAAATAAACAATAAATCCAATTTATTAACTAAATACAAAAGAACAATTAACGTGCTACCCACTCGATCTCAATCAAAGTGGTTTCGCCACACTTTAAACGACCAAGAAAAATATCGCCTTGATGTACCTCTCCAACACCTTTCGGAGTGCCCGTCATCACAACATCACCGTCTAGCAAAGTCGTATAAGAAGATAACTCTTCGAGGATGGTCTGTGGAGAATACAGCATCTGTTCAACATGCCCTTTTTGAACGCGGACACAGTTAATAAATAACTCTAAGTTTAAGTCAGAGAGGTTTAAATTACCGATGGGAACAAAGCGGCTAAAAACAGCAGACCCATCAAAAGCTTTAGCACGCTCCCAAGGCAGGCCTTTCGCTTTCAAACTACTTTGTAGCTCGCGTTTAGTAAGGTCTAAACCTAGCCCCACAGCAGAGTATTCACCGTTTTCAACAATGAAGCAGATCTCAGCTTCATAATGTAACGTTTCTTGATGGAAAGATGACAGAGAGGACGTAACGCTAGTGCTCGGCTTATTAAACACCACCATAGAGTCAGGGATAACATTGTTAAGCTCTTCGATGTGATCAACATAATTGCGCCCAATACACAGTACTTTGCTAGGTGTTGCTGCTCGTTTCGAATTCATCAATTGCTCCTGATCTACAACGCTGCTCATAGTTTGTCCCTAAACTCTTTTTTGGAGCGCAGAGTTTACCGCATCATGAAAAGAGAATCTTCGACAAGATAGTTACCAATATCTAAATTCTGATCTTTAGCTCAATTAAATGATTTAAATACTTTTATCCGAAGATCACGACGTATAAGAACTGATGACAAGAGCCATAGCGATGTAGATCATAGCTGTGTAGATCATCGCTGTGTAGATAATCCCTGCGCAGATCATAGCTACGTAGATGAAATGAATCGCTGGGTAACATGAAAGAAAAACTAAAACAGAGCGTATAGAACGAAAGAAGCCCTCTCAAACCAAAAGGCTTGAGAGGGCTTAGCATGGTGTCTAGGACAGTATCCGAAAGGTGAACCTAAGGAGTAAACACTATGCATAATAGTGGTCAAACTAAATGAGTCGCGACTTATAGGTAGAAACGAGCACCAATAGTCCACTTGTCGTCAGTTTTTCTGTTGTCTGCATCGTTTAGATCAAACTGATAGCCAGTGTAGCCAACAACATTACTCGTAAAGTTGTATTCAGCTTGTAGAGCTAGCTCTTCACGGTCAGTTTGTGTTGCCGCGCCTTTCGTCGCTTCGCCTTCAACAACTTCGTAGTTAATGCTTAAGTTTAAGCTGTTCGCTAAAGCGTAAGCCGCTAGCAATTCATATGCATCACTTTCTTCAAGGCCTACGTTCATGTTTTCGTTTGAAGCGTAGATACCTGCTAGGTATAAACCTGAACCGTAAGAACCGTATGCAGCAGAAACTAGGTGAGATTCAGCTGTCTTAGAAACACCACCCTCTTTGAAGTCACCAGTGTTGAAGGCATAACCCAATTTAACACCAGCGATTGAGTAACCAAGAGTCGCTTGAATACGGTCATCGTAAGACACAGTTGAACGACGAGTAATTACAACACCACCAACAACATTTTGAGTGTCAGTCGTTACGTCATTGCTGCCCTGCCAACCTAGACCAAAGCTAAGCTCACCCGCTTCACCAAAATCAAATCCGTTGCGGTAACTTGCCATTTTGTCTGCACGACCAGTACCTAGTGCACCGTGGTTGTCGTATAAGAAATCATTCGCGAAAGCGATCGGCATATCTGTTGCTGAAGCTACATCGTAGTATGGTGCCCACTGAGTACCTGCAACAGCACGACCTAGGTCATCATGAGTTAAACCTACATAACCAAGACGAGTAGTAAACGACTCATCACCACCGTTTAGGTAATTAAGCGCCCATTCGCCTTTAGCGTCAGCTGTGAAGCCATTGCCTAATTCTTGCGTAGCATTAAAGTTAATACGTGGCGAGTTTGTGCCAACATCCGTATCGCCTTTCTCTGAACCATTCAGGTTTACAGAAACGTGACCACCAACAGAGAAGGCTGTACCGTCTTCGTTATAAAGCTCTACCGCAACTGCCTGTGTACCAAATACTGCACCAGAAATTGCTAGCGCTAAAAGTTTCTTATTCATTGTCATATCCATTTGTAACTGGGAGAGTGATTCCATAACAACCTCGTACTTACGGAGAGGTTGTTACCTGCATTTAACAAGTGGGAAAACACTAATATACGACTGACAAAAAAGTTGCATTAAAATATATAAAATAAAAACAATTGCATCATAAAAAATAAAAAATAACTTAAAAACAACAAGTTAAAATGCGATCATTAACTAAACCTTGTTATCTTTTGAGATAAAGACCTTGGCTTTTTTGATTTCTTAAGCGAAAAAACAACATTGAAAACTTAAGTTAGTAGCCACTCATCAGACCATTAAGTGACATACCATTAACCTAGAAACATCTTGTAACATTGCGAGGCCAGTTGAAATATTTAGCTTTGTGAAAAAATTTTTAATTTGAACTAAGAAGGTTGGTTTATTGGTTTATTGGTTTATTAAGAGTCCACTAGAGCAAATACAAAAAAGGGCAACCAATCCGTGACTGGTTGCCCTAATACAAGTTAGTACATTCTTATTTGAAGCAAACCTCAGCCCAGCGGGCTAAACCGGCGGTTACGGAACCGAAGTAGTTACCACTCACGATAGGCACATTCGGTACGGCTTGCTGCACTGCTTCACGAAGTATAGGCGAACGAGCAGAACCACCCGTCATGTAGATGACATCTGGCTTTTTTTGACCTTGTTGAATCGCTTCTTTGACCAATTCAATCATCTTAGATTTTGGCGTTTCAATCGCTTCGATCATCTGTTCAACGGAGATATCTACTTCGATCAACTCTGATGCAACATTAATCGCAGTTCGATATTGGGAGCATTCTGCTAATGCAATCTTGGTTTCTTCCGCCCGACGTACAATGCTGTAACCTAAAGTATCGTGATAAACCTTCATTAAACGGTCTAACTTTTGAGGCTCTGATGCTTCTTTACGAAGTAACTTTAATGCCGCTAGGTTTTCTCTTGAATAAAAGTTTTTCTGAGCTTCTACGTTGTTTATCGCAATTGGATTCCAGAATTGAGTCAACGGCATGTCGATACCCGAAATGCCTTTGCTGCCCATACCGAAAGGTGACATCAGTTGTTTGAAGGCAAGGTAGATATCAAGGTCATTACCCCCTACCCGCTGTCCGCTGTGAGCAAGCAAACTTTGAGTGCGATCCGCTTTACCAGACCAGGTTGGCCCCATTTCCAACAATGAGCAATCGGTGGTACCACCACCAATATCGACAACCAATACCGTTTGGTTTTCAGTCAAAGTACTTTCGTAATCAAGGCCTGCAGCGACCGGTTCAAATTGAAAAGCGATATCAAGGAAGCCTGCACGCTTGGCTGCACGCGAGAGTATATCTTCAGCTTGTCGGTTTGCTTCTTCACCACCTCTACCATGGAAGTTAATTGGTCGACCGATAACAGCTTGTTTGATCTGCTCTTGAGTCGTGAGTTCGGCTTGGTGTTTAATATTCGCCATCATGGCGCACACTAAATCTTCGAAGAAACTCACCTGAACATCATGCAACCCGCTTGCGCCAAGAAAAGACTTAGGGGATTTTACGTAATAAACATCGCGAGGGTCTTCTAAGTAAAGGTCCAACGCCGCCTGACCAAATGCCATGTCTTCTGGCACCAAATCGATACTCTCTTCTCGGTTCAGAGCGATCGCACGTCGTAACACCTGTTCACCGATTGCATCACTCGGTTTGATATTCAAATGGCGAAATAGGTGCTCAGAAACACTTTCACGAGTAGGAGCAAATACGGTTGAGGGAATATAGTGGTTGTCACCTTCTAGCGGTAACAGGCTTGGTTCTCCATCAACCATCGCCGCGACAGAACAGTTCGCTGTTCCATAATCAAATCCAATAAACATAATATCCCCCACTCAACAAAAGGGGCGAGATGCTACATGAAAAGTCTCAAAATTACGAGTTGCTTTGTTAATTTTACTGAGTCAATTCTTGGTTAACAGGGCTCTGCAAAGGGAAACAAATATGCTACATTTCAGCCCAAATGAATCACGGGTTAGATAGATGAAAACACCTTGCCGAGCGGCTTGTAAAAATAATGGCGGAATGTGCAGTGGCTGCTTTCGAACTATAGATGAAATTATAGGTTGGAAAAGCTTATCTGAAGACGAACGAACGTCGGTAATGGAAAACCTTAGTGGAGTCAGTTCAACTCACCAATGTCCGCAGTGCCATGAGCCAGCTCAATGCGATATTAGTGCGGGTAAAGAGACGTGTTGGTGCTTTGAGTTAGAGAAGCGTGATACTAGCAATATTCCAAAGGCTGGTGCTTGCATGTGCCGTAAATGCCTGTCTGCCTTGCCTATTCAGTAGCTTACGAACCTAGTCAAGAGTTTGCGAGCCTGTTCATCATATACAAAAAAGCGAGAGGTTGTTCTCTCGCTTCAAGATACGACATTAAGTTTCTACCTGCTAACTATTAACTATTAACAGTTACCTAGTTAGTTGTTACTTCGATTTTGCAATCAGCGCAGGCTGAGAGAACTGTACACCGCTCCAACCATGAGTCATGAAGTTACGAATATTTTGATGGTCAGTGTTCTCTGGAAAGCCTAATACGTCATTACGATAAAACTGGCCAAAACAAGCGAGTGTTTGCTCTGCCGATAGACCTTGATCTAAACCAAAAGCAAAAATCTTACACGAACCATTATTCTGTCCTGCCGCATTCACTACATCGCCATTACGAAATTCACTCTCAGTAAAATCATAATGAGCTTCTATCACTTGTATTGTGTCTTCAAATTGCACGCTTTCTGGGGTATCAGTCAGAGTATTCAATAAGGTTTGCAGTTCCATTTACTATTTCTCCATCAAGTACATAACTGAAGCAGTGTATCTTGTTTTTCAGCAAGAGTAAGCCGTTGTTTACTTTAATCCGCTATTCCTTTTTTTGAGCTTCAACTCCACTTACTTCAATGAAACTAATGACATAGTTTTATCAGAGCGTTATATTATTTTATCAAACGGTCAATATTGTTTAGTCACGAATATGCATAAAGACAGAAAGTTAGAACTGTTCAGATACCTTAAACCAGGTACAAAAACAGCAGGTGTATTGGAGTTTGGCCTAGACGACTCAATCCAGATAAACACACTTTATATCGGACACAAAGAAGATCAGTACCTTGTGCTTGAACTTTCAAAAAAAGCAACCGAAGCACTGACGCTAAGAAAGCTCATCAACGTTGATATTATTGTTCGTGCTATTACCGATACTGAACTTGGACACATTATCGCGTTTAAGACGACTGTACTGGCTCACATCACCTCGCCAGCGCACCTTATCTTTCTTCGCCCACCCTCAAGCTTTGCGAACAAACCTATCCGTGAACATGAAAGGTATAAGATACGCCTCAGCTGTGAAGTTACCGTCGATACTTTATCGCTAGATGCCACTCTAGTTGATTTTTCAGCTTCAGGCTGCGGCATCTATCTCACACAGCAATCAGACATCGATGTGGGTTGGAATATAAAAGTAAATTCTGATTTAATTGAATATTTGGATGACGATCTGGTTTACAAAGTGGTGAGTAAGAAAAGGCAAAGACAAGGCTGGCTATTAGGCATTCAGTTTCCTCAACACCTAGATATGAGTGATGAATTGAAAACGCTTCTGTTGGAACAAGCTTTTGTCACTGGCTCTATATAAATATAAGAAAAAGGAATACAAAAAAAAAAGGAATACAGCTCAAAATGGTCTCTTACGCGGCTCTAAACCCGTAGCACCTAGTCAATACTATCAGTTAGATAGCGCCATTTATAACCAGTTAAAGAGCACCATTTAATCTTCATATTAATGCTCAATATCATTCCAATACAATTGTTTGAAATGAACAAAAGCTTTGTGTAACGATGCTTCTTTAATCGGTTTTACGATCACGTAATTCGCCCCTGCAGCCATGAACCTGTCTCTTGTTGATTCTTGAGCATCGGCAGTACATGCGTAAATCGGAGCTGTTACGCCAACTTTCTCTCTTAGTTGCTGAGTGGTTTCAATCCCCCCAAGATTAGGGAGTTGATTGTCCATTAAGACAAGATCGTAAACCGTGCTTTTTGCTAGCTCTATCGCTTCCAAGCCACCTTTTGCCCAAGTAACCACCATCCCATACTTTCTGCAAAATGCCTGTGCGATGAAGGCGTTGGTGTGATTATCTTCCACTAGCAGCACTTTCAACGGCCGGCTAAACAACGCCTCGGGCTTGATATCGGCTTTTGGCTTAACGTCTAATAGTAGAGGCTTGGAGTGTAATTGCACTGGGATTTCTACAATGAACTCAGACCCCTGCTCTTTAACGCTTCGGACTTGAATGTCTCCTTCCAGCATATCGACAAGGTTCTTTACAATCGTAAGCCCAAGTCCTGAACCGCCATACTCCCGAGTCGTCGTTTCTTCTGCTTGAACAAAAGGGTCAAAAATAGCATCGATCTTACTCTCATCAATACCTATGCCACTGTCTTTTACTCGAACAATCAAGCTAGCGTAATCAGTATTCAAGATACTTTCGATTTCAAAACTGACGGAAATACTGCCTTGGTGTGTGAACTTAAGGGCGTTGCTCAGTAAATTAAACATGATCTGGTTCAAGCGAACCTGGTCGGTGTTTATTTTGATGTCATCAGCCAAGTGATTCACAATGGTAAACTCGACGGATTTATCCTCACAAAGTGGGCGATAGATGCTATCTAAGGTATTAACCAACTCTCCTAGAAGGAAATCTTTCTTCTGAATATTGAATTGTCCCTGCTCTATCTTAGAGAAGTCCAAAATATCGTTTAGTACCGCCAGTAGATGTTCGGCACTATGACAAAGTACATCAACCTGATCACGGTTATCTTCACTGTGTATTGAACGTTTAAGCAACTGAGAGACACCGAGAATACCATTCAGTGGCGTACGAATTTCGTGACTCATTTTAGCGAGGAAGTCTGCACGCACACTGGCAAGATGCTCTGCCTCTTCACGCGCTCGATCAGCCTGCCTTTCGGCCTCTATAAGTTTAGTGATATCTTGACCTTGCACCACCACTCCAGATATGCCGTGTTCAACCAGGATTGCAGACATATTCCAACGAAAAACCTTCTCTCCGATTGGCACGTTAATACCCGTTAGTTTTGAGCCTTGAACCACCATTTGGATGTTCGGCAACATACGGAGTTCAAACTCTCGAGCCATTGCACCATAGTTATCATCTTCATCAAATAGCGCCATACGAGCCGCTGGGTTCATCTGAATTAAGTCACCTTTTTCGGACCAAACCAAAATTGGAGAATGCGCAAAATTAAACAGGTCTTGAAATTTTTGGTGTTGCTCTGATAAGCGCTCAAACGTGTCTTCCAACGTGCAGCCAATATGGTGAAATTCGAAAATATTTGAACCATCAAACTTACTGAACTCTTCATTGCCACTTGCAGAGCGGGTGAATTCCATTAACTTATCAAGTTCTGCCGCCACTCTTCTTTGAATCCAAGATCGCGCAAGAAAAGACATGATGATGATCATAACAATCATAACGATGATGGCACGTTCATAGTTCTCTTCGAGTGCAATGAGGTTCGTGTTCTTCTGGACCGCGCGAATGGTAAGAGGCGTTTCAACAGCATTAATCTTAATGGTTGCAATGGTGACGAAGTGACGAGGTAGTTGCTCGTACATTTCATAACTGAGGACGTCTTTTATCGTATAGCTTTCATCACCACTGAATGTCGATGTCACAGGTGTACCATGCGCTTCAATGACAATATTTTCGCAATTACTGCCTCGCTGGATAGATTCAGCCAATGGAAAATTGTTGTCGAGTACAATAGCGACATAAAGCTGCCCTAGAACTTCACCGGTCTTGTTATCAACAATAGGGGTTCGTCGCGCCAACAAATGACGCTTACCGATATCAGTATTCAGCTGAATGAAGTGCCAGTTACTACTGAACGCAACCTCATCAGAAATATGTTTTAAGCTGGACGCATCTAAACCATAAAACTGACCGTTGCCATCCTCCCAAGCTAAACCGTTATAGGTAGAAACAAAGCGTAAGTCAGGAGCATGCTCCGGCTCACGTTGGTCAACACCATAAAAAAAATAGCTCAGAGCCTCTTCGTTGTTGGTATCGAAATACTCCCTTAAAGTTTCACTGTGTGAACTACTGTCTTGATGGATCTGCAGAACGGATAAGCGATAATCGAACATATTTTGGATCAAGCTAGAGGTTTGCTTAACCGTTCTATTCGTCTCTTGCTTAACGATCCTACTGCTTGTTTCGTAGTTATGAATAAGCACGCCAAGCGCCATCACGCCAATCACTAAAATAATGATACGCGTAATTAATTTGGCTAAAGTGTTCTTTGGTGTAATGGCGTAGCTTTTTTTCATTATTGGTCTGAGTACCTAAATGCTCGCTGCTTAAGTTCTAAAATACGATCTGGAGAATCCTCTTTAGTCACAATTTCAAACTCTCCTGAATAAACAGTAGGCACTTCCAATCCGGTAAGATCCCATTTGATCGCCTCTGCCATCGCAATACCCGTATCATCATTCATCCGCATTACCGTAACATCTAAGTCGCCCCTTGCTATTGCTTCCAATTCTGCAGAGCCGCCTCCCCAGCCATTCACTAAGACATCTCGACCAGATTCTCGAATAGCTTCTGCTGCGCCCAGAGCAACATCCGTTGAGCATGCATAAATAAAGTTTAGATCCTTATCGTTAGCTAGGCTGATTTTAGCTGCTTGGTAACCGCTCTCTTTACTTGATTTTGTGTAAAACGACGACTTAAGAGCAAAGTTAGTATCAGAATTCACATCATGGATAAAGGTATCTCCACGAGCATCACTAATATAACCTTCAGAACGATATAACACAGAATACTTGCTGCCCGGTTCACTCACTTTTTTGAAGTAATTCGCTAGCTTTAAACTGCCCGTCATATGGTCGAAACCCACGTACATGAACGGCTGCCTATCTGCCCACGCACGTACTGGCGTGGTAATATTTTGCAAAATCAATTTGGTGTCCGTTGAGCTCAACACGTGTTCAATAAACTTACGGTGTCGCGTCGTCTCTAACGTAAAAATCAAATAATCCGTTTTATTTTCAATCGCTTCTTGCAAAGAGATACTCTGCTGAGTGGGGTTAGCATTGTCACGAGTAAAAACCTGATTTATTTGATAATTAATTCTCAATTTATCTAGGCGTTTCTCAAAGGCTTGGATATTACGAACCCAATAGTCGGAGATCTGTTGCCCCGGGTACACAACTGAAATCGTGATAGGTTCATCCTGAACTTGCCTCAACGGCATAGGGGGATTTTGCACAGCTTCAACCATTTTATCGGTCAATGCTTTTTGCTCTGGAAATTTAGTGAGGTAATCCTGATATTCCCAATAGCCATTCAGGACGTGAGTACCGTGGGAGAGAGCAGACGCAGAAAACACGGCAACTCCCAATAATATAAGTAAACGTTTCATATTTTTCTCGTTTTATATGAGCTACTTTGGCTCATTTTTTCAACCTAGCATGACACCATATCTTTGTATGGCTGAAAGATATTATGTAGGACAACGAGGATAAATGATAGCGTCTAATATCAATTGGAATGGCATTCTAAATAAGCAGTGTGTTAATTTGGAATAGAGATTAAGATTAATGAGTTTCAAGACAAAACCGACCCAATCAAAATTAAAATAGTAAACCAATAAAATCAACAGCTTAATAATAAGTTACGCAGCAATTAACATGAATGACATTGAGTCGATAACAAGAATTCTAACGATGAATTACGGGACTGGAATATACTGAATTTTGTCCTGTTTCCACTCAATGATTAGTTTGAGTGATACTAGTTTTTCCTTACGTGATTTGGGTAACTGTTTGATCGCGTATTCGGTTTTTAACGCCTCACTTTTTGACCCAACACCAATACTCCAAACCAGCTTAAGCGGGCCTTTACCTTTTAAGGCTTTTGCACCTTTGCCCGTTTGATGTTGTTCAAATCGACGTTCTAAGTTATTCGTCACTCCACAATAAAGGGCGTTATGTCGATTGCGGATCAAATACACGACCCAATCCGCACTTTTATCAGGTTTAGACATTTAAAGCAGTGATTCAACCAGAGCCTTAAGCTCTGCCACTTCTTCACGTAGGCTCGCGACTTCTGACTCAAGCTCTTCAAACTTTTCATTCGATGCAGAAGGTGCTGTCGCACTTACCGATGCCGTTGCAAACGCTTCAACATCCACTTCACCGCTCAACAAATGTTGATAACGTGACTCACGCTTGCCCGCTTCACGAGGCAGCTTCACCACTAACGCGCCCGCTTCTCTTGCAGCTAGCTTCTCAAGTGTCGCTTCCACCTCTTTTACATCGCTGAAATTCGCTAGCCGGCCAGTTCGAGTGCGAAGCTCACCTGGAGTTTGTGCACCACGCAATAACATACAACAGATGATTGCACGCTCTTGCTCAGTAAATTGCATATCACCAAATTCCGTATTACAGAAACGATGTTGATATTTGTTTACGCGGCTATTGAAACTGCTTTCATCGCTCACCATGCGACGTGAAATCAAACCATCAACCGCATCTAAAACTTCTGACTCAGACAGAGAGAGAACTGGCTCACGGTTACTTTTCTGATTACAGGCCGTTGTTAGGCTATTCAGTGTCAGCGGGTAATGGTCGGGAGTAGTCACTTCTTTCTCGATCAAACAACCGATAATTCTCGCTTCAATTGGGGAAAGTACTGTGTTCATCGTTTTTCCTTTTTATTATTTTGATCATTCCATCTCAACATTTAACAATGCAGCCAGTAATGACTAATGCTCAGACAAAATCGGTACTCGTTTCTTTCTGCCTTGTTCGTCAATCATCATAATCTTAGAACGATTTAGCTCTATTTCCACGACTTCCAAATTAGTGCGCTCTTGTACATACGCGTCACGAAGCTTGTTTTGTTCTGCCGAAGATTCAACGACATCGTCACCCAAATCTTCTGTTTCCAATTGTTGTTGATTCATTTCACATGTCGTATCAATGCAGTATCTAGATGGGATACTAACTTGAACGGTAAGATAAAAACAATCACACATTAGAGAGAGTGACGAATAATTAAACAACCTTACTTTTGCTTTGATCTAAATACTGTTACATCATCAATTGATGTGCTTTAATCAGAACCAGACAACGTATTTGACGATTAGGAAAAGGAATCTATGAGCAGCGTATTTGAAATTGTTAACCAAGCACGACGTAAGAACAAACTTAAGCGTGAACTTTTAGACAACGAAAAGAAAGTTCGTGACAACCGCAAGCGTGTCGACCTTCTTGATAACCTACTTGATTACATCAAGCCAGAGATGACTCACGATGAGATCCTAGGCATTATCAAAAACATGAAAGCTGACTACGAAGACCGCGTTGATGATCACATCATCAAGAGTGCAGAGATCTCTAAAGCTCGTCGCGACATCAGTCGCCGCATTCGTGAACTAACAGAAGAAGACAAGCAAACTCAAGGTAAGAAATAATCTAACCTAGCGAATTTACTTGTAACAATGTTAGTAACCCACTCTTTGTAGTGGGTTTTTTTGTGCCTAGCAGAGTGATTTAGCTTTAAAATTAGCTTCCCTCACACAATATCTAAGCTGTTAAACAAGTCGTAAAGTTGGTGAGATTTGTAAGGTTTCGGCAAGTAGGCGTTCATGCCTGCTTCAAAGCAATTTTTGATGTCCTCTTCTAAGACACTAGCGGTTAAAGCAATAATGGGTAGTGGTGGGGCTTGTTGATCTGTCTCCCACTCTCGAATCACACGAGTCGCCGTTATACCATCCATAACTGGCATCATGCAGTCCATTAGAATGGCATCAAACTGAGCGCCCTGGGTGATGACATCGACCGCCTCTTGGCCATTACTGGCAATCAAATATTCATAGCCCGCTTGCTCAAGGAAGAAGCTCGCTATCTTCTGATTCATCAGGTTGTCTTCAACAATCAGAATACGTCGATTCAGAGAACGAACTTCTTCATCTTTTACTTCCACAGTCGGTGATTGTACTTCACCGGCATCAAGCGATCGTAGGCTGTTTAAGAAGCGTCTACCCAAAAATGGTAATGTATGAGTCGAGTGAACCGTTTCTGTGATTAGATTGGTTTTAAATAGGTGATGCTGGCACACAATAACGCGAGTCAGCGGATACAACGCCTTCAACGCCTCAAGATCTTTCCTCATAGAGTGATGCAGCGTGTGACAATAAAGCACCAAATCACTTTCTTTCAGGCTCTCACCAAGATCCGAAATGGATGACACAACATTAGGTCGAACATTTAAGCGCTCGCACTCTTTGACCAATTGATCGAGGTAATTGAAAGAATTAGAAATAATTGTCGCACGGCTTAGGTTATCGAACGTTTGAGCGTGAGCCTCGACCGTGTCTACATACAAACAAAAGGTGAATGTAGAGCCACCTCCTTTCACTGAGCGTGCGGTAATGTAGCCGCCCATCAAGTCAACAAGCTGCCGACAAATCGCAAGCCCTAGCCCTGTACCGCCGAATTGGCGAGTAATACTGCCATCTTCTTGAGTGAAAGGTTCAAAAATGGACTCTAGCTTCTCTGGCTCAATCCCAATCCCGGTATCAGACACACTGCATTCAAGCTTACCTCGCCCCAAAGACATCGGTGTATAAGCAATATCCGTTGTAATCGTGCCTTTTGAGGTAAATTTAATAGCATTAGACAGCAAATTGGTTAGCACTTGTCGAACACGATACTCATCGAAAAACAGCTGTGTTGGGGTTTGAGCATCAATGTTGATATCGAGTTCAATGTCTTTACTGATCGCTTTCGACAAAATTACGCTCACAGAGTCGTAAACCGCTTCTCGCAAATCGGCATTATGCGGCGACAACATTAAGTTACCCGACTCTATCTTAGAAAGATCGAGAATATCATTGAGTAACACCAACAACGAATGTGAAGACGACTCTATATCCTCAAGTACCTCTTGTTGGTTAGCGCTCAGTTGGCTCTGAGATAAAATTTCCGCCATACCGATAATTCCGTTAAGCGGCGTACGTATTTCATGGGACATGTTCGCTAAAAATGCACTCTTGGCTTTATTCGCAGAAATCGCATCTTCTTTTGCTTCTATCAACTCTTGGTTGTGTTGTTGGTTGCGTTCCATAACTCTATTTAAAGTATCTACAAATTCAGCGAGCTCATCATTACCGTTGGTTTGTATGGCTTTATGCTTACCATCAGCGCATTCCGAAACCCCTTTTAAGATAAGTGATAGATTTCTATTTAAACGCAGAGAAGTGGTTGAGCTTAACCATAATAAGACACCTGCGACAGCAAGTATCAACAACGTCATTACCAAGGTTTGCTTTTTTTGTCGGTCAATACTCTTTGTTAAATCCAATTGAAGTTGCTTGGTATAAGCACCAACCGCCTTTGAGATCGCCAGTTTCTTTCGCTCTAAACTTTCCACATGTTCATATATTTCAGGTGCCGAGAAGTCACCTTTGAGAAGCCGAGCAGTAAAACGGTCTTGAAATTCATCTTGGGAAAACATGTTTAACAGTTTGCTAATTTCCAGCGAGTGGCTGTCTGATCGTAAAAACGTACCTAACAGCTGTTGTTGCCTGTCTAAAGCACCAACATAGCTCAATAAATATTGATCGATCAGCTCTGGAGAACGATACAAGCGGTAACTCAGCCACGCTTCTCGCTGAGTCCAGAACACGTAGTGAGTAAGGTTGATAAACATCGCATCTGTTTGGCTGATCTTTTCGTCCACTATATTGGCACGATATTCAGACAGCTCCATTAACACGCCTTTTAACAGGTCAAAGGCTCGTTCTGTTTGCTGTGCGTTGCTGACAGTAATCTGTGATGCTTCGCTGTCAAGACTAGTGGTTACCCGCGCGAGCTTCTTTAACACACTCTTTAACTCAATCAACTGCGGCTCGACAGTCCAACTGTTGTCGAACTGTTGAAGTTGTATTTCGTAATGAGCAAGCCTATCCACTTCTGCTTGCAGCTCTAAAAATAACGGACCTTTCTCTGGGGAGTCTTTAGACAGCACTAACCATTGATAAGCACCACTTGAAACAGCATTAAAAGATTGAAGTGCTTCCACCTTAATTCGCGTTGCTTCAAGGTGATTCATCTTCTTATCGTTCTTGAGCACTTCATTGACTGTAAACCCAAACATGATGAATACAGAAACTGTTGAAAGAAAAATAAGACGCCATCTAATTGACATATTTATCATTTTTATAACGACTCCTTTCCCGATAGTATTTTTACCTAGCCCAATATAAGAATAGGACATTAACAGGAGTTATTGATCAAATTGAATATGAACAAATGACATTATGAGCTAATCATAGGGAATTGGCGTCAGTCGTTATCCACACACAGGATTTAAGGAGGAAGGTCTGTTTTAAACAAGTGAAAGGATAAGGTTATGCCTCTAGATGACCGCAAGTCACTGCTCTAGAAACCAATAAACACCAAAGTTAAGTCAAATTTGTGAGATCTAATCGTTTGCGTCACGAACTTTCCGTACTCAAACTCAGCTTATTCAAAGGTCGAACAAGAAAACTCGCTGAATACCTTATCTGTCGTTTACTTTTTAAGTGTAACTAGTGCTAATGATCACATCTTCAATGATCGCAATTCCCTTTATTACACATCATGTTTTGATCTGAGTATTTTTTGGCGAAAATTAAGTGCTACAGACTGTTAAAGTCAATAGCCTTTCTTGACACTAAAACCTTAATTTATGACCAATTAAAAGCCAATTTTCAGACAATTAATCTATGTTTATTTTTCCTAGCAGAATAACTCGTCGTACCTTACAATCCCGCCACATAAAAATTACAAATTACACACAAGGCATATCAAGCAAATTTAAGTGGCGTTAAAGACCACCAAAGCTTAGATAGCTCAACTCCCCCATGCACTCATGGCTACCCTACATTCGCTATGATTGCAGAAATTAACGTGAAAGGTCCCGAGTAAAGATGAGTCCCGAAAAGCACCTCCTAGACTGGCAAACTAGTCAAACTATTGCTGAATCAATCGCTCCTACTTTAGGTCAGTTGTACCGCCAAAAAGGCGTTGAAGTTATCCTCTTCGGTAAAACACTGGTTAACGCAACAACTATCGACATCATCAAAGCTCACCGCATCGCAAAACGTTACACAGGTTCTCCGCTTACCGCAGAACAGACTCAACCCATCATTCAACACCTTCTCTCTATGGACTTGTCTCCATGTCGTATCGATGTTGGTCGCCTTGCTCATACATTCTGGCAAGATCGCGAAGACACACACGGGTTGGATGATTTCCTACAAACTGCACTTTTAGAGTCGCTTGAAGGCGAGGCGATGACAGAACCTCGTGATGTTGTCTTGTATGGTTTTGGTCGTATTGGCCGCTTGCTCACTCGTCTATTGATCGAGAAAAGTGGCCCAGGTTACCCACTGCGTTTACGTGCAATTGTTGTTCGTGGCGGCAAAGATGGTGACTTAGAAAAACGTGCAAGCTTGCTACGTCGTGACTCTGTTCATGGCCAATTCAACGGCAGCATCGTTGTAGACCAAGAACGTAAAGCGATCATCGTTAACGGTAACTTCATCCAAGTTATCTACGCAAACAAGCCAGCAGAAGTGGATTACACATCTTACGGTATCGAGAATGCACTTGTGGTTGATAACACAGGTGTGTGGCGTGACGCTGAAGGCCTAAGCCAGCACGTTGCGTGTAATGGTGCGAAGAAGGTTCTACTGACTGCGCCAGGCAAAGGTGAAATCAAGAACGTCGTATTTGGTGTAAACCAAAATGACATTCAACCAGAAGATACGATCATCTCTGCTGCAAGCTGTACAACCAACGCAATTACGCCAGTATTAAAAGCGGTTCACGACAAGTTTGGTGTCCTATCAGGTCACATCGAAACGGTTCACTCATTTACCAATGACCAAAACCTAATCGATAACTTCCACTCAGGTGATCGTCGTGGTCGTGCTGCTTCATTGAATATGGTACTGACATCGACTGGCGCTGCTAAAGCGGTATCAAAAGCGATGCCAGAAATGGAAGGTAAGCTAACAGGTAATGCGATTCGCGTACCTACGCCAAACGTTTCAATGGCAGTAGCAAACCTAAACCTTGAGAAAGGCACAAACAAAGAAGAGTTGAACGAATACCTACGTGAAATGGCGCTATCTTCAACTTTATCTGCACAGATTGATTACACCGACTCAACCGAGATTGTATCTACCGATTTGGTTGGTTCTCGCCACCCAGGTGTGGTTGACGGTGTTGCAACTATCGCGCAAGACAACCGCGCTGTTCTTTACATTTGGTACGACAACGAGTTTGGCTACAGCTGCCAAGTTGTTCACTGTATGGAACAGATGATGGGTGTTCGTTACAAGACATACCCTGAAGTTTAAACGACTTCGATCTTGTAACTAACTCAGCGCAAACGGCTCCACAACATAATAATTATATCTGCGAAGTCTATTATGGGCTTCGCAACCCTTCTTGTTTTACTCCCCCGTATAAACAGGAAGGTTGCCACTTAGATCTGCTCTCTCTATCTGATCTAAGTGGCCTTTTTACATCTGTTACTTTAATTTTGGTCTCTATTACGCCAACTTTGTCTTCTTCACTCTAACAAAGCTCGACTTCACACCTGTTACAGCTCAACCTCAACATCTGACTGAATCGTACTCGAACACGCAAGGACATAACCTTGCTCAATCTGTTCTGGCGTCAATGTTTCTTGGCTGCTTGATTCCACTGAACCTTTGGTTACTTTGCACTTGCAAGAACCACAAATCCCACTGCGACAGGCAATAATAATCGGAACACCAGCTTTCTCTAATGAATCAGCGAGTGGTGTGCCCGCCTCCGCTTCTACTTCTGCGCCAAATGCAGGAACAAACACCTTAACGGCACTATTTGAATCTGCAGGCGCTTCCGCTTGTGACTCTTCTGAAGCTGTATTGCTATTGGCCAATGAATCCGTGTTTGGGTTCGCTGGCGTGAAACTTTCTTGATAGAAATTTTCCATGTTGAATTCTAGTTCTTTCAGGTAGCTTTCTATGTTTTGCATAAAGCCAACTGGGCCGCACAGATAAACCGTTCTTTCTAAGATATCTGGGCTGAGTGTGACCAACCAGTTCTTATCTAGACGACCTTGAGGTACTGTTGTCCCTTCACTGTCCTTCAGCAGCAACTTAAGGTTAAAGTTGGCGTGTGTCTCATCAAGTTGGTAAAGCTCTTCAAAGTAGATGGTCTCGCGTCGATTACGTGCCATGTGAACAAAATCGATCTCAATATCACTACCTTGAGCCAGCCAATATTTTGCCATCGCCATCACAGGTGTAATACCGCAACCTGCACTCACTAACGTCACTTTTTTCGTTGCTGTCGGCATGCAATCAATACAGTTAAACGCGCCAGCAGGCTTCAATACTGAAACCTCATCACCTTCATCAAGTTCATCAACAATAAAGTTCGAAACCAAGCCACCTTCCACACGCTTTACTGTCAGTTTCAGACGGTTATCTTCAGGACAAGACGCGACAGAATAAGCACGGTAATCCGTTTTCGTCGGCATATCCAAACCCAACGTGATGAACTGGCCAGGCTTAAAATTGAAATGTAAGTCTTGTGGAACGCTGCCAAGCTCAAAGCTGACCGTATCTGGCGTCTCATGCCATTTCTTTAAACACACTAAATTGATTGAATCGCTATCCGACCATGCATACATAGTTCGTGTACCTTGCTAATGACTAGATGATTAAATGACTAAAGATTTAAATCGAAAAAGCCCCGCCGTTGTCTGTTTTAGAAAAACGTCACAACAACGGGGCTTAAAGTGGGCTTAGATTAAGCCGCTAAGATTGTTTTAAGATCTTGCTCTGGCGTTGAGATAGAACGCATATCGAACTCGTCTTGCATAATCTTTAGTAGATTTTCTGTTAGGAAAGCTGGCGCTGTTGGGCCCGTGTAAATACCTTTCACACCAAGAGCGAACAGAGTAAGCAGGATAACGATCGCTTTTTGCTCGAACCAAGATAGAACTAGCGTTAACGGAAGTTCGTTGATGCCACAATCAAACTCTTGAGACAGTGCGATAGCAAGTTGAATCGCAGAGTAAGCATCGTTACATTGGCCAACATCTAACAGACGTGGGATACCGTTAATGTCGCCGAATTGGTTTTTGTTGAAACGGAATTTACCACACGCAAGCGTTAAGATTACTGAATCTTCTGGCGCTTGTGCTGTGAAGTCTGTGTAGTAGCTACGCTCAGACTTGTCACCGTCACAACCACCGACTAGGAAGAAGTGCTTGATGTTGCCTTCTTTCACTTGCTCAATAACCGCAGGTGCCGCTTCCATCAGTGCGTTACGACCGAAGCCAACAGTGATCATTTGCTCGATCTCGTCGTGTTTGAAGCCTTCTTGCGCAAGAGCACAGTCGATTACTGCACTGAAATCGTCGCCTTCAAGGTGATCAACACCCGGCCAGCCTACGATGCTACGTGTAAATAGACGGTCTGCGTAAGAACCTACATCAGGGTTAAGCAGGCAGTTAGATGTCATTACGATGGCACCAGGGAAGTTCGCAAACTCTTTTTGCTGGTTCTGCCAAGCGCTGCCGTAGTTACCCGCAAGGTGTGGGTACTTGTTCAGTTCAGGGTAACCGTGTGCAGGTAGCATCTCACCGTTAGTGTAAACGTTGATGCCCTTGCCTTCAGTTTGTTGAAGGATCTTTTCTAGATCATGCAAGTCGTGACCAGAAACAAGAATACAGTGGCCTTTCTTAGTCTTCACGTTCACGGTTGTTGGTTGAGGGTGACCAAATGTATCTGTCTCACCTTTGTCCAGCATTTCCATTACTTTGTAGTTCATCAAGCCAATCTGCATAGACGTATCTAGCAGTTGTTTTAGGTCAGATGGGTCAGTACCTAAGAAAGCCATGATTTCATGGTATTCAGCGAAAATAGCATTGTCAGTTTGACCAAGAACACGCGCGTGCTCCATGTAGGCTGCCGCACCTTTTAATCCGTATAGGCAAAGAAGGCGAAGACCAATCACATCTTCATGTTGAGAGTCGTGACCACGGTTTACCGCAGCCTGAGGGGCAAGCGCCAATAGCTCTGAAGAATCTGTAGGAAGATCGAATTGCGCAGCAGCCGAAAGTGCTGGGATTTCAAAACCGATCAACGTAGCAGCCGCACGTACCTGTTGCTCTAAACGCTGCTTAAACTCGTGAGATTGTTGTGCGAACTCGATAATACGAGCAGGGTCGAAGTTAACGTTAGTCAGTGTTGCGAAGAACGCTTTTGGTGCCCATTCGTCAATTTCAGTATCAATAACATCGCAAGCGCGGCCTAAATTAGCCCAGAAAGAAACACCTTGAAGAGAATGCACCAACACGTCTTGAAGGTCGGATACTTCCGATGTTTTACCACACATACCTTGTGCGAAAGAACAGCCTTTTACGGTTGGGGTTTGAATTGTTTGTTCACATTGAATACAGAACATAAGGGCTCCAGTAATATTTTAGTTAACTGTAAGTACTTTGCTTACAGTGACTTATTCCAAACCCTATAGAGCATCAAGCGTGCCAACTTTTAAGTCATTGATTTTAAGGTGTTTGTTATTATCCCGCAATTTTAGTGCGTGATTATGACTACATATAAACTCTCAATCTATACACATGCGAGTCATAGTGACTCTCTAAAATTTATTAACGGTGTTCATGTTTCGTTCAGAATAGAAGCGATATAGTGACAACATAGAAAGAGAGGAATGAATATGAAAAATATACTAGTTACGATTGTTGCATTGTTTACCGGCCTTTTGGCGCTATTCACAAGTTTGATTCTTGCTATTCCTTTAGCTATTGCAGCTTTAATCACTGGCAAGCGCATTCAGAATCAAATGAAGAAACAGGGTTTCGCAGCTCACATGAACACACGTCAATCATCAACCAGTGATGCCGGTGTTATTGAAGGTGAATACGAAGACCTTTCAAGCAGAAAGTAATCTAAACTTCAGTTTCAGACATAGTGAAAGCACAACAGAGACAAGATTACATAATGCAAAGAAAACCCCTCCTAGCACTGCTCGCCTTAACGACTTTAAGTCTCGTTGGTTGTTCCAACGAGACACCGATACCCGCTTACCAAACATCTCCTGACTTGCCTAGCTATCAGCAAGACAGCTTTGATGCCTACGTCAATGACACCCAAGATTGGTTATTGAAAAACCGCGTGTTCATGGCGGAAGACAAGCAGCTAGAGATTCAACTCAATTCACCCACCGAATACAAACCTGCGACACCTAACGGTAAGGCAGTTTTATTAGTACATGGGTTAGGTGATTCTCCGTACTCATTTAAAGACATCGCAACGCACTTAGCAGAACAAGGTTACTTAGTGAGAACCGTATTGCTACCGGGCCACGGCAGTCGTGTGGGTGACCTAATGCAACCGAGCTTAGAAGATTGGCAAGGTGTGGTAGCTCACCATACTAAGTTGCTTGAGCAAGAGTATGATTCTGTGTGGCTTGGTGGCTACTCAACAGGTGCAAATCTCGTCACGTCACAGGCGATGAACGATCCTAAGATCTCAGGACTACTGCTGTTCTCTCCTGCGTTTCAACCAAGCTCGTCTGCCGTTCAATACGCTGGGCTAGCAAGCTACTTTGTCACTTGGGCTGATCAAGATCCTGAAGACAATATGTTGCGTTACAACTCACTGCCAATGAACGGTGCCTCGGTTTACTACGAGACATCAGAAGTGGTTCGCGAAGACTTACAAGATAAACACTTCGATAAACCGGTGTTTATTATGATGAGTGAAGGCGACAGTGTGATTGATACCCGCTTCGTTCAACAAGCGTTTACTGAATCGATGCCCAATCCAAACAATGTTTTGGTTTGGCAAGGAGAAACCACACTCGACGATCCTCGCACTGTTCAATACAGCATGAAGATCCCAGAGCAACGTATTTCGAACGGTTCTCATATGGGTTTGCTGTTCTCACCAAGCAATCCGTATTACGGAATCAATGGTAGCGAGAAGATCTGCTCCAATGGTCAAGAGGAAGGTTTTGAAGAACAGTGCAACGCGACAAGTGAAGTGTGGTACTCAGCGTGGGGATATCGTGAAGATGGAAAAAACCATGCGCGTTTGACCTACAACCCGTACTTTTCAGACTCGATGCAAAAACTTGATGCGGTTCTGAATTCAGAAGGCTAACAAGCACAAGACTATCGAAACGAATCCATAGAAATCAAAAAGGCTCACTAGATAACGTCTAGTGAGCCTTTTTAATGGATATCGTTTCTTGCCAGTATATGGACTACCGCTATATCGTCCACACCACACGCACAGCAAGTAGAATCAACACCACACCAGATAGTCGGTCAATCAACTGGGCTTTCGAGCGAATACGCTCAACAATCAATGGGCTAGACAACACCAAAGTGATGAAGGTGTACCAAAGGCCATCAACAATCAGCGGCGTTGAGACAATAATCACTTGATTGGTCAGTTCATTTCCTAACGCTACAAATTGACTAAACAGAGCGATGAAGAACAGTGCGATCTTTGGGCTCAATATAGAGATCAAAAAGGCCTCACGCGCAGATTGCATGTAACTCATCTGCTCACCCGCTTCCAATTTCGCGGCAACCCCACCTCTTGAGCGTAACGCGTTTATACCGAGATAAAGCAGATACGCTGCGCCCGCTAAACTAATCCCTTTGAACAACATAGGTGATTGCTCAAGCACAACGGCTAAACCAACAATGGTTGCGAACGCATAAATACCGATGCCTGCGGCGTGAGACCAAGCCGCGACAAGACCATTGATACGTCCACCAGCCAAACTGTGCTTTGCAATCATAGCCAAGCTTGGGCCCGGAGACATTGCACCCAACAAGCAAATCGCTAATAAAGAAAACCAAATTGTTACTGTCATCATTCCATTCCTAGTGACACAAAGCGTTCCAACTGAACGCTCTATACTTAATACTCAATACTTGGCACTTACCATAATTCGCAGAAGGTATTATTTGAAATCAAAGATTATCATTATACTTATGAATTCAAGTCATACTAATATTGTAGCTCGACTTTTGCATAGCTTGAAATGCCTTTTCTCGCGCCCATTTGTGGGCAGAGTCGTTGTCATATTTAGGGTGCCACATTAACCAATAGGTGTGCATTTCCGTATCAAATGGCAAAGAAAAATAGGCAGTGTCGAGGTGTCGACCTAAGTTATAGGCGATATGTTCTGGCACGATCATCAGATAATCGTCTTGCATTAACACCGTGCCAGCCGATGAGAAGAACGGAACCTGCAGAGCCACTCTACGTTTAAGTCCTTGTTTCTTCAATGCTAGGTCCGCGTAGCTGTCTTTATCTCCGCCACCTGTCACTTTGATGTGAGAGTAGCTGACGATATCTTGTGCACTCAAAGTCGATTGGTGGGCTAATGGATGCGACTTGCGCATCAAACACACCGATTTATCTTCACCAAGCTTGATGCTTGATACATGTTCTGGCTTTGTCGGAAACATACTGGAAGCCAAATGAATACCCGACTCGTTCAGAGCTTCAAGGTAGTTTGGCTGCCACAAGCGGAATGCCAAATTAATGTTCGGGGCGTCGGCGGACACCTCTGCAACAATAACAGGAAGAATATACTGAGCCACATAGTCACTCGAAGACAATACCAGTTCACCCTGCCAGTCTTGCGGTTCAAAGGGTTTATCGTCTAAAAGGTGGTCGAACTCTCCAAGTAGATCGTCGAGTTTGCCTTTGAGTAACAAAGCACGGTTAGTCGGAACCAGTTTATTGCCATCACGAACCAGCAAAGGATCGCCACATAGATCTCTAAGCTGAGCCAATTGACGGCTCACCGCCGACTGCGTGATGTGCAAACGCTGAGCTGTTCGACTGACATGACACTCTTCAAGAAGCACATGCAGAGAGCGCAGTAGGTTTAAGTTGATATTGCCTAACATGAATGCACCTTCGCATTCTGTTTGTTAAAAAACTCCGTCAAAACCGTATGAGTCATGAGGTGTCGAAGTTCTGGGTAGCTTTGCTGATGGTCGCGGATTTGATTCAAACGTTCCATGCTTTCAACTTCAACATAAAGCATCATGTCTGTCTCACCGCTAATAGAGTGGCACCATTGCACCTCATCAATACTCTGGATTCGTGTCGCGTAGGACTCACAACTATGGTCGCTGCTCGACATGTCGAACTTCAACAAGATGTAAGCGCACACATTCTTCGTTTGGTTGGGCTCTGCCACTTGAGCACAATAACCCGTAATCACTTTGTCGCTTTCCAGTTTCTTGATTCTGGCATTCACCGCCGAGCGCGAGAGGCTGACATCTCGCGCGATATCGCTCACTGAGCATCGTGCATTGGTTTTGAGAATATCCAAAATCTGACGATCAAATTTATCCATGCTTCTGATTCTTTCCATTTATTGTTCTATTTATAACGCCTAATTTGACACAACTTTCCTACTTATAACAGCCATTATGACAGCCGACACTTTCACGCTTAATCAAGTTAAAACCGTTAAATTGACGGTGTCTTAAGACGTTTCGCTAGCTGCATTATTAATATCGACAATGTATGCTCTCATTCATAGCATCACCCAAACATCAGAAGACAGGCATAAGAAGGCCGATATGATAAGCCATTAGCTAGGAGAGCGAATGACACAACTCAAACAAGAGATCACCTTGATCTCAGGAATAGGACAACTCTCAACAACTTTGCTTGGCACTGGACTCTTTATGATTCCCGCAATTGCCGCAGGCATTGCAGGGCAGTTATCACTACTAGCATGGCTAATCCTGTTTATCGCCATTTGCCCGATTGCACTCACCTTTGCCGCATTAGGAAAACGATACCCCAATGCAGGTGGCACGGCCTATTTTGTTCGCCAAGCCTTCAGTGAGCGATTAGAAACCAGCGTAGCTTGGTTGTTTGTGAGTGTTATTCCTGTCGGTATTCCGGCTGCCATTGCATTGGCAGGAGGTTTTGCACAACAACTATTGCCAGCACCTCTCGACACACCACTTGGTGCTCAGTCCTTTACAGTCGCTCTGCTTATTGCTGTCAACTTGATGGGCAGTAAGTCTTCTGGCCGCTTACAAACGGTGATTGCCTTGTCGATTTTGGCCTTGGTTAGCGCCTTTGTTTGGAAAGCCGACATCACTACAGCGGACATCGCCGTTCCGACCATGACGTCCGATTCAATGTGGTCAATTGGTGCTGCATTGGCGGTCATGTTTTGGTGCTTTGTCGGGATAGAAGCCTTTGCTCACATGGGAGAAGAATTTAAGAATCCACAGCGTGACTTCCCCATCGCGATCATTGCAGGGTGTTTCGTTGCGGGCATAGTGTACTGGGCTTGTTCAGTGGTTATTATCAAGCTAGGCGCTTATGGTTCGCCGGAATTTGATGCTGCATCCATCCCGTGGGTAACAGAGCAACTGTTTGGCAATGGCTTTAAAACCGTCATCAGTGTGCTTGGCTTCTTTGCTTGTTTTGCGAGCCTAAACCTTTATACCCAAAGCCTGTCTCGCATGATCTGGGCCCAAGCTCGCCAACACACACCTACCAGTAAAATGGCGCTACTTAACAGCCGTGGCGTACCACTTTACCCAACGTTAGCCATTGGATTTATCGCACTGATCTCATGTGTGATTGGTGAGTTGTCTAATTTGGACCTTGAATTCTTTCTTAAACTCGCCAACGGTATTTTTGTGCTGGTTTATCTGCTTGCAATGTTAGCGGCTTGCCGATTGCTGACTGGCGCATCTAGGTACACTGCCATGCTCTCATTGGTCATCTGTACTTTAGTGTTTATCTGTTTAAGTTGGTCAATGCTCTATGCCGTCACTATTTTTGTGACATTGTCACTTCCTTGGCGTAAGTGGCTAGGTAAACCCACCGTTTCTGTCGACAAGTTATAACTCGATTAATGATGAATCGACAGATTGTAAGCAAGCCCTACCAAACTTACTGATAAAAAAGCCGAGCGATCTGTGTGATCTTCGGCTTTATCTCAGCCAAACGGATATTTCCAAACCCCAACACCGCCCCACTCCAATCACGAGCATCACTTGATCCATATTCATAAAAGTCAAAAGGACGAATGATGATATTTTCAAGTTCCGCTCTACGGCTCCACTCATGTTCAGATATACCTTGGTACCACTTCACGGTCACATGTAGCCCTGCCGCCTGACTGATCACTTCAAGATCGCCATGAAACTCGCTTTCAATCGCTTCTATCATGGCTTCATACTTGAGTTTGTATGACCGGCGCATCTTTCTAATATGACGCAGCAAGTCGCCTTCGCGAACAAAATCCGCCAACGCTTCCTGTGTGTGGGACGCCGTGTCTCCGGTGAGCGCATCTTTAATCTCAAGACACTTCGCCACCAAGTTTTCAGGCACCACCAAGTAACCTAAACGAAGGCCATTGAACATCACCTTGCTCTGGGAACCGACATAAATGATTCGGTCATCGAATCCCAATTTGCCCGCTAAGCCTTGCATGCTGGTATAAGGGCGATGAGCAAACTGGAACTCACTGTCGTAGTCATCTTCAATAATCCATGACTGATGTTTGTTAGCCCAATCGATCAACTTGAGGCGTTGTTCAGTATTAAGCGTCGTGCCCATTGGGTATTGATTACTCGGGGTGACATAGAGAGCCTTAGCATTACTGGACAACACTTTTTCAATATCAAGACCGACCTTTTCACGGACACTGACGCCATCTAACTCTAGCCTCAACAGATCGATAATTTTATGCACTTGTCGATAGCCGGGCTCTTCCACAAGGATTTTGTCGCCCGCCACTAACGTCGCCATTAATCCGATTGAGATGGCTTGCTGCGCACCTGCGGTGATGATGATTCTATCGGCACTACAATTAACCGAGCGACTACTCGCAAGATACCCGCTCAATGCATCCCTCAAGGCCAAGCTTCCCTGAACCTCTTGATTACCCGCAATGTTCTGACGCGTAGAGTGACGTTGCAGCAGCCTCTGCCATTTCGCAAAAGGGAATGCATCTAAGTCAGGTACTCCAGGGGCAAAGCTGCGGTTAATGTCGTTAGGTGTCACTATGTTTGCACTCGGTTGACTCACTACACGCTTAACCTGTGCATCCTGAACACTGTGTGGCTGAGACAAACTTAGGAAGTGCTCTGGCTGTTCAACCGACACATAAAACCCTGAACCTTGCTTGCTCTCGATATAGCCTTCAGTAACCAGTTGTTCATACGCGTAAATCACCGTATTTCGACTTACTGACAATTCCACAGCCAACTTACGTGTTGAAGGTAACTTACTGCCCTTGCTCCATAAATCGTGAACGATCTTCTCTCTGATCGCGTGGAACAAGGCGGTTTGACGCGTGTCGTGTTGTTCGTCCAACTGTAGGTCACCGACATCAATAGGCTGCATAACTGGATCCAAATAGTGTTTAAAAGTGGCTCTATTTAATAGACCAGTTAATCGCTACATTAATCAAAAGGCAATGATTAAGGAGTGATTATGTTATCTAACACGAAAAGAACCACGATTAAAAAAGGGGCTCACAAAGCCGTATTTGAACAAGAGAAACTGCACCAAATTATTGATGAGAGCTTAATCGCACACATTGCATTGCAGGGCGAAGAAGGGCCAATGGTTATCCCGATGCTCGCGTGGCGAGTCGATGACATGGTTTACATTCATGGAGCCAAAAACAGTCGCTTATTGAGAGATCTGAAAAAAGGAGAACCCACCTGTTTAACGTTCACCTTATTCGATGGTTGGGTGTTGGCTCGTTCTGCATTTCATCACAGTGCACATTACCGTTCTGCTGTGGTATTGGGGTCATTTTCAGTCATCGATGACAACCAAGAAAAAGATCGCTTATTGAACATCTTCATTGAGCAAATCGCGCCGGGAAGAACCGACGAAGTCAGGCTCAGTAATGAGAAAGAGCTCACCGCAACCGAGCTATTGGCGATACCGTTAACGGAAGCCTCCGTGAAGATAGGTAAACATGGAGTGAATGATGATAAGGCTGACATGGATATCCCAGTATGGGCGGGTGTATTGCCTTATCGCACCGTTGTAGGACCATTAGAAACCGTTCCAGAGCAAGAAGGCATCATTGAAACGCCGGATTACCAACAAGCTTATGGTGAACGTTGGTATCAAAATTAACACACTTAGGTAGTCAAAAGGATGGAGTTATATACAATCTGAATTACAAAAAATTAACATGACTCATGATGTAATCAGACGATGAAAACGAATAAGGATATCCTACCATTTCAAGGCTTGCTCAATGGCATTGGGCAAGTCTATTTCACACCGTCTGCCATGACGTCGCTTTTGCTGTTGCTTGCCATTTCGATTGAATCACTTCCACTTGCTTTCCTTACCCTGCTTGGCGCAAGTTGCAGTTATGCATTGGCTCGTTATTCCATCAAACAAAGCAAAAACCTTGATAATGGGATGTTCGCGCTAAATGGGGCTTTAATTGGTTTATTTATCGGTAACTTTTTTGGTGCCACACCATTATTGGCTTTAGTGACTGTGTTAGGCGCGTTGCTCACAGTTCCCATTGCAAATATTGTATCCCGCTTTAAGAAATATCGCGGTTACACTAGCGCCTTTATCCTCACCTCTTGGCTGATTTATATTATCCAATCAAGCTTAGGCCTTTCGGTATTTTCTCCATCCAACTCCGTATTGATACCCATAATCAGTTTTGAGGCAAACTCGTGGTTCAACCTACCGACAGTGGTGATCCCGTTGTTAAAAGGGATCAGCCAAGTCAGCTTTATAGACAATGCGTTGTCAGGGCTCGTTATCTTAATCGCCATCGCGCTTAACAACCTAAAGCATGCCACTTGGGTTGTGCTAGCAGTAATAATTAGCACAGCATTTAGCGATTTGATTGGTGCTTCTGATGAACTGGTAGCTCAAGGTCTTTATGGATACAACGCCATCCTTGCAACTCTTGCGCTTGTACTGTATCCACGAATCCCATGGGCCTTAATCCTATTAGGAATGCTTCTAAGTTGTCTCATCACGCTCGGCTTTCATGAGTTGTCACTACTGCCAATCACCGCCCCTTTTATCCTTAGTACATGGATAATCATCTACCTATCTACTCATTTTCAAAAACTAGACAAAACCTAATGAAGATCAGCATTCGCTGTCAAAACGCTCAATATATTGCTTAGGCGTCAAACCTCGATGTTTCTTAAACATCCGATTAAAGCTCGCTACGTTGGTATAACCTAATCGTTTCGCAACGTCTTCTATCGGTACTGAGTACACCAGTAAATCAACAGCAACATTACTCAACGTATAACCCATCATTGTTGAGAAATTAACGCCAGTTTTATGCAATTTTCGTTGGAATTGCTGTTCCGACAATCCTAGCAAGGTTGAGACTTTATGCAGCGTTGGCAGGCCAAAATGACGACTGTAATTGATCATCTCGTAGGTAACCTTGTGCTCATCCTCTGCGTCGGGCATGTTGAGATAGTTATCCAAATCATGAAAATTCATCGCCAGATTTGTTTTACTATTCGATGGTGATTGATTGATGGATAACCTCGACTCACTAGGGATCCAAACTTCCGTGCGAGGCTGTCCCCATTGAATCGTACAGCCGAAATATTCATGGTAGAGGTCAACATTCTCTCGACAACCTGCGATTGAAACCGCAACGGGTTTAAAGTCATCACCCAAATATCGACGTAAAATTTTCATAATGAAAACCGCGACTCTTATTGAGTCATGCACTTTACCCGTTTCTGAGTAAGCAGGATTGTCGTAGCACCATTTAATCATTGTCCCTACCTGTGCACCGTATAAGAACGCACCAGACTGTAAACAGTGTAGGCCGATGTTCACTCGGCGGATCGTAGAAGCAAGATCATGACCCGAAAAAAACCAATTCGTTAACGGGCCTAGTCTTTCAATATCCACTCGGTCAGACAGCTTCAGAATAATATCTGGATCATTAGTTTGCTGTTCAAGAAACCCATACCATTTATCGACTTCATTGACCGGAATCAGATTCATGGAGTTAGCAAATACGGACTTCGGAATACCTAAACGCTCTGCATTGACCATAGGATTGGTCACTGCATGCTGATAAATACCCAAAATCCCTAACGCTCTTAAGAAGTTACAATGGTTCATTCGTCGCTGGCCTCTAAAAATACAATGACAGATCAAATCATATAAAATCAATTATCGAAGTAATTAGTAAATTTACAACCTATAAATCCGATGTCCATCACACTCGGCGCATCATTTAGCTTAGGATTTATCAATGAGTTTATTAAGTGTCCCATTTGTCGGAACCGGTGCAGATACCGCATTGCATATCGTAGCAGGCGTTGTATTAGTCGCAACTATCGCAGCTGCATGTTACGGATTCTGGCGTGTTCATGAACTACCAATCAATAAAGCTCATAGTAAAGAGCATCAACAACTCGGCTTAATAACCGCATTAACATGGATTGGTTTTATTTGGCATTGGGTATGGGTACTTGCCGTCATATTGGCTTTTGTTGATATGGAAAAAGCCATTATTAACCTGAGAGACACATGGAAAGCGCCGGTTCAACCTGACGTTCAACCAGAACAAAACGATAAAAATGAGGAGAACCAAGTATGTTAGAAGGTTTAGCGATTTGGGCACTGTTCATTTATTTACTGAGACTAGTAGGCATGCCGTGGAACAAAGGCACTAAGGCGTTTGCTTATCTCGGTGGTACGTCATGGTTGATGTTCGTGTGGGTGGGGTTAATTAACTACACGCCGATGGACCTCTCTGGAGGTTCAGTTGTTCAATCTCCGCATATTCAATTACGTCCGGACTCAACAGCGGTCACAGGAAAAACCACCAAGGTTCACATCAGCCCAAACCAAGATGTGGTTGAAGGGCAACTTCTTTACGAAATTGATGACACCAAATATGTGATTGCGAGAAACAAAGCAAGCGTTCAACTGGAGTCAACAAAAGTCGCTTTAGACACAGCTCGCCAAGAAGTGAGCATCGCTAAAGTAAGCCATCAATCAGCGCTTGAAGACATCAAAGCTTCCGTCGCTCAGATAGAATCAGCAAAGACAGATCTAGTGCTGCAATCTAAGACCCTTGACCGGTACCAAAAGCAAAACAGAGTTGTAGAACATACAATTACTGAGACTGACATCGACCACCAAACGGCAAAGGTAGACTTAGCGACTCATAATGTCGCCACGCTAGAGTCTCAGCTCAGCAAAAAAGAAGTCGATGCCGAAAATGCAAAGTTAAACATCCACAAAGCAGAAACCAACGTCAGTAAGAAACAAACTGAGGTAGATTCGGCAAAAGCAACATTGGCTCAAGCTCAATGGGATTTGAACAGTACCAAAGTAACGGCGCCGACTGATGGCTTTGTAACTAACTTCATTCTTCGTGAAGGACAGCGAGTATCAATGATGCCTCGTATCCAAATGTACACTGAAGAAAAATACGTGTTAATGCGAGTCAATCACCAAGCGATTCGTAACGTAAAAGTGGGCCAGCCTGCTGAGTTTGCAACGGCGGTATACCCAGGCAAGATATTCTCCGCAACCGTAGAAGGCATTGTTGAAGCGACGGGTGAAGCACAAGCTAGCCTGTTAGGTATTGATGAACAAGTTCGTGTCACCACAGGTAGAAACCTTCAGAACAAGCACCACTTTGTCCGCTTAAAAATTGACGAAGCACAAGGTTACGATATTCCTGTCGGCTCTGTAGGGTTAGCTTGGGTAAGCGGTGAGAAACCAATTAGTTTTATGGCGTTCCTAGACGTAATACGCGGGATCATCATTAGAATGAAGTCCCAGTTGTACTTCTTCTACTCGATCTAATACTTGTCTTAGATAAAACGATACAAAGCCCATGAGATCTGAGATCGCACGGGCTTTTTGTCTATTTTACCGCTAGTTGCAGAAGAAGTAGAAGTAGAAGTAGAAAGAGCAGCAAAAACCAAGAAACTAAGAAACTAAGAAACTAAGCAACATTCGCTATGTATTTTTATCGGTTACCCCTTAATGACAATCGCCATAAATCGCAAAACGCAATTGTAAAACGCAACAAGATAATTCCAAAATGCGAATTAAACATTTAAATACGCACCAAATTGCTATAAAACACCCATTTTACGTTGCTTTAAAAGTTGGCACACTAACTGCAAAGTACATATTGACCCTTCTTAAGCCGAGGGTCACCTAGCCAACTGACGTTGTTAGTGAACCTTTCTTGTTCACGATATATATAGGCCAATTGCGATTATTGCGATTGGCTATTTTTTTGTCTGAAGTTTGGCTAAACGCTTTCCTTTCAATACAGACACCCATTCAAACGCATAATAATCAACATTCATAGCCAACCATAAACATCAGACACTTCATACGTTACAGCAAACGTTTTCTATTTATTTTTTTTAAATAAATAGAAAAAATAAACTATTGTTATAAATGGAAATTAACGCCCTAGCTGACTTAAAAATGCCTTTATTGACAAAATCAATATTGACTGCATTTTTAGATCACCATAATGCGCACGTTTGCCTGCAATACGGCAACCGTTATTTTTAATTTTGATCAATTGCGGAGGTAAAAAATGGCTGCTGATAATAACTACAGTCTAGGGCCGGTTCCTACATCGGCTAGGAAAGGAGTCGCTTCACTCACCATGGTAATGCTTGGACTCACTTTCTTCTCTGCAAGTATGTGAACTGGTGGTTCACTCGGGACAGGTCTTTCTTTCAACGATTTCTTCCTTGCTGTTCTCATCGGTAACCTAATTCTTGGTATTTACACTTCTTTTCTTGGCTACATCGGCTCATCTACTGGCCTCTCTACTCACCTCCTTGCTCGTTTCTCTTTCGGTACTAAAGGCTCATGGCTTCCTTCTGCTCTACTTGGTGGTACACAAGTCGGCTGGTTTGGTGTAGGCGTTGCCATGTTCGCAATTCCGGTACAGAAAGCCACAGGCATTGATACCAACACCTTGATTATTGTGTCAGGCCTTTTGATGACAGGTACGGTGTACTTCGGTATTAAAGCGCTAATGGTGCTTTCAGCGATTGCGGTGCCCGCGATTGCGATTCTGGGTGGTTACTCAGTACTGACTGCGGTAGACAGTGTTGGCGGGCTAGCACAGCTCCAACTCATCGAGCCAGAAACACCAATGGACTTCTCAATGGCACTAGCAATGGTTGTAGGTTCGTTTGTAAGTGCAGGTACGTTGACTGCCGATTTCGTTCGCTTCGGCAAAAAGCCAGCAAGCGCCGTGTTAATTACAATGGTCGCGTTCTTCATCGGTAACTCGCTGATGTTTATCTTCGGCGCAGCAGGCGCAGCAGCAACCGGTCAGGCTGATATTTCAGATGTGATGATCGCGCAAGGTCTACTGCTTCCAGCCATCATCGTGCTTGGCTTGAATATCTGGACAACCAATGAAAATGCACTTTATGCGTCAGGTCTGGGTTTATCTAACATCACAGGTCGCTCAAGTACTACAATGTCTATCATTAACGGTATTATCGGTACGATTTTCGCGCTTTGGTTATACAACAACTTCGTTGGTTGGTTAACCTTCCTTTCGCTGGCGATTCCACCCATTGGTGGCGTAATCATCGCCGACTTCTTCGCGAACCGTAAACGTTACAAAGATCTTGCAAATGCAGAGTTCCAAACCGTTAACTGGGCTGGCATTATCGCGGTAGCAACAGGCGTAGCCGCTGGTCACTTCCTACCTGGCATCGTTCCTTTGAATGCCGTGTTTGGTGGTGCAATCAGTTACCTCGTGCTAAATCCTCTATTGAACAAAAAAGCTCTGAAATCTCAGGCCGCTTAAGGACACACTATGACAACCTTATTAATCAAGAACGCGAAACTTCAGGACCAAGAAGGCTTGAAACAGATTCTGATTGAAAATGGTCAATTTTCTCGCATTCTCGATAATGACGCTCAAATCGATCATCAAGGTGACATCCTTGATACTGAAGGTGGCATTGCAGTTTCTCCTTTCTGTGAACCGCACATCCACCTAGATACTACGCAAACGGCTGGAGAACCTAACTGGAACATCTCTGGTACTTTGTTTGAAGGTATTGAGCGTTGGGCTGAACGTAAAGAATTGTTATCAATCGAAGACGTAAAGTCTCGTGCCAAGCAAACACTGAAATGGCAGATAGCGAACGGGGTTCAACATGTGCGCACACACGTTGATGTGTCAGACCCAACGTTAGTGGCGTTAAGAGCGATGGTTGAAGTCCGCGAAGAGATGAAAGAGTGGGTCGACATCCAAATCGTTGCATTCCCTCAAGAAGGTATTCTTTCATACCCTAACGGCAAAGAGTTGCTTGAAGAAGCCGTGAAGATCGGTGCTGACGTTATCGGTGCTATCCCTCACTTTGAATTCACTCGTGAATACGGCATTGAATCTCTGCATTACGTGTTCGAGCTTGCACGCAAGTACGACTGCCTGATCGACGTTCACTGTGATGAGATTGACGATGAACAATCTCGCTTTGTTGAAACGCTGGCAGCCCTTGCGCACAAATTCGAAATGGGTGAGAAGGTAACGGCAAGCCATACCACAGAGATGGGGTCTTATAACGGTGCTTACGCATCTCGCTTGTTCCGTCTATTGAAGATGTCTGGTATTAACTTCGTGGCTAACCCGTTAGTGAATATTCACTTACAGGGTCGCTTCGACGACTACCCGAAACGTCGTGGTGTAACGCGTGTTAAAGAGATGCTCGCAGCAAATATCAATGTGTGTTTCGGCCACGATGATGTGTTTGACCCATGGTACCCACTGGGCACAGCGAATATGCTTCAAGTTCTGCACATGGGACTGCACGTAACGCAAGTAATGGGCTACGACCAAATCAACACTTCGCTTGATTTGATCAGCAAAAATTCAGCACGCACACTGCATATCCAAGACAACTACGGTATTGAAGAAGGTAAGCCTGGTAGCCTATTGATCTTGCCTGCAGACAATGGTTTTGATGCCGTTCGTCGCCAAGTTCCAGTGCAGTACTCTATTCGCCACGGAAAAATAATCGCAGAGACTCAACCAGCGAAGACTAAAATTAATTTAGATAAGACTGAAGATATCAACTTCAAACGATAATATCGTCTATACTAACGAAGAAAAGGAGGCTTAGGCTTCCTTTTTACTTTGTCATGGCGTGTAACTTTATAAACCTATCAGCTGTTGTAGGTGGTTTTTGTTAACGAGCGCAACATGACAAAAAAAACTCGCTGATTTATCAATCAATGAGTGTACAACCCGAAAGACTGTGTTAACATGCACTCGCTCTGTTAGCCGGAGTTATTTAAGTTAGATGAATAGTAAAAAATGACATGTAAAATCGTTACCCGTTTTTGTAAGTAGTTTTTCCTTATTTCTTAGCAATATTAAATAATTCAATTATCAGCGCATTGCAGTAATGCAATCAACAATTTAGAAAATTTATGAATAAGGGACAAATTATGTCTAACACAAATACTGGCACTGTAAAATGGTTTAACGAAGAGAAAGGTTTCGGTTTCATTTCTCAAGACAACGGCGGCGCTGACGTATTCGTACACTTCCGTGCTATCGCTTCTGAAGGTTTCAAAACTCTGAAAGAAGGCCAAAAGGTTTCTTTCGAAGTTGAAAACGGTCAAAAAGGCCTACAAGCAGCAAACGTTGTTGCTCAATAATTAGCTTTTAGCTAAAAAGAATTTTAAAGCGCTGATTTTTATCGGCGCTTTTTTATTCCTGAAATAAAACTTCCACTAAGTTACTGTCTCTTCCACACTCACTCCTATTACCCATTTTTCGGCAGAGCATTTTTAGCAAGCCGAGTGTTTTAACAGACTAAGGTTTTTAAAAGACTAAGGGGTTGAATAGACTAAGCACTTTAAAAGACTAAATGCTTTAGCAAGTTCAGGGTTTGAACAATCTAAAATGACCCATTATTGAACACGATTGGTATCACAGCCAACCCTTGCCAACAGTCGTATCCCCTCTAAACCGGATCTCTCCTTTTTGGTCAAAGAACACTCTATTTATCATTCGATATCGATATGCAATCGATTTCCATAATAAAAATGAGTTGTTTACCCAATCCTCATCCATTAATTATATAATTTTTAAAGCAAAGATCGGTAAAATCCGCTAATCTTGGTCACAGTGGCTTAAGTTAGTTTGGTATCTGTAGTAAAAATAATGAACAAAGACGAATTTCAAAAATCTACCGCAAATCTAAAAAAAGCGGTGCCTCTTATGATGAAGAACCGAGTGTCTACCACACCTGCGAATTACGCACTTTGGTACACCTATGTTGATAATGCTATTCCACAGCTGACTAAAGACATGGATGGTATTTTGGAACACTATGGCATTTGTCCCCCAGCCGTTGGTGAGCAACTTTACAATAATTATGTTGCGAGCAAATCTGAAACGAATATCAATGACCTCCGCGCTAATTTAGAACTGTTAGTCTCGGAAGTTTCAAATTCGATGAATGATACATTGACCGATACCTCCGCCTTTTCCGACATGATCGATAAAAACTTCGAGGACTTGGCTCGCGTTGATAATGAAAGTCTATCGATCGACGAAGTCATGTCTTTAGTTCGTCAGCTGGTTTCTGAATCTCGTCATATTCGTCACTCTACTCAATTTTTGAACTCTCAGTTGAACTCTGCAACATCAGAAATCACCAAGCTAAAATCTCAGCTGATAGAAGTGCAGAAAGACGCGCTCTTTGACAGTACAACGACACTCTATAACCGCCGCTCTTTTGACCTTGATATAGAGACCTTATGTGAAGCGAAACAACCTCTGTGTTTGATTCTTCTCGACATTGATCATTTTAAAAACTTCAACGACACCTATGGCCACTTGTTTGGTGACATGGTTCTTAAAGGTATTGCGCGCAAGTTAAAACAAATGTGCCGTGAAGGTATTTCTGCTTACCGATTTGGTGGTGAAGAGTTCGCGATAATCGTGCCAAACAAATCATTACGCATTGCACGCCAGCTTGCTGACACCAACCGCCGCTCTCTAGAAAAGCTATCGATTAAAGATCGTCGTAGCGGGCAACAGGTTGGCAATATCACAGCATCGTTTGGGGTAGCTGAACTTGAACCCGGTGAATCGGCACAATCACTGATCGAACGCGCTGATAAGTTACTTTACGAAGCGAAATCTCTGGGTCGTAACCGGGTCATGCCCCTTTAAGTTTAATCTCTGATGTGACTTAACTAGCGCCAGCGAAGCACTAATCAATATTCGTTGGAAAGAACATCAAAAAGCCCCAAAGATTCACTCACGAGTTAATCTTTGGGGCTTTTTTGTTGGTAATGGGTAATGTATCGATTTAGTACTTACTAGCTGGGTTCAAAACCTTCAGCATTCTAAATCTTATTTCACACCACTAAAGTTGATAGCAATAATTCAGGCAGTAATCTTCACCACTCTTAGCTCGAAACTCTTTGTCTTCACTGCATGCCTTTGGTTTACCCTTTGCATCACCTTGAATCAAACTGATCCAGTGACGCATTGCTGCTATGGTCTCGTCGCGGATTGTGGTCGTTGCTTCCATTGGCAATTGGCTAAACGTCGTGCATGACTCTAACTGAATATCATCGATCTCTACCAACTCAATACAACCCGTTCCTTTATGACAGCCAAACATCACTTCTAGGTGGCTCCCGCTATCATCTCGGAACAATATCGAGTCTGGGTCATTCTTCTCTCCCATGTACGCTACAAATTGCTTGGGATGCTTTAAGCCACTATGTTGTCCATCTTTGAAGTAAGCCATAATATGACGGTAGTCGACTACGTAGCTTGTTACATCTTGGTGCGAGCCGTTCTCTAGTGGAAACAGGCGATCAAGTAGCTGCTTTGCTTTCACTTGCTTCTGAGTTTGCTTATTCGCACTGATTGCCTCCACGGCAAAGACAGCTTCAGCGATAAATGGCTTTGATTGTTTTTGGATTTCTGTTTTATCGAATGTCAGCATATTCATAGTCTTTCCCTTTTGAGCCATCCGGTGAAAACTCACCGAGTTTTACAACAATAATGTGTCCTGGAGCAATTATTCCAAACTAACGTTTAATTTATTTGTCATTTTGTGAATTGCTCAGTTTGTAGACTAACGCTTTTTTGCATACAATTTCACAACAAAAATTTTACAATGTGAATTTTACAAATATGGCCTTGTCAAAAAGTTTAGTTCGTCAGTCACATTTCCTAGGTACTAAAATACGTAACCTAAGAAAACGTAACCATTTAACGATGGAAGATCTGTCTGCGCGTTGTATTAGAATCAACCCAGAATACGCACCTTCCGTTTCTTACCTATCAATGATTGAACGCGGAAAGCGGGTTCCAAGCATCGATATGCTGGAAGTGATTGCGCAGGTCTTTCAGAAGACACCAACCTGGTTCCTCGACGACGAATCCGAACAACAAGCCATTGCTCCTGATAAAGGGAATCGTGGGGGGATAAGTGGCATGGCACTCGAGCCGAGCTTTCTATTCTCCAACGACATCCTGCAAATTGCGATTCCAGAGATGCTATCGCAAACAGGAATCTCAGGCCGTCAGTTTGCGCACCTCTTGATTCGAGCACATCAAGAGAGCAATCAGAACCACTTCCCTGACCTTGAGCGTGCTGCTGAAGAAGTTGGCTTAAAACGTCTTAACCTCAGCGTAGAAGACCTTATAGACATAGCTAGAAGCCTAGGAATCAACATCCGTTGGGTAACACGCACACCGAAAGACGTTGTTGATGAGCTCGGAATTAATGCCAAACAGCTCGTCACTTCGTTCTTTGAACCTCCCAGTACCATCTTCTTAAACGAAATTCTGAAAGAGTACCCGACTCGACTGAAATACGATTTGTCTGTCTATATCGGCCATTGCATTCTTCATAGCAAAGAAGGCCTGAAGAGTGTGTTGTCGGTCGGCAACAACAATACATGGGACGACAATCAGGTTTCAGGATCTTCACAGCTCAACTCCCAAGACATCCTTCAAGCATGGCGAGACTTTGAATCCAGCTTCTTTGCTGGCGCACTTCTTTGCCCGAAAGTTCCATTTAGACAGTTGCTTGACCGCACTGGTTACGAAATCGACGTTCACAAAAGAGCGGGGGTTTCCCCCTCTGTTGCTATGCGTCGAATGACGGTAGTATCGCCCTACCCTCACTGGCACTACTTTGATGCTTATGGGCCAGGGAAACTCAAGGCGGTGTACCGCGGGAACGGGATTCCACTGCCTTGGGGAAATATGAGAACGGTCGCCGACCCATGTCAACATTGGGCTGTATTCCGTCGATTGTCAGAACCTCGCGCAGGGAGTTCGGCTCAAATATCTATTTTAAATGTGGGTGATGAGCCAAGAATCTACTGCTGTGAATCCATCAATATGACGGACCCTGCGGGTAACAATCGCGTATTGTGTGCTGGCATAGACCTTAATCCAGCGATTGATGCTCAAGGCGGTAATTCAAGAGACATTGCAGAGCAACTTAAAGCGTCATGCGTTAACAATGGTGGCTCTGTGGTAATACCGCGTAACATCAAGAAAGATCTCACGACAATAGCTAAAATTCTAAATATAAATTGGATTGAACGTGGGATTGAGACAGAGGCTAGGCTTATCTGCTCCAGAGGTGGAGAGTGCCCTCGCCAGCCAAGCTGTTACTCGAAGTGTGGTGAGTAAAACCAACAAGTAGAACTCAAAATTCAGGCAAAAAAAAACCAATCACAAAAGGGTGATTGGTCATATATTTTGTGTGAACAATATGGGTTCACTAACAACGTCAGTTGGCTAGGTGACCCTCGGCTTAAGAAGGGTCACTATTACTAATGCACTATACGTGCCAACTTTAAATATACGTATTTACTACGCATCTGAACACGTATTCGCCATAAATGCTTGTTTGTTTTGCAAACTGAAATTGCAAATTGCAAAACCCAACAAATCGCTAGTGATTATGTTGTTATTAATAGATCATTAAAGATTAATTTCTCTTCCTATAAATACCTACTTTTCAATAAATTCGATAGCTTCAACTCTGAAGAAACCTCTTCTTGTTTGCTTAATTACACCCATAAAAAAACGCGAACATTGAAATTCAATATTCGCGCTTATTCGAGTCAAATTACAGAAATTCGCAAATGAACGAGAACCTTCTTAAAAAGTAGTTCTCGTTACTGAACCGCTATAAAGCTATCTTCTCAACCTTTCAGTCTACCAAAGATCTACTATTTCTGAGGTGCAGGCTTAGAACGGCTTCTAGATAGTGAAGGTTTGTTACCTGTAGGCTTATTACCTGCTGGTTTGCTCGAGCTATTACCGCCACCGAAACCAGACTTCTTAGGTTTACCTGCACCAGCTGGCTTACCAGAACTATTCGTAGAAGGCTTGTTTGCCGCATTACCACGCTTATAGTTACTGCCATTATTTCTTAAAGATTTATCATCACCTGCAGAGTTGCTGTCAGAAGCTTTGTTGCCTGAGTTAGGCTTGTTCGCATTAGGCTTACGCTTAGGAGCAGAACCTGAACCAGATACATGACGTTTGTTCTTACCTGCTGGTTTGTGTCCACGAGCGTTGTCACCAGAACGTTGACCATCCGAGTGTTCGCGTGTCTTTTTCGGCTTCTTAGGCTTAATTGGACGCGAATCCAAACGAGATTCAGGCAGTTTGTTTACAGGTGCAAAACCTTCAAGTTCACGACGTTCAAGCACTTGCTGAATAAGGCGCTCAATACCAAACAGTTCACCCACTTCATCAGCACAAACCAGTGAAATTGCTTTACCAACTTCACCAGCACGGCCAGTACGACCAATACGGTGAACGTAATCTTCTGATACGTTTGGAAGGTCGAAGTTAACCACTTGAGGCAGTTGTGGGATGTCGATACCACGAGCAGCGATATCGGTCGCTACAAGTACTCGTACCTTACCTGTTTTAAAGTTCTCTAATGCTTTAGTACGTGCGCCTTGGCTCTTGTTACCATGGATAGGTGCCGCCGAGATACCTTGCTCGTCAAGGAAGTGAGAAAGCTTGTTCGCACCGTGTTTCGTTTTGCTAAACACGAGCACTTGTCGCCAATCATTATCTTTGATCAGCTTCGCTAGCATTGCGCTTTTTTTCTTTTTATCTACTGGATAAATGCTTTGTTCAACAGTTGGTGCCGTTGAGTTTGCAGGGCTTACTGAGATTTCAACTGGGTTGTTGACTAAGCCTTTAGCCAAGCCACGAATATCATCAGAGAACGTCGCTGAGAACAGTAGGTTCTGGCGCTTCTTAGGTAGAAAAGCCAAGATCTTACGGATATCGCGAATGAAGCCCATGTCTAGCATGCGGTCAGCTTCATCTAGCACTAGAATTTCTAGTTGATCAAAACGCACAGCATTTTGGTTATATAGGTCAAGTAGACGACCTGGTGTTGCTACCAGTACATCACTACCTTTACGCAGTTTTTGCATCTGAGGGTTAATTTTCACACCACCAAACACCACCGTAGAAGTAAGAGGTAAGTTAATACCGTACTTCACTACGCTGCCATTCACTTGCGCAGCAAGCTCACGGGTTGGTGTTAGCACTAGCGCACGTACTTGGTTTTGACGTACGCGAGGGCCTTTAGATAACATTTCCAGAATAGGTAGCGTGAAGCCTGCAGTTTTACCTGTACCTGTTTGAGCAGCGGCCATAACATCTTTGCCCGTTAGGACAGCTGGTACGGCTTTCTCTTGTATTGGTGATGGCTTATCGTAACCTTGTGCTTCAATAGCTTTAAGGATCGGTTCAGAAAGGCCCAGGGAGGTAAAACTCATAGATTATTTTCTCAGTTGAATAACATTTAGTATGAGCAACGCGCAGAAAGAAGTCGTTGCTACAGCTTTCGCTCATCAATAGGATTGATAAAGAGCAAAGCGCGGTATTCTGAGGCTTTTCCCCACATTCAGCAACTAAATTCTAATCACAGCTCTAATTCGACCTACATAATTTGTCGTTTCTGTTCGTACATTTTTTCATCAGCTGCTTTGAGTAGTGCATCGACATCACTGTAGTTATTGTTATGAATTACCCAACCAACGCTAATTCGAAGATAAATCGAGTGCGCATCATAAACGACAGGGGTGTTACATATTGCTCTTCGAAGTTTAGCTACAATCGAAGAGACATGTTGGTCATCGATGATACGTGGCAGCAAAACTAAGAACTCATCACCACCGATCCTCGCAACGATATCTGAACCACGTAACTTGCTCTTAATGCGCTTAGCACACTCAATAAGCACCTGATCGCCAGCCGCATGCCCAAAAGTGTCATTGATCGCTTTAAACCCATCAAGATCGATATTTACCACAGCAAAGGTTCTTGCTCTCTGCTTTTGGATGACTTTAAACGCCTGCTTTAGGCTGAACATAAAGTATCGGCGATTAGGTAACATGGTGAGTTCATCATGCATAGAACGGCTATCTGCAATTCGGTACAGGCGATAAATAGTAAAGAAGGCAAACGCCAGCACTAACATGAGGGTGTAACCGACTAACCTCACCGCTTGAATTCGATACCAAGGCACATCCATTAATACATGATCATTACCAGCGAGAGCAAGGTACCAACCACCGTATGGGAAGCTCACCTGTTCGGTAGCAAATGCATTATCAAATACATCCTGAGTGCCATAAAAGACCGCGCCATCTTTACCCGAACTGTTTGCGCCACGAATCGCGAGTTGGTACTTATTTTCGATTATCCCAATTCCGACATCTTCAAACAGCTCGTCTAAACTAATCACGGCACTGGATACACCCCAATAGTCTTGGTTAAAAGGCGGGTCCCTGAAAATAGGTGTACGTGTAATGAGAGCTTGACCACCTTGAAACAACTCAAAAGGACCGGCAATGAAGGTGTTGCCAATATTTCGCGCTATTTCAACCGACTCCCACTGGGTTGGATGGTCTCGATAATCAATACCAAGGACCTGCTCATTACCTTCCAATGGGTAGACGAAATTTAGGATGTCATCTTCGGCCAGACCGATCAGACGAATGTGGAACCCATCTCGAATGATATTCTCAGCAATCTTGTCCCAACTTTTCATATCGCTGTCAGGGTTTATCGTCACAAGAGTAGAAAAATTATTGAGGATATACATATCTGAAACAATCGTGGCTTCTATTCGAGAACGAATGATCGATAGCTGCTTTTTTGCCTCTGAGTAGGATTCATCTTTCAGGTAGGATAATTCTTTAGAGTGAAAAAACTCGATAGCACTCATTACCACTAAAAAAAACAGTAAAGATAATAATTTGGCAGGCCATTGCTTGCTAGAACCTCTTGGCATTCAGACCCCCTAAACCTTTTTGTTTTTTAAATTTTCTCATATCAGACTAACTCTTTAAGTATGCCGTCAAGCTATTTAAATACATACAGTTAGCCTAGTTCTCATTTCATTATTGAGTTATTCATCACTTAAAAGCCATTAGACACATTGGTTACTGAACCAAATATCTAATCAATCTTATTAAAGCTTACAATGTATTGACCAAAACCTTACATTGAAAGATTCATGGGTGTTATTTTATACTCACAATCAATCAGCTTGGTACCTTACGAACATGAAGCTAAAAACGCTAACTCTGTGCACATTGTTATCAATCTCAGTTGCGGTTGCGGTTCACGCACACACTACTTCAGATACGCTAACGGCTTTTGACACACAACAGACTGTTAACATACAAGAGAACAAGCAAGCAACAAACGTACCAAAGATTCAATCACAAGCTGATATTATTCCCTCTCAAGAACAGTCTTTCAAACAGTCTGCAGACCTCATTCGCACTACCTACGAAAGCCAACTTTATACCCTGCCCGCCTTCAAAGAGGGTCACTATGGTTTGCGTATGTATCGACAAACATTAGACGACAAATATTCTGCCGCGGTTTGGAGTGATATGGCACGTGTAGCAAGTAAGCTCAGCCGCCTATCGAATGATGTTCACACCATGGAACAAATCGTACTGTACTCAGAAAAGCGTGTTGCTTCCTATGTTGGCGACAGCGATGAACGTAGTGTTCGACGCTACAACATCACCAAGCACATGCCAGAATATCTATACCTTGGTGTTGACCTTCTCGGCTCTATGGCACGCGCCAATGAGTACGGTTTAGAACACAAGAATGATGCCAAACTACGTGAAATTATTCGCCGTTATGACTTTTCACGATACGTTACTAACGAAGACATGGTGAAAGCATGGGCTGCTCAATTGGCGAATCAGGTCTATTGGCTGCGTCAATTGGGTGAACAAGATGTCGTTAATGAGTTCGTCGACACCTTCAAGAAAGCGTACCCAGACAATAAAGATAAGAAACTTTCAAGCCAGCAATTCGGTAATAAGATCTATGGTATGACACATGTCATCTTTGGTGATTCAGAGTATTACCAGCATCAAGTAAGCGAACAAGAACACCAATGGATCTACGATTACTTCAGAGAGAACATCGATACAATCCTGTTACGAGCAAAAGAAGATGTGATTGCTGAGGTTGGGTTGACCTTCTTATTAGCCGGACTAGAGAATGACCCAGTAGTAGAGAAAACTCGGCTCGCAATCCAAGCTTCTATCGATAAGACAAAAGGTATGATCCCTTCGGTCACCGGTGATTTTGACCTCAAGTATGGGGAACACCGCAACGTACTCGCGATTATGTTACTCGATTGGCAACAAGTGAACGAAGCACCGACTTATGAAGGCAACCCAAAAGTGTTTACTAACATTCCTTATGGATTAGTTGAAAACCAACCGCTGAAGCACTTGCAGTAATACCTAAGTTGATTTTAGGATCCAAAAAGCCGCATACCTTCCATGGCATGCGGCTTTTCAATGTTTGCTACGACGGTACTAGTATCAAGATAAAGACGGCATCAAGCCCCTGACTCGCATTTGTTCATTACTATCGTGAAATCCCCTTCCGCATACCCTTCGATCAAGGAAACATCGTCACAGAGCGTTTTACAAAAGCGATATACGCCTTGAGGGTGATAACTCATCAAAGTGTTACGTGAAGGGTATTGGCTTGAGTTGAGAAGATTAAAAATCACCGTCTGATTCGACAATTCATACATACGAGTAATCATGTTAGTCAGATAATCGGAGTCGCGAGAGATGTAATTCAATGAACCACTGGCGATAACCACATCGTGTGTCTCAAGGCTCATTTGGCTCATGTCACCCGACAAGAACTGACAACGAGCTTCTGTATAGTTCTGCTTAGCCTTTTTTAGAAAGCCTGCATGTTGGTCAACACCTGTGTAAGACTGAATTCGATAGATACTGTCGAGCAATTCAAACAGCTCGCCATAGCCGCAACCCAAATCTAAGACACTCTTCTTTTCGAAGTCAGCCGAACGAGCAATCACTTCAAAGCGACACAATTGGCTCTCTTCGCCGGTCCACCCTAAAGCTTTAGCCTTGTCGCCATTCGAGCGGTTAGCCTGTTTTCGATGATAGCGATACACTTTCCAACGATCGAGCCAGTGCATTCAAACAAATCTCACTTCAATGAACATCAACACACCTTAGTGAAATTAAGCTTTAGAACTTGAAGAAAAGAGCCCACCGATTTTATAACCGATCGCATAGCAAACCACCGCGACAGTCACAAACACCAAAGCTGAGAAGACATAAGCCACCGATGCTGCGACGCCAGTGCCCCATACTACGCTAAACACCAAACCGAGATACGCTTCTTGCGGCCACTGATAGATAGGAAATTGAGTGCCACCAGCAATAAGATAAACCATCGCAAACAAGCCAATGAAGGTAGCAATAAGACCGATGAGAACGCGCATGTTCATGGAGAGACCCTTGATAAATTTGAGCTTGGTTGTCGTATTCTTAATCGAAGCCGAGTGTTCTTAATAGAAACCGGATTTTCTTAATCGAAGCAGAATGCTATTAATCGCAACCTAATGATATTCAAGTATATCGGATAAAACAGGCTTGCTCTATTACTCTTCAGAGTGAGCCTGCCACACAGCAAGGCAATAAAAGATGAGTTTGAATCTGAATCAACTTAACGAGCAGGCACAAAAAAGCGGACACCCTTTTCACGTTGAATCCGTAAGAAAGATGTCCGCTTTAACTGAATCTAGCTGTTTTGGGTAAATCTAGCTTAAAGCAAGATGAAGATACCCGCTAAACACGCACTCATTAGGTTTGCAAGCGTACCAGCAGCGACTGCTTTCAAGCCTAAGTTTGCCACTTCAGCACGACGCTCTGGTGCCATAACACCGATTGAACCCAGCTGAATTGCGATAGAGCCAATGTTAGCAAAGCCACATAGAGCAAAAGTAACGATTACTTGGCTGTGTTCAGATAACAACGCTTTGTTCTCAACGAAGTCGATGAAAGCAACAAACTCGTTCATTACAATCTTCTGACCGATGTAAGAACCCGCCATTAATACTTCATCACTCGGGATACCAATCAGCCACGCTAGAGGGGAGAACAGGTAACCGAAGATTGCTTGCAGTGTAATACCCGCAAAACCGAACGTTTCACCTAGACTTTCTAGGCCAGTGTTAACCATCGCAATCACACTCACGAATGCAATCAACATAGTACCGACAGCCACTGCGACTTTCATACCGTTCATCGCGCCGCTTGCCAATGCATCGATTACGTTGCTTTGGTCAGCTTTATCGAGTTCGATATGGTCGTAGTCACTTGGTGTGCTGCGCTCAGGAACGATGATCTTCGCCATTAACAGGCTACCTGGAGCCGCCATGAAGCTTGCTGCTATAAGATATTTAAGCTCTACACCAAGGCCAGCATAACCACCAAGTACACTGCCCGCTACCGACGCCATACCACCTGCCATTACAGCAAACAGTTCCGAACGAGTCATAGATTTTAAAAATGGACGAATAAGAAGAGGAGACTCACCCTGAGAAAGGAAAATATTACCTGTCGCTACCAAGGATTCAGCTTTACTGGTGCCGAGCAGTTTTTGCACCGCTCCGCCCAAGATTTGAATCACTTTTTGCATGATGCCGAGGTAGTAAAGTGCAGAGATCAAAGCACTGAAGAAGATAATGATTGGAAGTACGCGTATCGCGAAAATGAAACCTTCAGTTGCAAGGTCGCCGAAAAGGAATGCGATACCAGCGTCTGCAAAACCAAGCAGGCTAGAAACGCCATTACTTAGGCTTGTTAGCGCCAATTGTCCCCAAGGGAAATACAACACCAAAGCAGCAAAACCGATTTGAAGTAATAGTGCACGAGAGACTGTTTTCCAGTTAATCGAAGAACGACTTTCAGATAGCAGGTACGCACAAGCAATCAGTGCCAGAACACCGACAAAACCAAATAGAATATTCATAATGTGTCCTAGTAATCCTTAAAGAGTGAACATGAGCCAAACGAATGACATCAAAGGAATAGGACAAAGAACCGCAAGCAAAACGCTACGCGATGAAGGAGCTAACAGGGTTAGCGAATGTAACAACGAGTTGTTCATGTAAAAATCACCTTATACAAGCAGTGGAACGTAGCTGGTCCGGTCCGTGGGGTCATTCACATATCCATGTGACGGCTTGTATTGGCTAAGCACCGGCTTAAAACCGGAAAAGAAGTATAAACAGTTAAGTGAGACTTTCATCACATTTTTTGACGCAAACGTTCGCGCGGTCAAGGATTAAACAAAACGCAGTGTTTATCGGCGAGATCGACGGGGGCAGGCAAAAATAAGTTAACTAAATCGATTGTTAAAATAAAAAGCCACAGGACGTGGCTTTTCTAGAATATAAAAGAAAGTACCTGTAACTAGTTTAGCAATGCACTTTTCACTTCAACGTCTTGGAAGATTTCTTCGAAACGTTGTTTATAGATAAGCTGCATTTCATTAATGATCACGCCTCCATCTGGCACATCGTTCTCGCCTTGGAAGTTTTTACTCAGTAACTTCTTACCGGCTTCATCATAAATAATCACATTAATGTTGTACCAAGAGTTATCTGTAAACGCGTGGAAATCATATTTCCATTCATTCAAGACGAACATCATCGATTTATTGTCGAACGCTTTCATCTGCTCAACGACTTTAGTGATGTTTTGGTTTGGTGTCGTCTCTACTGAGTCCACTGTCACTTGCTGCTTCTTTAATCCTGCAACGAGTCTATCCGTCAAAAACTGAGACATCGGCTGTTGTGTCGCCGTGTTGTGTGAATAAGGAATACCGAGAGAACTACGGATAATGCCCTCAAACTTTGGCTCTTTATCTTGGTCTAAAACGTATGGGCGTTTATCGATCACTGCAATAGTCAGTGCTTTTTCTTGAGGTACGACACTCAATTGTGGCGCACTCTGCTCTGGAGTTAATACCGTTGCACAACCTGAAAGCCCTAGCGTGATTGTGGCAAGGAGCAAACTGACGAGTTTTGTCATTAGATTTACCTATCTTATTGTTTTGAAGATGGTGTTCTAACAAAAATTGTCTTAATCAGTAAACATTCATTAAATCAATAATTTATATAATTCTTATTTATATAAATTGGCTCACATATCAGGTTGGATTTATTGAGTAATTACCCAATAAAACTTTAAGCTACAGGCGTTGTAAATGAAGACCATGAAATGAATGTGATATGTTCACCTATGTAGAAAGCAGCGTAATCTCTTGGTTAATTCTGTGTGATTATTACTACTTTTCTGTGTTCTCCCTCATTTACTATGACTTCAAGATTCATCTTCAGTTTAGATGCGTATATACTTTGTATTATCTCACCCATACATTATCTATAAAACGAGAAGGGCTGATTAGATATAACAGCCATCGAGACTAAGAGAGGAAACACGTGAAGAAAATGGAAGCTCCGCACGACATGAACAATGGAGCTAGATTCAAAACAAATAGACACGGCTATGTGACAGTAGTTGAGTATTATAATACCTATACTGTTATTGTCGCGTTTGAAAACACCGGAAATATCCGCGCTATCAGTGCGGCGAAATTACGTACAGGTCAGTTAACCGATCGCTCTGTCGCACCTGAATCAATTATGATTGGTGAAAAGGTTGAATCCGTTAAGCATGGAATATTAACCATTACCCAAGTTGAATCCGAAAATATTGTGGTTCTGACTAATGCCAATAACGAAGAAATTAGAATGTTATTGCCTGCTGTACAGAAAATGAAAGATAAAACCGAAGAAATAGATGGTGAAAATGCTCCCTCGCCAAAACCGACTTCTCTTAGCCAACTGACTAAAAGAAATAAAAAGACCAAAGACGTTAATAGCATGCTTAAGAAAATGCTTACCGACTACGGTCGATACGATTAATTCTCTATTTTCTTCAACAGACCCTCTATATATTTACATTTCAATAGACAAATACATTTACCCCCACCTTTCTCAATAGATACGTTGCATATTCGTGTGAAAAGTTAAATTTGATCAAAGTCTCACTCTGGATCTTAACTACAAAATAACGAGATCTTCATCACAATCTCATTTTACCTTTGTGATGGAGATCTTATTGAAATCTCAATATTTCCATTACTATTCTCCCACACAACAAGAGAACGCAGTTTCTCAACCCCTAAAATCCAATTGAGACAAATATTATGAAAAAGATTCTTGTAGTTTGCGGTAACGGCCTTGGTACTTCTCTAATGATGGAAATGGCAGTAAAAGAAGTCGCTAAAAAAATCGGTTTCGAAGCAGAAGTTGATCACGAAGATCTATCATCTGCAGCATCAAGCAATGCGGATATTTGGGTTGCAGCAACAGACGTTGCAAACCAACTAAAAGACGCTGGTAAAGAGAACATCATCAGCCTTAAAAATATTTTTGACAAAGTATCAATCGAAGAACAACTAAAAACTTTCATGTAAGGTCAAATTATGCAAAACTTTTTCGAATTCATGCTCGGCTTATTAAAAGAGCCAGCAATCATGGTAGGTTTAATTGCTTTCATTGGCCTTGTTGCACAAAAAGCAGATATTTCTACTATTCTAAAAGGCACAATTAAAACCGTAATGGGTTTCCTAATTTTAGGTTTTGGTGCTGGCGCTCTTGTTGGCGCATTAAATAACTTCTCAGTTGTATTTACTGAAGCATTCGGCGTAAGTGGTGTTATTCCAAATAACGAAGCAATTGTTGCATTAGCACAAGAAGCATTCGGTTATGAAATGGCTCTAATTATGTTCTTCGCATTCGTTGTGAATATTTTATTGGCTCGAATTACTCCTTTAAAATATATTTTCTTAACGGGTCACCACACAATGTTCATGTCTATGCTGGTAGCAGTAATTCTGTCTACAGCAAACATTGAAGGCACAGCTCTTGTCGCAATCGGCTCAATCATTGTGGGTACATTAATGGTTGTGATGCCAGCGCTAGGCCAAAAGTACACTGAAAAAGTGATGGGTACTGATCAACTGGCTATCGGTCACTTCTCGACACTGTCTTACATCGTGTCTGGCTTCATTGGTAGCAAATTCGGTGACACATCAAAATCAACAGAAGACATCCAAGTTCCTAAAAGCTTAATGTTCCTACGTGATACGCCAGTAGCCGTAGCAACAACAATGGCTATCTTCTTCATGCTTGCGTCTATTATTGCGGGCGGCGAGTTTGTAGAAACAGTATCAAGCGGTCAAAACTGGGTTGTGTTTACCTTCATGCAATCTCTAATCTTTGCAGGTGGTGTTTACATCGTATTGCAAGGTGTGAAGATGCTGATTGCTGAAATCGTTCCTGCATTTAAAGGTATTTCTGACAAACTAGTTCCGGGGGCAAAACCTGCTCTAGACTGCCCTATGGTATTCCCTGTAGCGCCAAACGCGGTACTTATCGGTTTCCTTTGTTCTTTCGCGGCAGGTCTACTAGCAATGGCTGTTCAAGGCGCGCTTGGTTGGACAATCATTGTAGCTGGCGTGGTTCCACACTTCTTCGTAGGTGGTGCGGCAGGTGTTTACGGTAACGCTACTGGCGGTCTACGTGGTGCAATTCTAGGTTCATTCACGCAAGGTCTGTGTATCTCTTTCCTACCAATGCTACTACTTCCAGTACTGGGTGGTCTTGGGCTTGAAGCGACAACATTTGCTGACTTCGACTTCGGTGTTGTTGGTCTGATTCTAGGATGGATTGTTTCATGAGCCTATTCGATTTAATCGGTAACCAAGGCGTTATCATCAACTCTGAAGAGAACCTAACGGTTGATGCTGCGATTGATTTAACCTGTTCAACACTGTTAGCAAGCAAGAAAATTGAAGCAAGCTATGTTGAAGCTATCAAGCAAAAGCACAAAGACATCGGCGCGTACTATGTTCTAGCACCAAAGATTGCGATGCCTCATGCTCGTCCTGAAGATGGTGTGAACGAAGCATCACTGCAGGTGACAGTATTCAAAAAGGGTGTTGATTTAGAGTCGGAAGACAACGGTGACGTTTACCTTTCAATCACTCTGGCAGCGATGGACTCAGATAGCCATATCCATACTATTATGGCGCTATCAGAGTTGTTCCAAAATGATGATGACATTGATGCCATTATCGCAGCGGAAACAGAGCAAGAGATCATCGAGATCTTAAAGCGATACTAGTTACGCTAAAAGCTGTTACTCCAGAGAAAAGCTATCAGACCGAGCCCTGCTCGGTCTTTTTTTTTACACGTTTCAAATGACGATGCGCCAGATTGACAAAGAGACGCCCGCCGAAGAGCATCTCAACTCAATAGTCGACAGACAAGCGCCCCAGGCTCCCTTAATGCATCCACGTTATAGCTAAGTACACGTCCGGCAGACGGCGCATGATAGCGACGACATTCGTTACCAAAAGCGTCATATTGAATCGCCAAAAGATCATCTTGCTCTACGCTTTGTAAAAGCTCGACCTGAGGTAACACAAATCCACCAATATCAGCGCGGATAGACACTACATTATTGCCCTCTATCCAATCTATACTCGGCAGTGGCTTTTTGTCTCTTAAACCTTCAGCATCAAGCATCTCGTAGTAAGAAAGAATATTAAAAACACCATCTACGGCTCGTTGAATCATGTCAGGTTGAGTAAATTTCCCCATCCCTACTTCCACTGTAATGCTCGGAATTCCACTTCGATTCCAGACCGTTTCAAGAATACCCGGATCGCCGGGATCATTAAGAACACAATCGGGCAGCATTAACCTCGCCATCTCCAAGCATTGCTTTACTCGGTAATCAGCAAACACATAAAGTGGATACACCGCACCACGAGTTTGGGTATGTAGATCAACAGCAAATGTCGCGTTGTGTTTGAGTAAGCGATCCCACAGAGATGCGACGAATCGCTCCGCGGCTAAGCCATGCGCATCACCCGGAAAGAGTCGATTAAGGTTGGCAGGGCAAGAGCCCGGATCCGAAGAGATAAAATCGCGGCTGTGGTTAAGCAAGCCAGACAAATTCACAGTTGGTACAACTGTCACCGTGCCTTTTAATGTTTTGCCTACTAAATCTCGGATAATTTGCTGAGCAGCCAACACACCGTTTAGCTCATCACCGTGAATACCGGCAGTGATCATCAACTTCGGGCCTTCTTGACTACCTTTGAAAACAGAGACTGGCATGTTCTTAGGTTGCCCTAACCCATCACTGGTTACTTGGAACCAAAACTGATGCTCTCCAATCGGTAGGTCTTCAACATTCAAAGAGCCAACAACCTGCCTGCCTTGTAAAACATCGCCTAAGTACTCTGTTTTCATCCAACGTCTCCATCTTGTTGAGCAAAATTTATTCTTTTCCATATTTTTGCATCATAGAGGATATCTTAATCAGTACAAACAAGTTAATAAAATGAACAAGATCTAACCTCCCCATAAGTCTCACTAATATCATCATTGCCTCCCCAAGATAGAAGCTTGAAAAAGTAACCACATAAGGACGTACGAGTTGTATAGCCATTCAAAGACCACTCAGTTCCCTGAAATAAAAATGCAATAAAATCAACACTTAAAAAGTTCCCCATTCACGAAAATGTAATTTTATGGAAATGAAAGCTTAATTTAGCTGCTCTAGATTAGTTTCATATCGAAACGGAGAGCGCATTGCTCACGGATTTTAAAATACAAGGTAAGTGATTATGAAAAAGGCAGTTCTAGCTTCTGCAGTGGTAGCGGCACTAGTTTCAGGTTCATCGTTAGCAGCAACAGTTTACAGCTCTGATGGTACAGAACTTAAAATTGGCGGTCGTGCAGAATTCCGTGGTGATTTTATAGGTTCTGGTGGTGCTGAAGTTGAAGGTTCAATGAAAGATAAAACTCGTTTCCGTTTAAACCTTGGTGGTAAAACAGAACTTACAGATACTGCAACGGCATTCGGTTTCTACGAAGCAGAGCAAGACACAGGTTCTGATAAGTTTGAAAACCGTTACATGTACGCAGGTGTTGATTTTGACGGCCAAGCCGTTTCTGTCGGTCGCCAAGATATGGCTTCAGTTATCGTATCTGACTTTACAGATATCACTGAGTTTTCTGGTGTGCAGCAAGCATTCGGTGCAGCTTCTGATAAAGAAGATGGCGTATTTGCATACCGTGGCGGCTTTGATGCCCTGCAACTAGAAGCCACTTACCAAACCAACAGCAAAAAAGACTCTGACGGCTACGGTATTTCTGGTGTCTACTCACTGCCAATAGGCTTAGATCTTGGTCTAGCCTACTCAGGTGAAGACCTAGGCGAAAATAAAGGTAGCGCAGACCAAATCCTTGCCGGCCTAGCGTATTCTCTAGACAACCTGTACTTAGCTGCAACTTATTCAACAGGCGACCTAGATGATAAAGCGACAGGTACCGATGCTAAGTCATTCACTGCTATGGAATTTGCAGCGCAATACAAATTCACCAAGCAAGTATCTGCTGCAGTCGTATATACTTACCAAGAAGATGAAATCAACAGCGGAGCAAAAGTAGACGCTGTCGACGGTATTGAATTAGCTGGTTACTACAAACTAAACAGCAATTTCCGCACATACCTTTCTTACTACGTTAACGGTTTAGACGAAGTTAAAAATGCAAAAGGTATCGTGACAGCTGGTGAAGACACACTTCGCCTAGGTGTCCGCTACGATTTCTAATCTAAATCGACTTTAGATAGAGACTAGAAAGGTTGGGCGGTTGCTCAACCTTTTTTCATATTCAAATATTCTGACCAACTTCATCAATGCTTTTTCTGGTTAAGTGGTGCTAAATCCGTATCATAGGTGAACCACATCAAATAATTAGAAGCATCATGTCACAACACCATCCGATCCAAGGCGCTAGCTGGATGCTAACCGCAGGCCTAGCCTTTGCCGTTATTAATAGCCTAACTCAAGTCGCTAGCATTCATTTCGGACTTACTTCTACCACCGTTGCCGTCATTCAATACGCCATCGCGTTGTTCGCTATTCTTCCTTATCTGAAAACGCTGGGCATTCGCCGCGCGCTAAAAACCGACAACCTAAAGTTGCACGTATTCCGTGTCTTCTTGTCTGTTATTGGTATTCAACTTTGGATATGGGCATTGGCTTACCCAGTACCTATTTGGCAAGGCATTGCCCTTCTCATGACGTCGCCATTGTTTGCAACCATAGGCTCAGGACTTTTCCTCAAAGAAAAAGTTGGGGCTGCTCGCTGGGGCGCGACCTTAGCTGGCTTCGTGGGTGCAATGGTAATTCTAGAGCCGTGGGCAGAAGACTTTAACTGGGCAACACTGTTACCGGTTGGCGCGGCTTTTTTCTGGGCATGCTACTCACTCATGGTGAAAAAACTCTCTTCGCAAGACAGTCCTTCAACCATGGTGGTGTACTTGCTGCTATTAATCACACCATTTAACATCCTGCTTGCCGCGCCAGATTGGCAAACTCCAAGCGGCGGTACAATTTGGGCTATCTTAATTGTTATCGGTGTGATGACGGCACTCGCTCAATGGGCAATTGTAAAAGCCTACTCAGTCGCTGATGCTTCGTTTGTGCAACCGTTTGACCACGCGAAATTACCGCTAAATGTTTTAGCAGGTTGGATTGTGTTTAGTTGGGTTCCACCGGGTCGTTTATGGCTAGGTGCTGCTATTATTATTGCGTCAGTTGCATTTATTACCCATTGGGAAACGAAAAAACCGGCGAAAATAAAGAAAGTTTAGGGTTGGTGAAATAAATAGTTCGCCTGTCCGTTCTATATGGATAAGAGAATTCAAACGAGGCCGTAACCATGAAGAAACCAGTCAAGATTACACTATACCGTTGGGCAGGCAGCTGGGGTCCATTTAAAGTTAACATCCCATGTGGAGAGTGCACCCTTACCAAAGACATTCTTAAAGATACTTTTGAGAATGAGTTATCAGATGTCGATGTCGAACTGGAAGTGAAAGATTGGTTATCTCACTGGTGGGAGCCGCTAAAACTGGGTTCTTGGCATGCTCCTATTCTTGTTGTTGAAGGCAAGGTAGTCAGCCAAGGCGAAGCGCTTAACCGCGGTGTGTTAGTTCAATCCGTGATCAAAGAGTGGACCAAACGCGACAGCCTAAAAGGCAACATCGTTTATGGTAAAGCAACCTGCCCATTCTGCGTTAAGGCCAAGCAAATGCTTGATGAAGCGGGTGTTGAATATCAATACCACGATGTCGTAAAAGACAGCGCCGCTTTGTATCGTATGATTCCAGAGGTAAAAGCGCACATTGGTGAGAAAACACCAGTAACTGTCCCTCAGATCTGGCTTGATGGTAAATACATCGGTGGAGCTGACAACTTAGAAGCGTGGATGAAAGAGAACGGTTTAGATACTATCCCGAATAATGTTGTCGACCTATCCAACCAATCGACAGGCTGAATTCAGTAACAGTCATTAGGGCGTGTTGATCTTTCGAGCTGGTTTTTGCAGCGAGTTGCTGGGTATTTATACAAGGCAGAGGCTTTGATGTGTAGCTAGCCTACATGAGAAGCCGATAACGTAGTAGAAATGACCAGCAAACGCTGCCCGAAGGGTTCGGCTAAAAGCGTTTTACTCTTTGTTGAGGGAGATTTGCTTAGAATGCTAGGCTACTTCTCCCTCGCCGCGATTAAAACGCTTTTATCTCGAACAAAATTCAACCACGAAAGGTCAACACGCCCTAATCAGAAGCTTTATCAGTGTTTTTTGTGTCCATCCACAACAAAACGAGCGATGACCTTCATTAATCGCTAAAACGCAAAAGGCCTTAAACTGAACTAACCCCAATAGTTGGACATTAGTAAGTTTAAGGCCTTTTTAAATTCCGTTTTTGAAAATGCTTATTTCGCCATTTTCTTCATCATTCGCTTAAAGAATGATGCTTTTTTTGGCTTTGGCTTACCATACAATGCTTCGTGCATCATGTTTTTTGCTACCATTTGACCAAGGTATGCGTGGCCTAGTTCGTAATTCATGCTTATCTCCGCACATAATCGATTTTCTTATGCGCGGATTCTACACTTAAAGCGCCCAAAAACAAGATCTAAATCACACTTTCAGTGTAAGCCAACTATTACGTTACAATTAAAATCTTCATTTTAAACATCCATAAAAAAAGCAGCTCAAGAGAGCTGCTTTAAAAATAGTTTTTTAGAAACCTAATTGCTTAGCAACCAACTTACATAGAAAACAAATGGCTTAGAAGCCTAGCTGCGCTTTGGCTGTCTGTAAGTTTTACCCGCAATTTGGTATGTGTCTTTTTGCTTTAATTCAAACATAGTTTCAAAGAACCAAGCTGCAAATTTGATTAAGTCATCGCCTTCATTCATGACATGTTCGATGTACTCTTGCTCTTCGCCTTGTTCATTTTCTTGAAGCGTCACGTGGTAAATGCGCTTTTCACCGTCTACTTCAGCTAGCGCAAATTGACCAGTCAGTGATCCAGCAGCCTCAGCGACTTCTGTATCCTCATTGGATTTCAATAGCTCAAGCGCTTGAGGTAGGCCATCTAGTGCGCAGATAGCTTTTACCAGTACTTCAAATTCATTTTGCTGCATGTTTATTACCTATTAAATGGACGCAGGTATTGTAGAAAACCATCCATACAAATACAACGTATTAACGACTGTCTGCTGAACTATCGCGAGCTAGCTGTTTAACTGTACTTCAGTTGCTTAACTGTATTCAACTTCGGTAGCTGTGGCTTTCTTATTCATTCTCGTTGAAGAACAAAGTACTGTAGCCATGCAAGTACCAATAATCAGATAAAAAACACCGAGCTGTAAGTGAGTCGTCACCCAGTTTTCCACCAAATATCCTCCTAGCAAGCCCGCCAAACACATCTGGATTGAACCTGACAGCGCCGACACGGCGCCCGCTTTCTTCTTATGAGGTTCTAATAACATACTGATCGATAGAGGAAACGATATGCCTTGTGCTATCGCCAACCAAGTAAACGCCCAAACTAAGTTAAATATGGATAACTCATGAGTAAGAAGCCAAGTTCCCGAAGCCAAGATAATCAAAATCGCAAGACTCATCAATTGCGGAGTACTAAACCTACGATTGAGCAAATTCAAAGCCACGCTACCGATCAGTAAGCCAGCCGAAGGGACTATCATCAAAGATCCGTATTCAGCGGCTGTCAGCCCCAACTGTTCTTGCATTAAGAATGGAAACAGCGATAAAGATACCAAACTCGCCATGTAGCTCATCCAGTTATAACTGGCACTGGTCAATACTTGGCGACTCGTCAACAAACGCCCATAGTTCTTGACCACTTGGATGACTTCAAAGCGGCTCTTCCCGTATGGCAAAGTTTCATGAAGAACAAAGTAGCCGAGAGTGAATATCGCCAGTAAATACACAAGAACAAACAGGAACACCGCCTGCCAACCGAGGTGGAATGAGATCCAACCGCCAAACACCGGCGCGATGATCGGCATGATCGAAGCGGTGACCGAAATGTAAGACAACGCTTTGGTCAGTTGAGGGCCATCATAGCTGTCGCGCAGCACACTTCGCCCTAGAACCGAGGCACTACCCGATCCTAGACCTTGCAGCAAGCGGCCAACTTCCAGCGCCGTCATGTTGTCAGAAAACGCAACACAAACGACAGTACCAATCAAATAAACACCCTGACCTAATAAGAAAATAGGTCTTCTTCCAACAGCATCAGACATTGGCCCATAAAATAGCTGAGACAAGCCAAAACCCACAAGAAACAGCGTGACGAGCAGCTGAACATCTACCTGAGTCACACTTAAGTCAGAAGCAATTAGCGGCAATGATGGTAAGTAGATGCTCACCCCCACCTGTCCTGTAGCAATGATCATCATGGCTAAGAGTAGCGGTGTTTTTTTAAAGGTCGATTGGCTCAAAAAATTCCCTATTCGTTTGTTATTTGTTCATCAGATGAGTTTACATTCAAAACCATTAATTGATAATTAGCTAAATCGGAATTTAATTAAGTCCCAACAGGAAATAATATGGATTGGATTCTTAACGTAAAAAGCTATGTAAGAGTGGTAGAAGAAGGCAGTTTCAATGGTGCTGCTCGTAAACTTAACACCACCAGTTCGGCGATCAGCAAAAGAGTGAACTGGCTAGAAGAACGTATCGGCACTCAACTATTAAAGCGAACAACACGCTCGATTAGCCAAACTGAAGCGGGTGCACTCTTTTACCTGCGGGCCAAAGACCAACTCGACAATTGGCAGTCAATTATTGATGAGACTCGCTCGGTTAACCAAACCCCTGGAGGCCTGCTAAAGATAGGTGCGACCATTGCTGTTGGCTCTAAGTTTCTCGTGCAATACATGGACGACTTCTTAGAAAAGTATCCAGACATTAGAGTGCAACTCATTACCACCACACCGGGTCAATTACCTGAGCTAGGCTTGGATCTGGTGATCAGTAGAGAACTGGAACAGCTCAACTCTTTGAGCTTCAAGAAAACCCCCTTGTTTGAACACAAAGCTAGTTTCTATGCGGCACCGAGTTATCTCGCCAAACATGGTTACCCCACTTGCGAACAGGATTTGGAACAACACAATTCCTTGATCTGGGGAGAGCGTCCTATTCGCGAAGTCACCTTAACCAAAGGGCAGCGCATCACTTTGAACGGTAACTTTGCGACCACCAACCCAGAGGCTTTGTTTCATGCTGCGAAGCGAGGAATGGGCGTGCTGTTAACCATCAAAGCGATGATCAAAGAGGATCTTAAACAAGGGACATTAGTTCCAGTATTACCAAATATAACCGCCGACGAAGTGATGGTTTATGCGTACTACCCTAAGCTTGATTATTCACATACACGAACCAAGCTCTTTTTAGACCACCTAAAAGATAGGCTAGACAAAGAGCGAAATAGTCAAATGTTGTGAAACATATCGCACTAAATTTGAAAAATGGTACAACTCGACCAATAATAAACTAGACGCATATCAAAATTATTAATGCAAGTTGCATTGTTAATATTTAAGACAGTGCAGTTATAAGATCGTATACACAAGATCATACACATACAGCTTACACACGATTCTGGTTAGCTACGGATGGTGACTATGACTCAGGATACACGCAACAGCATGATAGACACAGAGCGCATTGGCCGCTTACTTAAATTGGAAGGTATCGACCTTTTAGAGTCTGCCGTGCTTACTTTGCATCAAACCTTCGGTACTCAATACACCAGTATCATTGAGAAAAAGCACTTCCCCGATCAAATGGTTCCTTTGGTGATTGCCCATTCTGACCATGTACTGCATGACAAAATAAACGCACGCCATGGTCACATCTACCAACAAGCCGTCAATCAAAAACATCCAGATTGCTCGTTCGCTCAGTATGTTGTTCAGTCGCTACCAACATCGGCATTTAGGCAGGAAATTACCTCACAGAACTCAATCGCTATCCCAGCTCGCAGTCAGAGTGGTGAAGTCATGGGTGTGTTGTTCTCAACATTTACCTCGCCTCTTAGCCCAGACCAGCAACAAGACGTGATAAAGCACCACCAGTTGTTCGCAGATATCGTCATCCACACCTTGCGTGAGATGTGGTTCAACGACCGTTCTGAGCAACTGGTTAATCAACTCAGCTATGAAGTATCACACGACAGCCTAACTGGGCTATTAAACCGTAGCTGTCTATCAGACACCTTAGAATCGATCACTCAGCAGAGTGTCACTCCCTTCACGCTCGCTCTGCTCGACATCAATTGCTTCAAAGCCATTAATGATATGCACGGCAATTATATTGGCGACAAGGTGCTTCAGTTCGTGGCAGAGATCTTGCGCCGAACCATGCCCGAAAACAACCTGACGTTCCGGACTGCTGGCAATGAGTTCGCATTCATTACCTATCATTCAGACCCAATAGCGGTTTGCGAGCAAATACTGGATAAGGTAAAGCAAGGTTACAGTAGTGTTGATATCAAAATCGATTTTGACGTCAGCATCGGCATTGCCCGTTCAGATGGGGATAATAAAGACGTAGAACAAATCATCTTCAATACCAGCTTGGCACTAAAAGAGTGCCAGCATAATCAAGATACGCACATTCAATGTTACGACACTCATCTAAGGGTTCGTTACCAAAGAAAAGCCGAGTTAATCGCCGCCTTACGAAGTGAACTTGACAGCTCCATTTCAGACAGTCATATACCTAATGACAATGGGATGTATGTGGTTGTGCAACCAATCGTTGATCAATGTGATACACGATGGGGTTATTTCGAGGTGCTCACTCGTTGGAAAACCAAAAGACATGGCGATATCTCACCGGTAGAGTTCATTCAGGTGGCGGAAGAGTCGGGGTTGATAGTGAAACTGGGGGAGCGGATCATCGAACTGGTATGCCGTGCTAAAACAATATTGGAGCGTGGTTTAGGTTACAAAGTTAAGCTTGGAATAAACTGTTCCGCTCATGAGCTTACCGATTCTAAGCGTTATATTTCCTATCTCACTCGAACGATTGAACAGCATCACTTTAAAGCAAACGAGTTTGTCATTGAGCTAACCGAAACCGTGCTGTTATCTCCAACTCAAGAGACAAAGTCAGCACTCGACTTTCTGAGGGGACAGGGGTTCACGATCGCACTAGATGATTTCGGTACTGGTTATTCAAGCTTAAATTACATTCATAGCTACCCTATCGATTGTATTAAAATTGATGCCACCTTTATTAGAAACTTACTGACAAGCTCAACATCTGAGAGTGTTGTGTGGTTGATTGTTCAACTTGCGCATCGACTCAATGTGTCGTTGGTTGCGGAAGGTGTAGAAAAACAAGAACAGTTAGAAAAACTGCACGCAATGGGATGTGACAAAATTCAAGGATATCTCTACTCTCCACCGATGCGACCAGAAGCTATCGTTAGCTACGTCACTCACTCGGAACCTCTAGCCTAAACGTAGTTCAATACCTCAACCTAAAACCAAAAAAACCGCGAGTGTATCACTAAAATTTTAAGTATTTAGTTCTACGCTCACGGCTTTAAAAGGCTGAATTATTACTCGCAACCATCTCGTTAACGGTTACCTTTACGGCATATATTCAGCTATTAACTATTAACTATTAACTATTAACTATTAACTATTAACTATTATTCGATTGTGTTTCTAAAGCTTTCTTTAATAGCTTGTCGGCTTTATCTCTAGCGGCGACAAACGTCGCTTTTTCCTTTTTAGGTACGGAATCGGCCATCGGAATATTCGCTTTCATTGCATTGACAGGACGACCACGTTCGATCAATTCGTAATGCAAGTGCGCCCCCGTAACTCGGCCCGTTTTACCTGATAAGCCAATACGCTGACCACGAGATACCGTTTGTCCTTTACGAACGAGGATCTTACTCAAGTGTAGGTAGCGCGTTTTGTATGTGCTGCCATGCTGAATCACCACGTAGTTGCCAGCATATGGGTGCTTACGAGTCATGATAACTTTACCATCACCCGTTGCTTGAACCGGTGTACCAATTGGCGTCGCGAAATCTGTGCCGTTATGCGGAGAGACTCGACCTGTAACAGGGTGTAAGCGCTTAGGATTAAACTGAGAGCTTTGACGCCAGCCCCTACTCACAGGGTAACGTTGGAAAGCACGTTGTAAGCTATCGCCATTGGCATCGTAATATTGTCCGTCAGTGTGTAGATACGCTGACACAACACGGTTACGGTTCATGATCTTGATCGCTTCGATTTCACGTTTCCCAGTTGCGACGCCATCAACAAATTGCGCTTTTTGAAGCACTTCAAACTGATCGCCAGCGCGTAGGTCTCGGCTGAAATTCAGCTTATCTTTAAGAAGTGTCACAATATGGTCAATCTCAATACTGTTCAGGCCAACTTTGTTCGCTGACATAGAGAAACTGCCGTGAATATCACCCACTAAAGGCTTTTGCTTCCATTCACCCGGAATAGAAATGTCTTCAAATTCGTAGCTGCCGTCATCAAGCAGTCGATAAACTACTTTGTCCGCAATACTAAATTGAAGCTCCATTTTAGAAAGGTTGCCGGTCTCCTCATCACGCCAAAAACGCAATGTATTACCCGGACGAAGCGTGTCTAACGCAAGGAAGTTCAAATCGGTTTCCATCACGCTCATCATCGAGTTATAAGAAAACCCAAGCTGAGTGAAGATGCTACTTAAGTTATCGCCAGATTGAATTTGATATTCAAACGTCGGTGGCTCAATAACGGTAGTAGAAGAAGGTGACAGAATGGACTCAATAACGGTTGAGTCTGGTAAATCAAGATCGATTGTTTTCGTCAGATTCGATTGTGAATATTGCAGAGCAACACCAATCGCAGCAATAAGTGGCAGTCCTAAAATTGCTGCTTTTTTTACAGATGAAAGCTCAGCAAACGGAGAGGAAAATATTTTTGAATACACGGTAAACAGGTCTTTCTACGATATAAAAGCACAGGATATGCTTTTCAAACGTATAAATCATCATTGCATTGTCATAATATGATGTGAATCTACGCGATGTCAGCTAAGTCATTGAGTTGCCGTTAATGAAATAGGCACAATTCAACAATTCAACAGCCCACGAACCAACGATTCAGAAGTTAAAAAGCAGAAACACTGGTTCCTGCTTTTTAACTAATTCATGCTATTTCAACTAAGCGTTAACTGTCGATACCAAGCAATTATCTTCACCAAATTCATTCGGAATATAACGATCAGCATTCGCATCGTTCACCCATTGTTGGTCATCAACTAGATAGCGAAATTGAAACTCGCCATCTTTAGGTAAGCGAGTTTTAAACTTGTAAACCTTCCCTTTGGCCAGTTTTTTCATTGGGGTGGCTTTCCAATCAAGAAAGTCAGCAACGATGGATACAGAGTTCGCTTCTTGAGCTTCTAGCTCGAAGGTCACTTCAACTTCATCTTTCGTCTTAAAAAAACGTTTATTAATCATTCGCAAGCTCCATTTGTAAAAATAAGCAGACACCAAGCATAAGGAGTGTCTAAATTTCATTCATCTAATTAAGATAATATGTAATTTAGCTCACATAAACAACAGATCCTTGCATTAACGAAAACGTTATTGCTTACCAATTGATTGCGTATCAAAAGAAAAGCTCATTAACACCTTTTTAGAAGGGGATTCTGCAAATGATTGTTCCGCAGAATGCTGAGTAAAGCCGATAAAACCTTCCCCAGTGAGTTTATTCTTCGCTTGAAGGTTTTTCTGTTCCATAACATCTAAAGTTTGAATCTGTATACGATCACCCAAGAAAAGCTGATCAACCAACACGACACGGCTCCGATGCTGGTCATGTTTAAACAGGCCAAGATAATAGAAAATGCCACTGCCTTGGTTAGATACCCACATAGGTGCAATAAAGAAACTCGCCTTGCCTAACGTGACGCTTGAAAGGTTATTGGTGTCTACAGTGACCACACCACGCTCAACACCCGAGTCATATCGCCCAAACGCGATTGATCTTGGTCCATCGACTTCATTAATAAAGGCGTACGCATTAGTTTCAGGAACTTTGATTGTCCATGGGTTGGTCGTCTTCAAATCAAAAACGCTTTCAACAACAGGGTCATAACTGACTTGAGAAGAAGGAAACTTCGCCAAGATCTCTTCGTCGCTTAAGCTAAAGCGATAAATACCCGCCAGTATCACCACAACCAGCATGACAATAGGAATCAGTAAAATCAGAGGTATAGGTAAGATTTTCTTTTTCATGAGCAATTATATTCTTTTGTTTTCATCCAGTTGTGCAGACCATAAAGGGCTTTAGTATAATTATCAATACAGGGTTAACCAGAAGTGGAGCATGGATGGATATCAATCATATTAAAGATAGAAATATCAGAAGTTGCGAATGCCGCTGTGGAGCAGTCAATTTAGTCTGCAGAGGCGAGCCTCAGCGCACCTCCGTATGCCATTGTTATGAATGTCAGAAGCGCACCGGAAGTGTGTTCGGGGTTCAGGCTCGATTTCCCATAGAACAAGTGACACTCAACGGAGAGGTCACCTCCTTTTCACGCATCAGTGATACGGGCAGTGAAGTCACCTATCAATTTTGCCCTAAGTGCGGCACCACTATGCTTTTGCAGTCAGTTGCCACCGCCGATTTTTATGTCGTCCCGCTCGGATTATTTAAAGAGCAAGACTTTCCGCTACCAAGCTTTTCAGTCTACGAAGAACGTAAACACGGTTGGGTAAAATTCGATCATCAAATGAGTCATTACAACTAGTTCGTTATTGACCGTTATCTTTATATAGCAACAGTATTAGAACAAACTGCAATACTGTTGCCTAAGATCAAATATCAACGTTCTACAACGCTAGCGTATCTTTTCGCTGGCGTTATAATCTGCTCCTCTTTTTAACCCAGGGTGAACCACATGATTTCTAAGCTACCTCGCTGGGTTGAATACGGCGCCTTACTGTTAGCGGGCCTTGCTGGCAGCGTTAATGCTATTGGTTTACTCGGCTTCCAACATCAAGCTATCTCCCATATTTCAGGCACCATGTCTTTACTTGGCAGTAGCCTTCTCACGCCGACTTCAGCTTCTATGCACCTCCTACTAATCATTATGAGCTTTATGCTAGGTGCTGCGTTCAGCGGGTTCTTTATTGAAAACCAAGCACTGAAATTAGGACGTCGTTACGGCGTTGCTCTGTGTATTGAAGGTGGGCTGCTGTTTCTTGCGCTTTGGGCACTGTTACAAGGTTACACGTCAGGCCAATACTTCGCTTCAGCCGCGTGTGGTTTACAGAACGCGATGATAACAACCTATAGCGGGGCAATCATTCGTACCACACACATGAGCGGGATCATCACCGATCTTGGGATCATGATTGGCGCACGCTTAAAGGGGATGCCTTTTGACCGCCGTAAAGCCAAACTGCTGATGTTCATCGTTGTTGGCTTCCTGTTTGGTGGTTTAAGTGGTGCTTGCCTATTCCAGCGCTTTGAAATTTTGGCACTGGCATTCCCCGCCTCTTTCGCGTTCATTATCGCGTTTAGCTACTGGCTCTACCTGACTTATCGAACTGAAGCCTCAGTAAATTTATAAACGCCTGGCAAAAAAGCTCAGAATATGTAACATCTGCAACACTTTATTTTAAGCTCATAATGTTTTGCAGAATAACCCGCGTGAATATTTAGCGATATTTGATGAATAGTATTGCAAGTGATATTAATACTGGGTAATCTTGCACCCAATGAGAAATACGGATGTTTAGAGAATAAAAATGCCAAGGATGTGGCTTTTTTACATGTAGAAATACGAGAATAATTAACATGTCTAACAACACGAATACTGCTCATCCAGAGAAATCTAAAGGCAGTTTCTGGGTTTTCTTAATCCCATCTCTGATTGGTTTATTCCTTTTCATGGCGCCAATTAGCTACCAAGGTGATCTCACGATCCCTGTCGCTATTCTAGCCAAATCAATTCAAGCGGTTTTCGGTGAGTCTCTAGTTACTATTATCACTGCAATCGTTGCCTTCATGTCTGTAGCTTCCGTTTTAAGCACTCTTTTCAAGCCTAAATTGATTACATCGAACTCATTTTTAAACGGTCTTTTCAATCCAACTCCACTGTGGTTGTTGGTTCGTATTATCGGTGGTGCTGCAGCATTCATGGCTTTCTTCCAAGTCGGCCCTGAATTTATCTGGGAAGAAAACACCGGTGGCCTCGTGCTAGAAGGCCTTCTTCCGACTCTATTTTCAGTATTCATCTTTGCGGGTTTGTTACTGCCACTCCTACTTAACTTTGGTTTGCTAGAACTGTTTGGCACCTTACTAAGTAAAGTGATGCGCCCAATTTTTAACCTACCGGGTCGTAGTGCTATCGATTGTATGGCTTCTTGGTTAGGTGACGGCAGTGTCGGTATCCTACTTACAAGCAAACAGTACGAGCAGAAATTCTACACCCAGCGTGAAGCAGCGGTAGTTGGCACGACTTTCTCTGCAGTATCTATCACGTTCAGCCTTGTTGTGATTGCTCAAGTAGAGCTAGAGCACCTATTCCTACCTTTCTACGCTGCAATCTGCTTAGCAGGTATTGTGGCCGCGGTAATCATCCCTCGCCTTCCGCCATTAAGCATGAAGAAAGATACCTTTATTGATGGCACAAAGCCTCACAACGATGCTGATGCAATCCCAGCAGGTCACTCGACTTTCTCTTGGGGTCTTGAACTCGCGGTAAATAAGGCTTCTCAAGTAAAGTCTGCTAAATCTGTATTGGGTGAAGGCATTCGTAACGCAGTCGACATGGTATTTGGCGTTCTACCTGTTGTAATGGGTCTAGGTACGATGGCATTAGTTATTGCAGAATACACCTCTGTGTTCTCATTCTTAGGTCAGCCTTTCATTCCATTCCTTGAGCTACTTGGTGTACCAGAGGCGGTTGCAGCATCTGAAACCATTGTTGTTGGTTTTGCGGACATGTTCATCCCTGCGATCCTTGCCGCTTCTATCGACAACGAGATGACTCGCTTTGTGATTGCAGCAATGTCGGTAACTCAATTAATCTACATGTCTGAAGTAGGTGCTCTGCTTCTAGGCAGTAAGATTCCAGTGAACATCCTTGAACTGTTTATTATCTTTATTCTGCGTACTTTAATTACCCTGCCAGTTATCGCTGGCGTGGCACACCTAATATTCTAAATTAGATGTAGCAAGTTAAAGAGTTAATTTAATGAAACCTCACTTTTGTGAGGTTTTTTATTCCTGCTATTTATATTCATATTCCCTTCACAATATATTTATTATATTGACTGAGCATATCATTTAATTTCATATCTATTATTTCTCGCCTTTAACCTTAATAGCAAGCAATGCGCATATAAGTCTAATAAACACTCAACGAAACTGAGCGTGACGTTGTTTAGCGAAGCTCTCAAGTCATTGACCCAAATAGCAAAAGTAACAAGTATGTAATTATCTGAATTTTACGTTGTGCGGGTTGTTGTATTTTTGTAGTCTATTTTGTGAAATTACATTCAAGTAAATTTAAATCTTGTCGATATATATAATTACAAAAACACGATTAACTTTAGTCTTCGCAAAGCCTGTGAGAAGGGGAACACTCAATGAAATTTAGCCATAAGGTGGTTGCTGCATCATCAGCCTTGCTGCTAGTGACAGTATCATTGCTTTCAATACAACAACTTTACACCGTAAGAAGTGCTGTAGAAAACCACGTCAATACGAGCCTGAAAGAAATGGTCTCTGGCGTTAAAAACACCGTCGAATCAGAGATGAACGCCAAGAAAGCATTGGCTCAATCAACAACTGAAGTCATCGAGATCAACCCTCAAGATCGCACTTACGTAAAACAAATCCTAGAAAAGCCAAAGCTTAAAAATAGCTTCCTCGCGGTTGGCTTCGGTTATGAAGCAAACGGTTTCGTTATTGAAAATGATGATGGCTGGGAAGCTGGCCCGGATTACGATCCACGAATTCGCCCTTGGTTCATTGATGCTAAGTCCAAAAACAGTTTAGTTGTTACCGACCCTTATGTGGACGTATCAAGCAAGAAAGTCATCATTTCAATTGGTACGCCAGTGCAAGAAAACGGCCGCTTCACTGCGGGTATGTTCTACGACCTAGAACTGACGAACCTTGCGACCTTGGTAAACCAAGTGAACTTGTTTGACGCGGGTTACTTATTCCTAGTCACAGCCGACGGCACAACGATTGCTCACCCTAATGCTGAGAATAATGGCGAAACACTATCAAGCTACCTGCCACAAGCGACCATTCGTGAAGGCTCTCAACAAATTGAAGTCGACGGCAAGAAGTTCTTAGTGAACTTTACTCACATCCCAAGTGAAGATTGGTACATTGGTGCAATACTTGATGAAGAAATTGCATTCCAAACGGTTCAAGATCTGAAAAACAGCTCGATAATCTATTCTTTAATTGCGGTTATTCTCAGCATCATTGCTTTAACCGTCCTTATTCGTGTGTTAATGCGCCCTCTTGAGACGCTTAACCAAGCAATTCAAGATGTTGCGAGTGGACAAGGTGACTTAACTAAACGTCTAGATACCAACACTGATAAAGAGTTCTCTGACCTTGCGAAAGGCTTTAACACCTTTACCGAAAACCTGCAAAATCAGATCATTCAATCGAAAGCAATTGGTGTAGAAATTAAGCGTGGTACTGAAATTACGGTTCAAGGCGCAGGCGAATCAGCAAACGCGATGAATACCCAGCTGCAAGAGCTAGAACAGCTTGCAACCGCAATGAACGAAATGGCAGTGACTGCAACAGAAGTAGCAAACAACGCTCAAGGCGCGGCAGCAGCAGCTCGTGAAGCTGACGAAGCAACGCTAGACGGTACTTCAGTTGTAAGTGACACCACACAAGCCATTGATAACCTCTCAGCTCGTATCGACCAAGCGGTTGCAGAAGTACAAGTACTTGAATCAGCAACAGCAAATATCGAGACGATTCTTAAAGTAATCAACGATATCGCAGACCAAACCAACCTACTGGCATTGAACGCAGCGATTGAAGCGGCACGTGCCGGCGAATCAGGTCGTGGTTTCGCCGTCGTAGCTGACGAAGTTCGTACTCTGGCGCAACGTACTCAAGAATCGACCACTGAAATCCGCAACATGATTGAGCAACTCCAAGCGGGTGCAAGCTCTGTATCTAACGCGATGAATCAAAGTAAAGACACAGCGACTGACGCCGTTGAGCGCGCTCAGCAAGCAAACTCTTCACTTGACCGCATTCGCGACGCGATTCAGCGTATCTCTGATATGAATATTCAGATTGCTTCAGCAGCAGAAGAGCAGAGCTTGGTAGCGGAAGAAATCAACAACAACACGGTTAAGATCAAAGACCTTTCAACACAGGTATCGAACGCAGCTCAAGACGCAAACACTGCAATGCAAGTTCAAACTGACAATGTTCGCCAACAAGACGAGCTATTGAACAAGTTTACGGTTTAACCGCCTTACCGTTTAACTAACACCCGATTTAGTAAACAATAAACAGCTTTAAATAAAAAACCCCGCTTACTGGCAATCAGTAAGCGGGGTTTTCTTTTCAACATTCGCTTTTCAAGATTTTCTTTGCAAAATGTGCTTTCTAACTCGTAATAGGCCCGAGCTAGTTGGTCGTCAGCATCCTGCACTGGTTGGATTCCACCTTAATAGTTAAGTCCTTACCAACACATTCGAACACTTCACCAGACAACAGATCCGTCACAGCGCCAGTCCAATTTAATGAGGCCGTCTTGCCTCGTTTCGATTTGTTAATCACCACAATGCCTTTGTCGCCGCGTACAAACACCAACAAGTCATCATTGGCTTCAACCACCCGCATCGCTTCACCATGAACATGGTTATGGAATTGAATCATGTTTTTCATGTAAGGCGCTTGCCAGTCGTTAAGCCAACGAGGTTGGCCGCTCTTGTCCAGAATACCGCTGGTGCTGAGTTCACTGTAAACAAGCGGCACACCGCCATCTCGTCCAAGAATAAAGGCATGAGCCAATCGCTCGTCGACTTCATCCATCACATGTTCCAAAAACACCTCATTGTTTGGGATATCATGAGTGACAGCAAAAGTGATCGCTCGCATGTTCGACAGAGCTTGACCAAAACAGTAAGGGTTGATCAGAGACTTAAAGCTGCCCTGCTCTTCAAAAGCTTTGAAGATGGTATTGAATAAAGGGAAATCGTAAGCCCCTAAGCGAGTGTGTTTAAGGTAAGGCTTAAGGAACAGTTCGTACTCTTCTTTGGTCGCACCACCGTCAGTAATGATCTCGCCAAAGATATGCATTTCTTCGCAAATATCATCAGTCCAAACCTTACGTAGATGTGACAGTGTCATGTGTTTCGCTGCATCGATGCGAAACCCTTTCACACCAATCGCTTTCAAGGCTTTTAGGTAAGCTCGCTGCTGCGCGACCACATTATCGTTGTCTAATAGCGTTGGCAGGCCTGGGTCGCTTGCTCCACCAGTAATACGTCCATTCTGCACTTCCCAAGTGTCTTTCCAGTTTTTGATACCAAACGCTTCGACAAAGTCGTTCTCATCAAACAAAGGTTTAGAAAGATCACCAAACAAACGTATGGATTCGTAATACTCCGAATCTTGTTGGTAAGACGCCATGTCTTTTTGATTTGGATACGTTAAATCGCCGCGAATACTCGATTCGTTGGCCATGTGGTTAAACACAACGTCAACATAGGTACGAAGCCCATGCTGCTTTAACGTGTTCACCATTGCAGTAAAGTCTTGCGTATCACCAAGCTGATTATCAATTACACGATAATCTTGGGGTTGATAGCGCTGCCACCATTGGGTACCTGAATCTCGATCACAGCCTTTAGGCCCGCGTAATGACTTCATTGCCGGTGATACTAAAACCGATTTATAACCCAACTCTCGGATGAGTGGGGCGTTCTTCATTACGTCAGCGTAGCACCAGTCAAAAGCATGCAATATCACATCTGTCGCTGGGGTGCTTAACATAGCTGAACTCTCCATGTTGTTCTCCTACCAAACTCGTTTACAGCTTTCTAGATAAATACAAAGGCTAAAAGGCAAAGCTGCATAAATTTCCTTAAGAAAGGTATTTATTATATGAGTTACTCATTAAAACCCCTCCTCCTCCCACCGATTAGTCAAGGTGGATAGTTAAGGGCGTAGCGCCTATTATCGCATAGCGTCAGGGATGAACACTCAGCCATAATGTTTTTAAATGCGCCCTAGAATGACAAAAAAGGAGCGTATCTACGCTCCTTTTATTCAAACTAACACATATCAGTAACTAAGTTCGATAAAGAACCTTCACTACGTGCCAGCCAAATTTTGTTTTTACCAGATGTGGTACAAGCGTCTCGCCAGTGAAACAAATTTTATCAAACTGAGGCACCATTTGGCCTTTTTTGAACTCGCCTAGGTCGCCGCCCTTTTTACCAGATGGGCAGGTTGAGTGCTTCTTCGCTAGCGTTTGAAATTTAGCGCCCTTTTTAAGCTGCGTCATGATGTCTTCTGCTAATTCTTTATGCTTCACCAAAATATGAAGCGCTGCTGCTGTTCTTGCCATGATCATTCTCAGTTTATTGCTGTCAGTTTACTTGCGATGATTACTTAGAATTCGTCAACATACTGACTGTTGTAATTTTGCTTACGGCTAACGACTCGTCGACAAAAGTCCATCGAACGCCAGCGTTTAGCGTGATTTTAACCCAAGAACCGTCATTCTTCACTCTATAACCGAAAGCAACCCCCTTAAAGGTCTTTAAAAACCGCATAGTGACTTGCCGCGGATGCCATTTCCCTTTAAATTAATCCTTATAGATTAAGCGCGTATTAAGTAGGAGCCACTTATGGCAAAACCGATAAGTAAAGCGAGTCAGTCACAGGGAATGCTGATGTTCAAGTTATCCCTCACTCAAAGTTTTGCGATAGGCACGCTTAAGGTCAGAGAAATCGTTCCTTTTCAGCCAATGACCCAAATCCCCTACTCTCATCATCATGTGATTGGTACCGTCACTATTCGCGATCTTACCGTTCCAGTGATTGATATGTCTGCAGCTATCGGATTTCGACCGATCTCTCCAGCTGAATACCCAGACTGTGTGCTCATCGTGACAGATTGCTTAAGAACCGTAGTGGCATTCTTAGTTCGTTCGATTGATAAAATCATTGAATGCGACTGGAAGAGTATTGAGTCGCCACCCGCGAGTGTAGGAACCAATGTGTTTGTTACCGGCATTACACGTTTTGAAGATCGTATCGTGCAGATGCTCGACGTAGAGTTATTACTTTCTAAGATTTATCCGGCTTATGAAAACGCACATATTCCAATGCTGACCGATGTCGAAAGAGAACGCCTAAAAGCGTTGAACATTCTATTGGTTGATGACTCTTTGATTGCGCGTAAACAGCTGTCTGATGCCTTAGACAGCATAAACATCCCTTATAGCATCTGTAACAACGGTTTAGATGCCATCGACCTGATGCGCCGTGAAGCAAGCAAAGGTACTGCGATTGATCTTCTAGTGAGTGATATCGAGATGCCCGGACTCGACGGTTATGAACTTGCATTTGAAGTACAAAACGACAACGCACTCAGTCATGCCTACTGTATTTTACATACTTCACTATCCAGTGAGATCTGTGTTGACCGAGCCAATCAGGTGGGAGCACATGAAGCGCTAGAGAAATTCAATGCGGGTGAGCTGATCGAAGCCATGCTACGCGGAGCGAAAGTCTTAAACGACGCCGCTATGACGGCTTAGAGACAAAAAGGCCCTCATATTTGAGGGCTCCTAAAGTAATCGGTTAAACGAGCTTACTCATTAGACACTTTTTTGTGACCATCTTGTAGGTGCACGAAATCCACTAGATCGTCACCAGAGACTTGGTAAGCCTGACCGAATCCTTTCACGAATAGGCCTTTCTCTGCTTTAAGCTTGAACAAAGAAAAATCTTGAAGTTGGCTTAAACCATCGATGATTTCGCCAAAGCGTTCCTGCATTTGGCTGATCACTTGAGTCCAAAGCTCCGTTTCACGCTCGACAACACTTGCTTGAGCATCAAAGGTTAGACGCTTACGTGCGTAAAGCTGCTTAGAGCTCTCCTCGTCTTCAATCATCATCAAAGAGACTTGAGGGTTCGCTTTCAAGTTACGAGCATGACGAGCAACATCGGAAATTAGAACAAAGTAACCTTCTTGGTTCTGTACGAACGGAGCGTAACTTACGTTCGGGCGACCGTCTTGATCAACCGTTGCAAGTTGAAGGGTACGGCGCTCTTGGCGAAACTCTTTAATTTCTGGACCAAGGCGACCTTGTAGACGTTCTTGTTTTACTTGCTGTTCCATCGATAATTCCTTTCTTCACTTTCTCTTATTTATTATTTTTGCCCGAGGTTGAGCGTTCATTAGTAAACTAAGTGGACCTCGAGCATTCGTATTTTCTTTTAGCTAGCTGGCTATCTTATTTAAGCTTGATGTTGACTGTACTTAAGCTCGTTCTTTTAGTGCTTTAAAGCGTTCAACTTGGTCGGCAATCAGCTCTCGCTTTTCATTGCGGCCTAGATAGATCTTAAAAATGTTCTCGCCCGTTTCACTGAAGAAACCGAAGTAATGACTTTCACGACCCATAAACGTCTTGCTCACCAAACCAATGTGTTTGATGTTGTCGAGTTTTAGGTGGCCATGCAGCTCGCCTTCTTTACCCATTAGGTTGTAGTAACCACGTGCGACTTTACCTTTAGGGAACGGCGCTTTTACTTCGAAGATTGAGCCAAATGAACGCATGATTGTGGTCACGGGGCCCCAACCAACCAAACCTTCTAGAATCTCTTGAGCACGGCCGCCGTCTAACATCACCGCCATGTCTCCAGGAAAAGCCGCGACCACTTCAACCTCTGAAACACTTAACTTTTCCGCAATAGCTGTAGGAAGTAGTTTTGGTTCTTCTTCTAGAATGCGTGCGACACGTTGTTCTAGAGTTTTTGTCATTGCTAATGTTGTATCTGTCATTGAATAAGTTTCCGTATAAACAAGTAAGTTATGAATTAAAAATTCGAGACTAAGCGTGCTTCAAAGTTGCATGCGGGTGAGCACCCAAGCCTGAGGCAGTTGGTGCTGGGTGCAAGGTCTGATATTCAGTGTTAAGCACTTGAATTACGCTTTGGGCAAGGCTTACCGCCCAGAAACTGCCAGCTATAGTCAGGCTCAGGTAATCTTCCGAAAGATCAACTAGGCCATTCTTTTCCCAATGTGAAAACAGAGGCTTCAGGTAGTCAAACGTGTCTTGGCCCATAAAGCTCGGTAACGTACTTCTTCTTACAACACCAGAATCAAAACCGGCTTTCAATGAAGAGAAGGTTGGCTCTAGTGAGCTCTGCTTGGTCATCATGGCTATTGGCAATTGACCTTGCTTTATAGACTCCATGTAGCTGTCTAAAGTTCGATGTTGCATCACACCATGACCGCCAATATTGCCACCAGCGCCACAACCAATGGGTAGAACTTCGGCATAAGTTTTCGCTAAGCTGTTGTAAATGCTGCGTTCGCGGTTATCACGAGTCCAGTGATTCACGCTCAGTTGCTTAACCTTGTGCTTTGCCATGAACTCCACGCCCGCCAAGTACATACTCGCCTTATCTGGCGTATTAGCCGGTGTTGGGATTTTTCCTTTCTCAACAAGATTAAGCATAGGCGCGTTGCCCGAAACAATCAGTTGGTAGAGGTCAATACCGTGTGCGCCAGTCGACATGTAGTCTTCTAAATCTTGTTGAAATACTTCCATAGACTGGTGTGGCAACCCGTATAGCAAATCAAGAACGATAGGCGCTTGTTCAGTGCGACTCAGTGAACTGATGCGTTCCAATACCACTTCTCGGTCATCCAAGCGCTTAGCACTGCGTCGAACTTGAGTATTGAAACTTTGAATACCGAATGAGAAACGATTGAAGCCACCTTCCAGAGAACGATCAAACATCTCGTCACCAAATCGATTAATACGACCTTCTAAGGTCATTTCAACATCGTTGGCTAGTGGGAAGTGTTGGCGAATAGCCTTGCCTAACTGCTCGACTTGTTGAGGGGACAAATCAGTGGGTGTTCCGCCACCAATATAGACGGCGTGAAATAATCCAGACTGAGCCCAAGGGGTTTTAGCTTTTTGCTTTAGCTCAACCATCAGTGCATCAAAATACTCATCCACTAATTTACGGCTTGCAGCATTTTGGAAGAAATTACAGAACGTACAACGCACGCGACAAAAAGGAATATGGATATACAAACAACGTTTATCCTGTTTCTTTCCTTCGCTCAGCATCAATTCATCAAAGATTTCCAATTTCTTGCTCGGGTCGACCGGGATTGAGCTTCCCTCAGCATGTGCAGATTGCTTTTTGGCAAATGCAAAACGAAGTGGGTCAGGGCTAGAAACGCCCAGAATTGATTCGTCAAACTTATGTATATCAACGCTCATATAATCTCTCTAAACACTTATATAGCAAAGCCTAGAAGACTATTTGCTAAAACTGAGAGAATCATAAATAGACGCAAATGATAATGCAATTGATAATTGATCTTATTTAGATTCTAAGCAATAATCCGATACATATTTTAGATTTGGTGAAGGATTGAATGTGAACGTACCTAGATATGTTATTGCAGGCGGCGCATCGTTAGTGATTCATGCGGCGATGTTATTTGTCGCTCAAGAATCCAAAGTATTTGCAATGCCTGCTGGTAGCCAATCGAACACGGTATCGATCAACTTCACTCCAAAGAGCATTCCCTCACAAGCTCAGCAAAAAACCGTTACAGACCCGGTTGAACCAGAACCAATCACAGAAACGGTCTCACACCCAGAACCTAAACCTGTCGAACCGAAAGCGGTGGAGCCAAAGCAAGCCAAACCTACACCAAAGAAAAAAGCGATCACGAATAAGCCTCAACCCAAGAAAGTAGAGAAAAAGGTTGTTGAGAAGAAAGTCGAGAAAAAGCCGATTCAAAAAAAACCGGTGACTCAACCAGAAAAGCTGGCCGACAAAAAAGTCGATAAAAATAGGGACGAGTCCGCCAACCAACCTCGACAAGTTAACCAAGGCGTATCTAACCAAGAGCCGGTGTTAATCACTAGACCCTCTTTTTCAGCTCGCCCAACACCACCAAACTACCCACGCCAAGCAAGGCGCCGAGGCGTTGAAGGTGTCGCAACTTATGAGGTCTGGTTAGATGCTGAAGGAAAACAAATCAAACAGGCATTAGTTAACTCATCAGGCGCACTAATGCTCGATAACGCTGCATTGAAAGCCATTAAGAAATGGAAGTTCTCACCTCACACTGTCAATGGTCGAGCAATTGCTCACCGTGTACAAATACCTGTTCGTTTTAAGTTGGATTAACCATGCAACAAATCAGTTACTTACAAGATCAACTTGGCCTAATGACATGGCCTCTTCTTATCTGTTCAGCCTTAACAGCAATGATCATCGCAGAGCGTGTCTTCCAAGTCATGCTAAGCATTGGGGTTGGCAAACGCGCTATTCGTCGTGAACTCAATCAGATTTCACCAACCAACAGCAAACAAATCGAAGCATTAGCACAATCTATTTCTGGTAAACGACCACTGCTTTACAAGGGCGTGTCGATGCTGCTTGCACACCACTCTTTTTCAAAGGGATTACGTGAAGATGCCGCTGGAATTTGGCTACAAGAAAAACGCCACCAGCTTCATGCGGGATTGAGACTGCTTGGTTTGATCGGCGTGATCAGTCCACTGATCGGACTGCTTGGTACGGTACTGGGGCTTATTGAGATGTTCAAAGGCGTTGCCGCTACAACAGGCAGCATCACGCCTAATGATTTGGCTGACGGTCTTGGATTAGCAATGAGAACCACAGCCGCAGGCTTAATGATTGCGCTGCCTGCTATCTCCGGTGCTCAGTTACTCGGGCTATGGGCCGATCGAGTTCTAGCTCAACTGGAGCATACATTGAACTATGTAAATGTATGGCTAGAAGGCATGTCGATTCAAACCAATCACTCTGACGATACCAAAGGCTCATCAGTCAATAAAGTCGCCATTGGTGATGTGAGCCAAGCATGATTAAAACGCCTCACTCATCTCAAACACAGAGCTTAGCGCCAGATTTGACACCACTATTGGACATTATATTTATCGTGATGGTTTTCCTTCTGCTGACAGCATCAGTGAAGTTGGAGTCATTAGAAGTCGAACTGCCGAGCTCTGATATTAAGAACGTTTCTGAAGTTCACAAAGATTCGATTAGCGTCAATATCTTAGATCACGAACCTTACTGGGCGATCAACGGCCAAGAGTACATCGACTGGGAAAATTTCAAGATTGCATTGTTAGAAGAAACAGGCACATCGAATAAGAAGCCAATCATCATTGGCGCCGATAAAGCCGCTAACGTTGAGAACTTAGTGAAGTTGCTGTCGTTCTTACAAGAAAACGGCATTCCGGCAACCCAATTACTCACTGAAGAAGGCTAGAACGACTCTTAGATTTTCATGAGGCCTAGCACCTTTTACTTTTACGAAATTGGTCTCTTTATTGATAAGACCAAATAGCCAAAGCCAGCTCTCTATCAATTCAAACTCAACATGCGAACAGGCTGATCACAGAGCATCTTCGCGATTACTCTCCATCAAAAGAAAGTACAAATAACTTATTATGAAAGACTTAAAAATGCTCAACAAATTAAAGAATAACAAACATTTACTCGCAATCGCTGCGATGGGGTTGGTACTAACTGCGCCTATCGCCAATGCTGACGACGTGAAACCACTTAGAATCATCAGTGCTGGCAGTGCGGTTACCGAATTAGTTCTTGCTCTGGGTGCTGAAAAGCAGTTAATCGCAATTGATGTGACCAGTCACTTACCTGAATCCAAAAAGCTGCCAAAGATTGGTTACCACAGAAACCTGTCTGCAGAAGGTTTGATTGCTTTAGAGCCAACCACACTGATTGGGTCAGATGAAATGGGGCCAGACAGCGCGATCTCTCAACTGAAGTCTGTCGGTGTCGATGTCGAGATCGTCAACACTGAAGCGAATGTTGAAGGGCTACTAAAGCGAATCGACCAAATTGCTGAGATTACTCATACCGAAGCTCACTCAGAGAAAGTCAAAGCTGAAGTAAATCAGAAAATAGCAGCACTACAGGCAAACCAAGTACCAAGCAATGAAGCGAAGAAAGTTCTGTTCCTATTACTGCATGAAGGTCGTCCTGCAAATGTTGCTGGCAGTGAAACATCACCCAACGCGATCATTGAATTGGCTGGCGGTGTCAACCCTGCGGCTAAAAGCCTGACCTCATACAAGCCCCTATCAATGGAATCACTTGTTGAGATGCAACCTGATGTCATTTTAGTAAGCGGCCGTAGCCATCAGAAAATGGGCGGCGCTGATGCCATCCTTAAAGCGTTACCTATGTTAGCGGCAACGCCAGCTGGCATGAACAAGCAAATCATGACCGTAAAGGGCAGCGCTTTAGTTGGTGGGCTTGGTCTTGAAAGCCTTTCGGAAGCGAAGCGATTAAACGCACTTATCTATCCGCTATAACTTATTTACCCGTTATAACTTATTTACCCGTTATAACTTATCTACCCGCTATAACTCACTACCCTATTTTTACTGTTACTTGCTCAATCCTCATTACCGCGTCGCTTTCGCAAAGTCGGTAACGAGGATTGAAGCTAGTGATAGACATTGAGGCTCTTTATGTTGTTACGATCCGTCCCACTAAAAACATCGATGTTAAGCTTCGGCGCTATCCTAGTCTTAACCGCGTTGTACTCGGTCACCGTTGGGCCTATGGACATAAGCTTAGCTGACAGCGCAGCCAGCCTACTCCAACCCAACAATGACTTAGCTCCCCACATCAATCTGGTGATTCAAGAGATCCGCTTACCGAGAACCATCTTATGTATGCTAATCGGCGCGATTCTCGCACTATGTGGTGCGGTCATGCAGGGGCTGTTTCGAAACCCGCTTGCCGAACCTGGCATCATAGGTGTCTCTGCAGGAGCTGCATTAGGCGCGGCGTTGGCCATTGTTCTGTTCTCTGAACTTTCACTGCAATACCCTGCCTTTATGAACTTTGCTGCCGTTCCAGTATTCGCCTTTTTCGGCGGAGCCTTAACCACCCTGTTGGTTTATAAGCTAGGTACGGGTAAGTTCGGTACCTCGGTGACCATCATGTTATTGGCAGGTGTGGCGATTAGCGCACTATCAGGCGCAGGTATTGGATTTTTGAACTTCATTGCCGATGACCAAATGCTGCGTGATCTTTCATTGTGGTCGATGGGATCGTTAGCGGGTGCAAAGTGGTCAGGTATTTTGCTTGCTGCTGTCACGCTCGTTGGATTGTTTGTTGTTTTCTACCGCCAAGCAATGTCACTAAACGCCCTGTTGCTAGGTGAGTCAGAAGCACAGCATCTTGGTATTCCAGTACAAAAACTCAAGCGAAAGCTCATTCTGCTAACTGCCGCAGGCGTTGGGATCACGGTTAGCCTATCTGGCATGATTGGCTTCATCGGCCTTGTTATTCCTCATTTAGGCCGTATGTTGGCAGGCCCCGACCACCGAATTTTGTTACCACTGTCTGCCGTTCTTGGCGCACTGTTGTTAACCGCCGCAGATATGTTTTCTCGTGTGGCACTTGCACCAGCAGAACTGCCTGTAGGCATTGTCACTGCAATCATCGGTGCTCCTTTCTTCTTGTATCTACTATTTCAACAGAAAGGGAGAATCCTTTAATGTTTCCTTCAGCACTCAAAGCGACCAACATCGAAGTGAAATTCGGTAGTAAAGTGGTATTAGATGGCGTTTCTATTGAGATTGAAGCGGGAAAGGTAACCACACTGCTTGGGCCAAATGGCGCAGGGAAAAGCACGTTACTTAAAGCTTTGTGCCAAGAGATATCAAGCACGGGTGATATTCACTACTTTGGACATGCCAAAGATAAGTGGCCCTCTCAAAAGCTGGCAAAGCACTTGGCTATGCTTCCTCAACACAGTACGTTGACCTTTCCATTTTTGGCTCATGAAGTTGTCGAACTAGGAGGAATACCTCTGCAAGAGTCCAACAAGACGCTCACCAATATAGCTAGCCAAAAAATGGACGTTGCCGATGTGTCTCACTTGAGCGAAAGACTTTACCCTTCTCTATCCGGCGGGGAAAAGCAGCGTGTCCACTTAGCTCGAGTGTTAACCCAGCTTCACTACTCTGGTGATCAGTGTCTCTTGATGCTTGATGAACCAACGTCTGCATTGGATCTTGCCCACCAGCATAACACCTTAAAGATAGCGAGAGATCTCGCAGACAACCACAACGCAGCGGTTATCGTGGTATTGCATGACCTAAACTTGGCCGCTCAGTATTCCGACCGATTAGTGGTATTGAAAGATGGACGTTTGGTGTGCGATGGCAGTCCTTGGGATGCGCTCAAACCTCCAATGATCGAAGACGTATACGGCTACACAAGCATTGTCGAAAAGCACCCAACGATGAACTTCCCTCAGGTTCATCCCGCACAATAAGCTCAATTAAGAACAGGTTCGTTTTGAGTATTCGCTTTCTCTAATAACCACACCATTCAACGCCTCGATTTCTTCGAGGCTTTTTATTGGCTCACAGCCTCTCTCTCGCCTTAAAATCAATTTTATTAGTTACCATAGCAATGCCCCTTAAAACGGCTCACCTTGAGCGTTTGAGGCTCTAGAAATAAACATAATCAGTTAGTGTTGCTAAGCTTTTCGCAATTAAGGCTGAATGCAAGGCTCGAGCGTAAGCATATAAAAAGAAAAGAAATAACTTCATTTGGCACAAAGAAAGATAACAGAAGCGATATGAGTTCGAGAGAGAAAGAGAAAGAGAAAGAGAAAGAGAAAGAGAAATTGCAGACACAAAAAAAGCCCCCGTAGGAGCTTCTTTCATTGCATGTTGATTATTGGCTCATATGAATCAATGATTTACCAATCAACCACTCTAGTTCTTTGCCACTAGTATCACCAAACTGAGTTTCAGTCAGTTTGTATAAGCGATCAATACCGTTTGCAGCGAACTCATGTGCATTCTCAGCAGTAACGATATGATGGAAAAGTAAACGTAAGATCGCTAGGAACTCAGCATCTTCAAGTGCTGCAACCCAGCTAGCTGAAAACGCATCAAGGCCATTTTCAAAGTCAATGTGTTCCATGAACATCTTGAATATACGACCGTCTAGAGCAGCAGTAAAATCCGTTTTCTTAGGAAAGTGATGACTTATACCTGTACGAGAAACGCCTGTTTGTTGACTCAACGTCGTATATGACATTTTGTCGTAACCCAATCTCAATAATTGGTCTACAACGGCATCCATGATCTTCTGGATCGTGATTTCTGTATCTTCTTTACTACGCTTTGGCATATTCAGGTTCTTCTCTTTGTAAATCCATCTAACTCAACCGAATGAAGTCAGAATGAAAATCGTTATCAGCATTATGTGAGCAAGGTATTTTTTCGCAAGTATTTCCATTAAATACCCACAAATACTTTGTACGAACAATTTTACAGTGTTACCTCTTTGGGCACTTTGTCTAATTATTCTTCGAAAATCACCTTACAACCCTAAGCCGATAAGTTTAAATAACGACTTAGAATATGAAATACCCAACGAAAAATTCATTGTATAAATAACTGTCAAGCGATAGATACTCTTATAAAATCATTCCTGGCGCAACTAAGTGAATGATATTCTGACAAATAAATAACGTACCTCTTCAGGAAAACGTGATATTAATCACATACATATTTATCGTCGCGAATATACATATTCACTAAATATCCTATCAAACAGCATAGCATACTAGTAAAAATTAGTTCAAAGATTTTGATTTTTGTAGATACAGTTCAAATTGCTCGCTAGAATAACCGCAGACTTTGTAAGAGGATTATTTATGAGCCAAGATATTGGTAACAATGATGTATGTGAGGCTTGCGGCTGCGCAGGCGAAATCGGGTTCATCATTAAAGAAGGCGACGATGTCGCTGAAGTAACGGTTTACGGTAACTCTAAAGCGCTCATTGAAACTGAGTTTGCTAAGTACGTTGAGCTTGCTAAACAAGTGTCTAGCAACGTTGAGTTTGAAGCATCAGAACTGACAGAAGAAAGCACAGAATTAAATGCTCGCTTTAAGTTTGAAGTCAGCGCTGAGAAGATTATTTTCGAACTTAAGACTCGCTCTCTAGCACGCCAGCATAAGCACCAAAACGCATAACACTAAAAGACGAGTTTATTACTCGTCTTTTTTTAAAATTTCAATCCAGCCAAGAGCACCATTGGTCTCAAAATCATTTTCTGCAGCACATCGAATCAAAACTCCTGAAACTTCAACGACCGCACCTAGGCTATAGGCCTTATCATCATAATAACAAACTCGTTGCTGTGAACCACTCTGAGTGACGACGACTGCAGCCTTAGCAGGCGTTGATATTATTTTGTTAGCATTCGCTGATACTGAACAAAATACAGAAGTTACAATCACAAAGCCTTTTAGAATTTGACGCTTTATTTCAATCACAGATTCGCCTTTCATTGTGTTCTATTCTTTTTTACCGACCAACAAATGAGTAAAACACTATGCGAGAATAATTTTTTCATTATAGTGTTAACGTCTATCGTAATAAGAAGCTTGTTATGCTCCGAATAATTGTACTTATTATTGGTTCTTTAACCATAACAAATGTGACTGCAGAACCACTCGATCAGTATCAAATATTGAACCATCTGGATAATTACGGAAACTTATATTTACGAAATAAGCCCTATACATCGCTACCGACAGGATTGATCGTCGATGGCAACCTAAATATAGAAAATACTGCGATCACACGTCTACCCAAAGGTTTGGAAGTAGAAGGAAGCCTGAAAGCAGGAAACAGCCAATTAGCTCGCGTTGCAGCAGGAATTAAGATTCGTGGGTATGCCGATTTGATGGGAAGCCAAATCACCAAATGGCCACGAGGCGTCAAAGTGGGTGGATTTATTAACCTCACGGACACCCCACTCCAGAGGCTACCCAATGGCTTTAGAGTCAAAGGTGACCTGAGTGTCATTCGTACGCCTTTGACAGAGCTACCCAACGGGATAGTGATTGATGGCGACCTATATATTGGCGGCTCTGCAATTACAACATTTCCCGATACCATGACGGTCAAAGGCAATATCTACCTAGGTGGTAACACGATTACCACGTGGCCGACCCAATTAGATCTTGGTGGTGCTGTTGCTCGCTAGTCCATTCGGGGATCATCAGTATTGGGAGATCATAAACATTGGAAGATCAATGGTATTGGGCGATCAATAGATTATGTGACTTACATTTTTGGTCAGCTATAAATACAAAAAAGGAGCCCAAGGCTCCTTTTTCAATTCAATCAAGTTACTAATCAACTTACAAGCTAACTAACGCTCGTTAACCAATATTCTTCACTGGGTTCGCATAGCTATCGATCAAATACTGACGAGCACCTTGTGGCAAACTCGATAGCTTTTCTTCAAACTCCTGCTTAACCGCCGCTGTAATCGACTCGTCTTCTTTTTCTGCAGCTAATAAGTTCACAGGAAATAATTTGTAGTTATCGTGGATCTGGCGGTCAATCTCTTGAGCAAGTGCTTCAGGCGTATCGAAATCTTGGTCGATAACCTGACCAAAACCAACATGAACGTGCCCTTTATTGCCGATGATGCCTTGAATGATACTTTCGATATCTTCAAATTCACCTTTTTCGTAACTACCGTTAACGTCTTTTTCAAAAAGCTCTATTGCTTTCGCTGTGTCACATGGATCGTTTTCGTATGAAATAGCCACAGGAACGATCTTCAATGATTTCACGTATTCAGGGAAGGCTATTTTCTGCTTACGGCCTTCAACGTGGAACATCTTCAAGATTGCAGGCTCTGTGAAGTCATTGCCGTCTTTTGCACGACCTTCTTTCTGAGCGATCCAAATAGAGTTACCTGTTTCTAGAGAGTGCTTAATGTACGAAGACAACTGCCCTAGCGCTTTCATCATTTCACGTGGCCCTTTTAGAGAACGCTTTACGATGAAGCTTTTGTTCAGACGCATCAATTCAGTTGCACATGGCTTCTTTAGTAGGTTATCACCAATGGCAATACGGCAAGTTTGATGATTTTTCAGATGCAAAGCGTAATTAACTAACGCTGGATCCATAGCAATGTCACGATGGTTTGATACAAACAGGTACGCTTGGTTCGCATCCAGTGACTCTAAACCTGTGTATGTCACTCCTTTGGTGGTTTTAGCGAGCGTATCGCGTAAATACTTTTTCACTTCAATTTGAATGGATTCAACGCTAGTCAGCTTGCTCCATTTCATTTTCAAGTACACTCGCAAGATCGGGCTCATTAATGTTTTGAACCAAGACGCATGGTTTGAAAAACGGTAGTGCAAGATCGCACTGATAAATTCTTCATCATTAATAAGACGGTTTAGTGCCGCAGGAATTTCATCATCGCCGTAAGGACGAATATCAACATATGGATCGGTTGGAGAGGTCATTTTTTCATTCATATAATAAAAAGCTGGCTCATTCTACGCGTTGTTTTGACTTATCGCAGCTACAGAGCCCATACTTTTGACAAGGTCAGACCAGAAACATCGAAAATGCCCTGTTATTATTGGCATTCTTTAAGATTAACGGTAATCTTGACGCCCCAAGACTAAGGTACTATCTATGAACTTCGCTATTGAATATACATCGGCTTACTTTTCACATCTGGTGATTACACCACGCAAAAAAGTACTCAAACATAGCCTTGTATCGGTTCAAAGTGGTTTGGTTTTGATTAAGCTGGGCAAACAAGAGTATGCCGTTGAGCCAGGTCAGAGCGTCTGGGTTCCCTATGACTGTCTAACATCATTGACCTACTTTCCAAATACACAGGTTAATCGTGTCGACTTTTCAGTGCGCTTGACGGATTCATTCCCAAGACAAGCGGGATACGTCACCCAAACGAACCTATCTTCTGCGTTACTAGAAAAGCTAGAGCTTACTAAATCTCGTACTCTGAAAGCGAATAATACCGAGCAAGCGTTTAAAGATATGCTTTCTGTGCTCAAGCAAGAAGTGTTGGCGTTTAAACCACTGCTTTGTGAAAGTGCTCTGTCTCAGCGCTTCAATCAATGGAATGTTGATGACTCTAACTTACCGCAAGAGCACACCTTGGTGATGGTAATGCGCGAAGCGAAGAAGCGCATGCAATCAGGTCAGAAACGTACGCTTGTGATTGATGACTTATTCTCCGGCAAAGAGGAAGAGTTCGAACAATTGTGTATGCTCGTGTTTGGTGAAGATTTATAGCTTGGCGGTAAGTCAGGGCTGATATTTAAACTAGCAAGCCAGATACTAAAAAGCCGCAAAAACTGAGTTTTTGCGGCTTTTTTAATTATTAGCACCTAGAGGAAGCTTAATAACCACCTGTCTAGAATGGCAGTTCAACCTGCATCATTAAGTCTGCATCACTAGAGTCATGCCAACGGTAATCAAAGCGCATACGCGGCTGCCCTTCAACTTTATCACCAAAACCTATGCTCAGCTGAAGGCCATGGTTCATCAACCACTCTTCTGTCGACATATCATACTGTTCATCTTCCAGCTCTTCTGGAAACCACATACCGAGACCAACATAGTTAGACTCAAGGCTCTGAGTTAATAGAGGTGCATCTTTGCTTTGAATAACCCAATCAGACCAATAGTCTGCCGTTGATTCAGGTTCATCTTCGCTTAATCCGCTGAGCTCCATCATACGTTGACCGAAGGATTCAAGGCTCGTAGATAAGTCTAAACAGTTATTTTCATCGTCAGAAGTCAGCATGATCGAATCTAAACTAAAGAAATCACAATCAGCGTGAGCAGGCATACTGCATGCTGCAATGATCATCGTCGCTGGTATCGCGCGCTTTAGCATAGTCATCAGACCTCTTAAATTAGTGAATCTACATTATTGTATACAGTTCACCATCTTGCAATATCTTTGTAACTGACTTTGTACTCAATTTCGCAACATTGCTCCCATTTTGCAAAGCAAGGCGGATATCGGTACTACGAATTTTCACTTTTTCGGGGCAAGCCATCACAGACCAACGTTCCGTTATCTCATCTGCTTTATGGAAAGATGAGAACTTAAAGAAGTTGTCAGGGCCAATAACGAACGTGAGTTGCGCATCACGATGTAACTTCTGAAGTTCACTAAGCACCGCATAAGTGGTCACACTTTCACCTGGAGTAAATAAGCTCTTTTCGATCAAAGAAAGCTCCACTTGATCCAGTGAAAGATCGCTAATAAATGCGTTAACTAACTGACATCTCGTATCAAAGTCTAGCATCTCTTTTCCCCAAGCATGGGCAATACTTGGAACGAGTAGAATTTTGTCAAAGTGAGCCAACGAATCAATGACACTTTTGTGCCCTAAGCTCGGTGGATTAAACGCACTACCGAAAATGGCTATTTTTTCCATTATTTATTGCTGCCTTCTCTTTCTAAGCTTGTGCAAAGAGGTTTTTAAATCGGATGATTTAGGTATGATAACACTAGATTTTTAATTTGCTTGCAGGAAAGGAATACGAATGGAACAGTTAATTCGTGACGAAATGCGCGTACTACCTTCAATTGACCCTCACTTCGAAGTGACTCGTCGTGTGGAGTTTATCAAAACGAAACTTCAACAGTCAGGATGCAAATCACTGATCCTTGGTATCAGTGGCGGTGTAGACTCAACAACCTGTGGCCGCTTAGCACAAATGGCAATCGACAGCTTGAATGAAAACGCTGGCAGCAATGAATACCAATTCATCGCGGTTCGCCTGCCTTATGGTGAGCAAAAAGATGAAGACGAAGCACAACTTGCACTCTCTTTCATCCAGCCTTCTCAATCAGTTTCTGTAAACATTAAAGCGGGTGTTGATGGGCTTCACGCAGCATCTCACGTTGCTTTAGAAGGTACGGGGTTACTACCAACAGATTCTGCGAAAATCGACTTTGTGAAAGGCAATGTGAAAGCTCGTGCTCGTATGATCGCACAATACGAAATTGCAGGTTACGTCGGCGGTCTTGTGATTGGTACTGACCACTCAGCTGAAAACATCACAGGCTTCTACACTAAGCACGGTGACGGCGCCTGTGATTTAGCTCCTCTGTTTGGCCTGAACAAACGCCAAGTTCGTGAACTTGCAGCAATGCTAGGGGCTCCAGAGCAACTTGTTAAGAAAGTGCCAACCGCTGATCTAGAAGAGCTTGATCCACAGAAAGCCGATGAAGCAGCCTTGAACCTTTCTTACGATCAAATTGATGATTTCCTTGAAGGTAAAGAAGTCCCTCAAGACGTATCCGATCGTTTAGTGAGCATCTACAAAGCAACACAACACAAGCGTCAACCTATCCCAACGATCTACGATTAATTTTCAGAATTAGTCTCAGAATCAAAAAGGCCGGAAGTTCATGCGAGTGAACTTCCGGCCTTTTCTATTTAATGTTTTTGAATGCGTTTTTCTTAATGATCTAACGAGTCGTTAATCAACAACTTCGATATCCGTTTGAGGCACACTGCAACACGCCAGTATCTGACCCATATTGCGTTCATGTTCTTGCAGCGCTGGTACATCCGGTTGATGAACTTGACCTGACTCAAGGGTCACTTTACAAGCACCACAGAAACCGGCACGACAGCTTGATGCAATAGACACCCCCGCCGATTCAGCTTGCTCTAGCAAGGTTGATTGATTATTACCTTCGAACAGGTAGCCGTTGACACTTAACTGTAGCTGCTTCACCGTCTCTTCGGTTGATTGAGCGACACCAAACGCTTCTTGGTGGTAATGTTGAGGATTGAGCCCCATTTGAATCAGTAGTTTCTTTGCATTATCCATAAAGCCATCAGGGCCACACACGAATGCTTGGCGCTTGTGTAACTCTTCAATTTTAGCGACATGCGACACACTCAAGCGCCCAGATAAACCATCCCACTCTTTGGTTGGTTGGCTTAATGAATAAATCACACGAAGACCCGCATGTTCACAGGCGATCTTATCAATCTCAGCTTGATAAGGAATGTCTTCTTCGCTGCTGCATTGATGATAGAAAACCACATCATCGATCTGATCATGATCAGCTAAATAACGAAGCATCGACAGCATTGGAGTAATGCCGCTGCCTGCAGACAAAAGCAATAGTGGATGCTTAGGGTTTTCTTCTAGATAGAAAGCACCATCTGGATTTTGAGCAACTAGCGTGTCGCCCACTTGGAAATGATCATTCAACCAGTTAGAGATTTGACCATCGTCTACTCGCTTTACTGAAATCGCTAAGCGACCTGCGCGTGATGGACTAGAAGATAAGGTGTAACGACGAGAAATCTTCTCGCCATTAATCACCATCTCGATCGGTAGATGTTGCCCTGGCTGGTAATTTGGTAGTGAGTGGTTCTCTTTCGCAGGCTCTAACCAGAACGTCGTAAAATCACGAGCGATCTCTTCGCGTTCAACACAAGTCAAGTGTAGCGATTCTACCCATGTATCTTGGTAGTGCTCTTTTTCTTTAGTTTCTAATACTTCAACAACATCACCGGCTTTGACTAAGCCTTCATTTTTAGCCACAAGGTTTTGGCCAAAGAAAACGCCACCGCGCTCGTTGGCTCGGAATGAAGAAAAGGTGTTAAGCGGCTCTTTTGTCGCTCTAAGCTCGCCACTCTCGACATCAACCGTGGTTAGGATACATCGTTCACAAGGCTTAACGGATTCAAATTCAACCTCACCAATTCGGATACGCTTCCAGCTATCTTCAGCAAAAGGTTCTGTGTTGGAAACAACAAAGTTGGTGCGGAACTGATCCATTGAATGGGTTTCAGGGCTGCGGCGATTGAGTTCATCAAGAGAGGCTTGGCTGATCACTAACATTGGGTAACCGTCGGCAAAGCTCACATTATGACCGAGCTTTTCTCGAACACGATTCGATTGCTCGCCAGAAAACAGTAGCTCAACGCGCACGCCCAACACATCACTGAACCAATCATCGGCTTCATCACATGTCGTGTATGCCGTGAAGCTGTCTTTCCACACCGTTGCTGGTGCTTCTTGCATTTTGAAGTTCGCGTATTTTAAACGCAACGGTTGTTTACCTTCATAAGTGAAGATCAAACCGTCTGGTTGCAAGCTAGAAGATACCTTGACCATTTTAGGGTACTTACGTGCCGTCACCATTGAGCCGTCAGCTAACGCCAACATAAAACGTCTGTCGAAGGTAAGGCCCTGTTTTTCGACCCAAGCAGAAGAGAGTGCAATCCCGCCCACTGACTTAACCGGAAATACATTGATTTGAGATAGAGAAGGCACTTGCTGTGAAGCCTTTTGATCTGACGGTAGCTGCGACATAACGATTCCAATGTTTGTTGTTTGTCCCAATGCTAACAAATGGTTATAAATAGATAAACTGGCAGGCATTAAACACTTGATACTAAGCTATTATCTTGAGATGTTTAGCTTTCTGTTTTGATACATTAAGGCAGCAATGCCGTAACACTCTCCATACGTTCTATACTTTGAACACGATTAATGCATTGAACTTTCATTGAATAAAAAGGATTTATCATGAACAAACTCGTCATTGTCATCTTATGTGTACTACTTCCGCCTGTTGGCGTGTTCTTCGCTCGTGGCGCAGGTAAAGACCTATTGATTAACATCATCCTGACTTTCTTCTTCTGGGTGCCAGGAATGATTCACGGACTCTGGGTGGCGACTCGTTAACCCGCCTCCTACCATCTCCGAGAATTAATACCGAATAAAATACTCAGAAAAACAAGCTCCTAGCCCTGAAGAGTTAAAAATAGGATGAAATGAAAGTGCTTTTCCACTATCATCCTGTCGCCTAAACGTAAGCGATTGCTTTCACAGATTTCGCTGAGTTTAGGCTCCAACTAAATAACACTTCAAATGGTGGGAGCCTTCAATGACACAACTTACGATTACTCGTCCTGACGACTGGCACGTTCATCTACGCGATGGCGAAGTATTAAAAGATACAGTCCGCGATATCA